>NZ_CP098518.1:2400000-2771811 GCF_023703795.1 Haloplanus sp. HW8-1 | reverse complement strand
CGGGAATCGAACGCGCCGTCGGCGTCCCGCTCACGACTGCACGGGCGTGTCTGACCGTCCTCGAACTGGCGACCGACGTGACGGCGACGGGGACCCCCACCGCCGTGGCCGACGCCGCCACCGGCGTCCTGTTGGTCGATGCGGCGCTTCGAGCGTCGCTGCTCACCGCCCGGCACAACCTGGATCGGATTCCGGACCCGTCGTTCGTCGACGAGATCGAACGCCGTGCCGCCGAGATCGAGGCACGAGCCGACCGTGCCGAGAAGCGAGCGATGCGACACGTCGAGCAGCGGTGAGGTCGCGGGTGAAGCGATCCCCGATGCCACCGAGGGCGTCCGTACGCGGCCGTCACCGGTGTCGGATCGACGTCGCACCGATGCGACTGCCGAGCCGTCACGCCTCGGAGCCCGGAACTCGCCGCGCCGGACGGGCCGTTTCGTCCGCGAAACCACGCTCCTCGGGCACGTCGTACAGCGGCGTCGGCTCGAAGCCCCGACCGCACACGTTTTTGCCTTCGGCCTCCGGAGTCGATCCATGATCGATCTGCGATCCGACACGGTGACGACCCCCTCCGACGCGATGCGCGACGCTGCCCGCAACGCCGAGGTCGGCGACGACGTCTATCGCGACGATCCGACGGTGGCCGAACTCGAACGCCGCGCGGCCGACGTCGTCGGCTGCGAGGCCGCGCTGTTCGTCCCGACCGGAACGATGGGCAACCAGGCCGCCGCGGCCGTCCACGCCGATCCCGGGAGCGAGGTGCTCGTCGACAGCGAGGCCCACGTCGTCCGGTGGGAACTCGGAAACCTCGGCCAAGGTTCGGGGCTCCAGACCCGCACCGTCGATGCCGGCGACCGTGCCGTGCCCTCTCCCGAACGGATCCACGCCGACAGCCACGAGCGGAGCCTCCACCGCCCCGGCACCGGCCTCCTGTGGCTCGAGAACACACACAATGCCCGCGGTGGCGCCGCCGTCCCCGTCGACCACGTCCGGGCGGCGGCCGACGCCGCACACGAACACGACGTTCCCGTCCACCTCGACGGCGCCCGCCTATTCAACGCCTGCGTCGCCCGCGGGGTCGACCCCGCCGAGATGGTCGCACCCGTCGACTCCGTCCTTTTCTGTCTCTCGAAGGGGCTCGGCGCCCCGGTCGGATCGATGCTCGCGGGGAGCGCGGCGTTCGTCGAGGCCGCTCGGCGGACCCGGAAGCGCTACGGCGGCGGGATGCGACAGGCCGGAGTGATCGCCGCACCCGGCCTCCGAGCGCTGGAGAACCGCGACCGCCTCGCGACCGACCACGCGAACGCCGAGCGTCTCGCCGCGGGACTCGACGCTCTCGACGGCGTCTCGGCGGCCGATCCGGAGACGAACATCGTCGTCGTCGACGTTGCGGGCACCGGCCTCACCGCCGACGCGTTCGTCGACGCCTGTGCGAGCCACGACGTGGGCTGTGTCCCGTTCGGCGGGACGACCGTCCGCTTCTGTACCCACCTCGACGTCGACGAGGGGGACATCGAGCGAGCGATCGACCGGATCGAGGCGGCCGTCGAGTCGGCGGACCGAGACACCCCGACGTAACCGTTCACGACGGTCCGGACGGGCTACAGTTCGGGTTCGATGTAGACGAACCGCACCCGGTCGTCGTGCTCGCGGAGTTTCTCCTCGATGCGCTCGATGTCGGCGTCGACGTCGTCCGTGTTCAGTTCGGGGTCGAAGCTCACGTCGGCGGCGACGAGGATGGCGGCCGGGCCGACGAACATCGTCCGGAACCGGTCGACGTGGGTGACGCCCGGCTGTTCGCGGACGATCGACCGGAACGCCGATTCCAGCTCCGCCGGCGCGCTCTCACCCAGCAGCAGGCGCTTGTTCTCCCAGGCCAGCGCCAGCGCGAATCCCATCAGGAGGACGCCGATGAGCGCCGCGGAGACGGCGTCGTAGATGTGGTTGCCGGTCACCCGCGAGAGGACGATGCCAACGAGCGCGATCATCGCGCCGCCGAGGGCGATGGCGTCCTCCGTGAACGCGGTGAGCGTCGTCACGTCGCTCGTCGATCTGAACGCCTCCACCAGCCCGTTCCAGTCGTACTTCTCCATCTGCCGCCGGAGTTCGGCGTTCGCCTTGACGAACGCGTAGGTCTCGAACGCGATGGCGCCGAGGAGGACCACGACGCTCACGTAGACGGCGTCGAACGTGACGCTCCCGACTGTCACCGTCCCCGGCGCGGCCGAGTGACCGTGGACGATGGCGCCGTAGCCGTGTTTCAGGCTCTCCCAGCCCGCGATGCCGAACAGGAGGACCGACACCAGAAAGCTATAGAAGAACTGCGACTTGCCGTAGCCGAAGGGGTGCTCGCCGCTCGGGTCCTTCCCGCTGTACCGGATGCCGATCAGAAGCAACACCTGATTGCCCGTATCCGAGATGGAGTGATACGTCTCCGAGAGCATCGAGGGACTCCCGGTGAGGAGGAACGCCCCGAACTTGAGGACTGCGATGGCGCCGTTCGCGACGAGCGCGGCGAGGACGACCGACTTGCTGCCAGCCATGTTCGTCCCGTCGGCTGGCCGCCGATTCAACCTTCCGACCGCAACCGTGTTGCCGTCGGGGGCCCTCTCCGGGGCCATGCTCGTCGTCTGCGCCGATACGCACGGAACCGACGACCCCCGCCTGACCGGTCGCACACGCGAGGCCGTGACCGACGCCGACCTGGTGATCCACGCCGGCGACTTCACCACGCCGACGGTCCTCGATGGCTTCCGCGAGGCCACGTCGCGTCTGGTCGCCGTCCACGGCAACGCCGACCGCGAGGCCGTACGGTCCCGACTCCCCGCGGCCGTGTCGACGGCCTACGCGGGCGTCCGGATCGCCGTCACCCACACCGAACGCGGCGGCGCGACTGCCCTTCCGCTGTTCGGTCGCCAACGCGGCGCCGCACTCGTCGTCTCGGGGCACACCCACCGCCCGACGGTCGTCGCCCCCGACGGGGGCCCGACGCTTCTCAACCCCGGGAGCCACGCCGACCCGCGGGGCAACCGTCCCGGCCACGCCGAACTGTGGTCGGTCGGGAACGAGGACGTGCCGGCGGTCGCCCGCCCGGCGGACGAGAGCGAACGGGACCCCGAGTCGGGACTCGTAGGCGTGCTCCGGACGCCCGACGGGGAGGTGATCGATCGGGTCCGTGTTCCGGCGTCGGAGTGATCTTCCTCCCGCGTCGGGACGCGAAATGCAGGGCCGAAGCGTCGGAATGGAGGGCCGAAGCGTCGGAATGGAGGGCCGAAGCGTCGGAATGGAGGGCCGAAGCGTCGGAATGGAGGGCCGAAGCGTCGGAATGGAGGGCCGAAGCGTCGGAATGGAGGGCCGAAGCGTCGGAATGGAGGGCCGAAGCGTCGGAATGGAGGGCCGAAGCGTCGGAATGGAGGGCCGAAGCGAGGTCGGGGGACCACGCACTCCGGCGTACACCCGACGACATAATATAAACACCGTAGGCTCAAACGGCCGTTTGAGTCTGCCCACGGCGCGGCGAAACGGCTTTGTGCGGCCCGAGCCACCCTCCGACCATGATCGTTCCCTCCGTGGTGCTCCAGTACGCGGACCTCCTCGAGGATCCCTTTTTCATCGCGCTGGTGGGGCTGATGCTGTTGCTCGTCTTCTTCGGCTACCTACTCGTCCGCCGGACGCTCCTCTCGCTTCGGGAGGGGTACGACGAGGGGTACCGGTAGGTCACCTCGCCTCCACCGGTCGTGGCCCGGTACCGATTAGTACCCCCCTCCCCCAGAAGGGCACGAACCGATGGTCGCCACCGGAACGCTGCTGACGTTCGTGGTCGCCGCGATAGCGAGTTTGTTCATGGCGTGGGCGATCGGTGCGGGCTCCTCGGGATCGACGCCCTTCGCCGCCGCCGTCGGCGCGAACGCCATCTCCGTGATGCGAGCCGGCTTCGTCGTCGGCCTGCTGGGCTTTGCCGGCGCCGTCCTCCAGGGGGCGAACGTCACCGAGGCGGTCGGCACCCAGTTGATCGGCGGCGTCTCGCTGACCGCCACCGCCGCCATCGTCGGCCTGCTCACCGCGGCCATCCTCGTCGCCATCGGCGTCTTCACCGGCTACCCCATCGCGACGGCCTTCACCGTCACCGGTGCCGTCGTCGGCGTCGGCCTCGCCCTCGGGGGTGACCCCGCGTGGGCGAAGTACCGACAGATCGCGGCGCTGTGGGTGCTCACCCCGTTCGCCGGCGGCGGCGTCGCGTACGCCACGGCCCGACTGCTCCGGTCGCCCGCCGTCCCAGAGCGGTACGCCGTCGCCGCCCTCGGCGGCCTCGTCGGGGCGCTCGTCGCTACCATCGAATTCGCCCTGCTCGGGCCGGACGGCGGTGCCGGCTCCATCGCGGCCGCCCTCGGCGCCGGCATCCCCGGCGGGTCGCCAGTCGCGGCGCTCGCCTGTGCGGTGCTCGTGACTGCCGTCCTCTACCGGGGGCTCGTCACCGATCCCGAAACCACCCAGCGTCGCTTCCTGCTCTCGCTCGGCGGACTGGTCGCCTTCTCCGCCGGCGGGAGTCAGGTCGGGCTGGCAATCGGCCCGCTGGTTCCGCTGCTCGACGACCTCACCATCCCCCTGCCCGCAGTGCTCGCAGGCGGTGGGATCGGCCTCCTGTTCGGCTCGTGGACCGGCGCCCCGCGGATGATCAAGGCGCTCGCACAGGACTACTCCTCGCTTGGTCCCCGGCGGTCGATCGCGGCCCTTATCCCCTCCTTTGCCATCGCCCAGGCCGCCGTCGCGTTCGGCATCCCCGTCTCGTTCAACGAGATCGTCGTCTCGGCGATCATCGGCTCCGGCTACGCCGCCGGTGGCAGCGGCGTCAGCGGCCGCAAGATGATCTACACCGTCCTCGCGTGGATCGGTTCGCTCCTCCTCGCGTTCGCCGTCAGTTTCGGTGCGTTCACCGCCATCGACGCGTTCGTGACGTAGCCACCTACCCCTCGATTTCGGCCTCGTCGGTCGGGTCCTCGGCCTCCGTCTCGTCGTGGATGGTGAGCCGGGCCTTCATGATCCGGGTGTTGTCCACCTGCTCGATCCGGATCGTGATGCCGTCGTAGTCGATGGTCTCGCCCTCCTCGACCAGTCGGCCGGCGCGATTGAACACGAACCCTGCGAGCGTCTCGAACTCCTCGCCCTCCGGCAGATCGAGATCGAGCGTCTCGTTCACCTCGTCGATGTTGACCTCGCCGCGGACGATCACCACGTCATCTTCGAGGAATTCGAACGGCTCCTCCTCGTCGCCCTCCAGGATGTCGCCGACGATCTCCTCGACCATGTCCTCCAGCGTGATCAACCCCTCAGTGGTCCCGAACTCGTCGATGACGATCACCATCCGCATCCGATTCTCCTGGATCTCCTCCAGCAGTTCGTCGACGTTCTTCGACTCCGGGACGTGAAGGGTCGGCTGGACCACGTCGGTCAGATCGACGTCACCCTCGCCGTAATCCTTCTGCCGGATGAGATCCCGCAGGGTGACGACGCCGATGATATTGTCGAGGTTACCCTCGTAGACCGGGATGCGCTCGTGATCGCTCTGGACGCAGGTCTCGATGGCCTCGTCGATGGCGGCGTCCTTCGGGACGGCCGTCATATCCAGCCGCGGGGTCATCACTTCCTTGGCGATGGTGCGGTTGAATCGGAAGATGCGCTGGAGCATCTCGCGTTCCTCCTCCTCGATTACCCCCTCGCGCTCCCCGGTCTGGATCATGTTCTGAATCTCGTCCCGGGTGACGTAGGTCGTCTCGATGGCCGATCGCCCGCCGGTCACTCGGTTGATGACCCGCGTCAGATAGTCGAAGACGATGACCAGCGGCATGAGCACGAGTTCGGAGTACTGGAGCGGGCGGGCGATCCGTAGCGCCCACGACTCCGTGTTCTCGACCGCGTAGGACTTCGGCGCGCTCTCGCCGAACAGGAGCACGAGCGTCGTGATGCCGAACGTCGCCGCGAGCACCGCCTGGCCCTGTGAGAGGTAGATGGCAAAGAGCCCGGTGGCGATCGACGACATGGCGATGTTGACGATGTTGTTGCCGACGAGGATGGTGATCAGGAGTCGATGCGGATCGGATTTTAGCTCCTGAACCACCGCCGCCCCAGGAATCCCTTCCTCGACCATCGACTCGACGCGGTGGCGGGCCAGCGAGAACATCGCAATCTCGGAGGACGAAAAAAACGCCGACAGCGCGATCAAAAGGAGTATTGCGACCGAACCGCCGATGGTGACGGTCGTGTCCGTCAACGGCACGAAGTCGGCGATTTGCGCCGGATATTCGACTCCGGCGGCGCTCGCTGTCGACGACAAACCCATGGAAGTATCCGATCTAATCACGGATCTGAATTAAGCGTTGCCCTCGCGCGGCCCATGCATCGGGCGAAGGGCTTAGGCCGGCGCCCGCCGTACCACCAGCCATGTCCGATGGCGATCCACCGATCACCCTGTATCGCCTGCAGGCGTGTCCGTACTGCGAACGTGTCGTTCGGACGCTGCAGGACCTTGGCCTCGATTACACCTCGCGGTTCGTCGAACCCCTACACTCCGAGCGAGACGTCGTCAAACGGGTCGCGGGGTCCCGCCCCGTCCCAGCCATCGTCGACGAGCGCACTGGCGTGACCATGTCCGAATCCGCCAACGTCGTGGAGTACCTGGAGTCGACCTACGGCGACGCCCTCGTCGACGCGGGGGGTGACGATTGATGGTGGACTTCGAGGTCGTTTCCCTCCCCGCGACCGACCACGTCGCCGAGGGCGACCGCGCCCCCGACTTCACCCGGCCGCTCGTCAACGCCGAGTTCTGGGAGGACGCCTCGCTGTCCGACCTGACCGCCGACGGCCCCGTCTGTCTCGTCTTCTTCCCCATGAACGGCTCGTTCCCCGCGACGTACATCTGGAAAGAACTCCGGGACCGCGAACTCGACGATCACCTCACCGTCGTCGGCGTCTCCGTCTCGACGCCCTACGCCCACAAGCGACTCATCGAGGACCGGGAGATGGACTTCGAACTGTTCTCCGATCCTGCCAACGGCGTCGCCGAGGCGTACGGCGTCACACACGACCTCGACGGGATGGCGGGGGTCAGCGAAGCCCGCCCCGCCACCTTCCTGATCGACGGGGACCGTACCGTCCGGTACGCGTGGGTCGCCGCGGAGTGGCCGGACTTCCCACCCTACGACGACCTCGAACGCGAGATTCGCGCGCTCGCCGACTGAGATGTCCGTCGACGAGGCCGTCGCCGCCGTTCGGTCCGGCCGTGCGATCGTCTACCCCACCGAGACGGTGTACGGGCTCGGCGCCGACGCGACCGACGGCGACGCCGTCGAGGGCGTGTTCGACCTGAAGGATCGGCCGCGGGAGAACCCTCTCTCTCTCGCCGTCCCGGACGTGGACGCCGCCCTCGATCACACCCGTCCGACCGACCGCGCGGTGCGGTTCATGCGCCGCTTCCTCCCCGGCCCCGTCACGGTCGTCGTCGAGCGCAATCCCGTCCTGCCCGACGCCCTGACCGCCGGCCGCGACCGCGTCGGCGTGCGCGTCCCCGATCACCGGATCGCGAGGACCCTCCTCGCCCGGACGCCGCCGCTGACCGCCACCAGCGCCAACCGCTCAGGGTCGCCGAGTGTCGTCCGCGTTGCCGACCTCGACGACCGGGTTCGCGAGGGCGTCGCCGTCGTCCTCGACGGCGGCGAGACGTCGGGCACCGAGAGCACCGTGGTCGACCCCGACCGCGGCGTGATCCACCGCCGTGGGGCGACGGCCGGCGCGATCGACGCCTGGCTAGAGGCCGAGCAGTGATTTGAGCGAGCGGGTCCGGACCCCACACCGCTCGCGGTAGTCACAGGCTGCACACTTCGATTCGTCGTCGATCCGCGGCGGCGGCCCATCCACCTCACGGACCGTCCGCACCGTCCGCCGGTAGGCCGCCTTGTTCCGTGTGGTCAACGCCACCCGCCGGACGACCCCGTGGGCAGGGTACTCGACCAGCGCCGCCGGAATCTCGCGTTCCCGCTCCCACGCCAGCGCCTTCGCGGCCGCCACGGCCCGTACCCGCTGTGGGCGCCATACGCCACGGTCGGGCGGGCGTCCCGGCGAGACGAACGTCGGCGTCGGCGGATCCCCGTCGAGTACCTTGTGTGCGACCCCGCGACACTTCCGTCCCGTCAGCACGACCTCTCGATCCACGGGGTTGACCAGCCCGTCCCAGTCCGCCCGGGTCGCGAGTCGGTCGAGCGCCGCCCGGTACGCCGACGGCGACGGCTCGATCGGCTCCGCGGCCAGCGCCGCGTCGCTCGCTCTCCGGAGTTCCGGATATCGAAACGCCAGGTCGCGCCGCTCCCGGGCGGTGGGCGGGGGGCGGACGTCGTCGTCCCGTTCGGCGTAGTAGTGCTGGCGCGGGCAGTACGCCGCCCGCGCGAGCGAGGAGAAGGTGATCACGGGGCCTCTGGCCCCCTTCCCACACTTGAAACTCCGGTATCGCCACCACCCTCTTTGTGGCTCCGAACCCTGCCGTTCCCCATGCTCCGTCGCCTCCGCGAAACCGGCCCGGGACTTCTCGTGCCTCTCGCCTGGACCGTCGTCGTCGGTGCCCACCTCGGCGCCGTCTCCATCCACGCGCTGTTCGTCGCACACCTCGTGATGGCCGTCCTGCTCCCCGGCTTCGCCGTCACCGGGTGGACGGAGATGTCCGTGGGCGTCCTTCGGACCTGGCGGTCGGTCGTCGCCGTCGGCTTCGTCGCCACGGCGCTCGGGGTCGTCGGATTCCTCCTCGACGTCGAACTGCTCCTCGCCGTCGCGCTCTACGCCTGGATGGGTCTGCCCGCGGGCGGCCTCCTCCGGACCGGCGCGGCCGTCGCCGCGGAGCGGACCGGGTCCGTCGCCCCGTCGTTCATCGACGCCGCGACGCTCCCTTACCTCGGTGGCGGCGTCCTCTGTGCGCTCGGCGTGGCCGTCTACGCCGTTTCCACCGTGTCGCCCCTCCTCGGCCTCGTCCTCGTCGGCGTCGGCCAGACCGCCGGCATTCTGGACGCCGTCGTCCGGTACTAGCATCCCCCCGGGCGACGGGGACCGGGGAAAACGTGGAATGGTTCCTGCTTCGAACCGCAAGATTAGCGTATCAACAGGCACGAACTGAACGGCTGTGCGTGCTGAATATGAGCTCTGTACTCTGCAACTCCAGCCTGAAGACTCAGAGCGTAGTTCGCCACGTCTCGTCATCGACCGATATCAGACCCCTCGACACCGCTAGTGCGACACGCTCGGCTCAACGATCCGTTCGAGGTCGAACAACTGCAGATCGTCACGGTCGGTCGCTGCATCCCGAACGGATCGCGTGAACCCGTTTCGGGCGAACAGCGCATACTCGTGCGTGACTTCGCTACCATCAGGCGACCATCGAATCTCGTCAGTGTGGTCTTCGAGCGAGGCGAGCGCGCTGTAATCGAGCGGCGCGGACGTGAACTTGCACTCCCCCGTCACCATCGTCCCGTCTGCAGCGAACCCAACCACATCCACCTCGTACTCGTTGTACCACCAGCGACCGATATCGGTGAACATCAGATCAGGATAGAACTCGGGAAGGACGTCCTGACAGCGACTTTCGAACTCCTGACTCACGAAGTCCGCAAGCTCCGGTTCGATGACCGTCTCGTAGGCGTCGACGCCCAACCGCTCGTACCGGTCTTCGTTGCCGTAGACGAACCGGAACCAAAACCTGAACAACGGATCGAGAATCCGGTACCGCCCGCGGCGTGACTTCGTCTTGTCCTCCGTCACCGGCACCTCACGCTCGACCAGTCGCAACCGCTCCAATTTCTGCGTGTACGTCGAAATCTGCTTGCCGTCGATCCCGATCGTTTGTGCGATCTCGTTCGACGACGTGTTCCCGGCCGCGATCGCTTTCAGAATGGCAAAGTACCGGTTCGGCTCGGTCAGTTCGGTGCGAAGCACGTACTCCGGCTCGTCGTGCAGGAATCCCTGCCGTGACAGCAGCGACCCCTGAATGACCGTTCCGAGGTCGTCGTCCAGTTCGACGCCGTCCAAGTAGTACGGGGTCCCGCCAAACACACCCCACGCGAGCAGCAGTTGTTCGGGGGTATAGCTCTCTGGGAAGAACGTACGCGCGGCGGCAAAATCGAGCTGCCGGAGATCGATCTTCTCGGTGAACCTGCCGTACAGCGGACTGTTCCCGAGGAGTGTCGCCTCCTCCATCATACTGATCGAGGATCCGATGAGGACGAGGGTCAGGCCAGTGTCACGCAACTCCTGATCCCACAGTCGCTGGATCACCGATGGGAGGCTCTCGTCGGCATCGATCAGGTATGGGAACTCGTCCAGCACGACGACCGCATCTTGGTCAGCGAGATACCCGAGTCGTGACTCCCACTCGCTCTCGATCCGGTCGATCCCTGGAAACGACTCTGCCGCCACGTCCACGAACGCATCCAGTTGGATCTGACGGGTCGTTTCGGTTGCTTGGTACAGGACGGCGTCATCGCGGCCTTCCAGTGACTCTCGGACGAGTTTGGTCTTCCCGAGACGGCGACGCCCGAAAATCACGACCATGTCAGCGTCATCCGACGCATAGCAATCTCGAAGCCGGCCGAGTTCATCCTCTCGATCCACGAATCGCTCCATATCCTCTGACTGGCGTCCAGTCAAATAAAACACTCGAATAGACTAATCTAGAATAGGCTAACTAGAAATAGGCTATTCGAGAATTGTTCTCTGAATATAATCGGTGACAGCAGAAACGACTCACTATGACCGCTAGCGACCGTGAGAACGACCAGTGTCTCGATTCCGATCGACGCGACCGACCACTACCGTGCGTCGCCTATCGGTCGTCTCGCTCGCTAGTCTAGTACTTGACTGGCGTACTCGGCATCGTCTCGGTCGCTCTCTGGAACGGTTTCGAACAATTGACGTGAGATTTGCTTTATCAGCAACTCCCCGTCTTCAATCTTCCACGCAAACGGCTCAGCGGAATCTATCCCCCGCTCTTGCAGCATCCCTCCATCCACCTGTAGGGACATCATAAGCTCGTCACCATACTCACGTGCTTGGTCACGGCTCAACACCAAGGTATCCAGATACTCACCACCACTTGGCGTGGGTGTCGCCCACTCAACTGTCCGAGACTCTGTTTCGTTCGTTATCAGATTCATCCTCAACAGGCCGAAACCGGCCACGCACTACTGCAGATTAGCATTCTACTTTCACCCTGGCTGGCTGGCATTTAATAACCGTCCGTTTACACATCGTCATATACTCTCAGCTGCGTGGTCTGATAGCACGCTTGGCTGAACAAGTACCCTCCAAAAATAACTAAATATGATGACACTTACGCACATCGCTGATACCCACCTCGGCCATCGACAGTACGGATTGAAACAGCGTGAGGACGACATGGTATCGACCACGCGTGCTGCGTTCCAAGAGATGATTGAGGAGCGCGGGACGGATGTGATTCTGTTACCGGGTGACCTGTTTCACTCGCGGGATCTCCGCCCAAAGATCCTGCATCAGATCGAACAGGAGCTCGAACGGATACCTGATGAGGTGCCGGTGTTAGTCTCGCGTGGTAACCATGATGAGAATCTGACGCCGCGTGACGTGACGTGGTTGAATTACCTGCATCAGCGCGGCCACATCGTGTTCCTGAACGCCGAACTGAATGCGGATCCAGAGACAGCGTGGTTTACCCCGTACGATCCGGAGGACCCGGGGCAGTCTGCAGGGTTTTATGATATCGATGTCGCGGGGTTGGATGGGCCGATTCGCGTGTTCGGCCTGCAGTGGCGTGGCGCGAAGACCGGGCAGGCCCTCCAGCAAGTGGCGAAGGGGATCGAAGAGACGAATGAGATGCACGGTGAGCCGGCATGGACCGTGTTGCTGGCGCATTTCGGGATTGAAGATGAGGTGCCGACGCTCGGCGGGGCAGTAACCCACGGCGAACTGCGGGACATGAAGGACGTCGTGGATTACCTGGCACTCGGACACATTCACAAGCGGTACGAGTCTGGTGGATGGATCTACAATCCCGGGTCGCCGGAAGCACATAACACGCGGGAAGGGCGACCTGAGTGGGATCACGGCTACTACTCAGTCACACTCGACACCGACGGAGCCGATGCCGGAGGTGACGCCCCCGAGTTCGATGTAGACCATCACCCGACGAAGCGACGGCCGTACTACCGGATTGAGTTCGACGTCACCGCGCACGAGTCACCCGGCGACCTCGAAACCGCGTTCCGGGAACACGTAACGGACAAGCAGGCTGCGATGACGGAGTACTGCAGTCAGGCCGCGTTCATGGCGCGGGGTGAGCCGCGAGCGCCGATTATTGACCTGCGATTCACAGGGACGTTGCAGTTCAGCCGCGGCGATTTCCGGACAGATGAACTCGCGGCGTGGGTGGAAGACGCGTGCGACGCGTTGTACGTGCAGGTGAATACGGGGATTCGGACGGCAAACGTGCAGCAACTTCTCTCGGAGATCGACGAGGACGAGGTGTTCAAGGATGGGCAGTTGAACACGGCGGCGCTGGAACACCGCGTCTTCGAGACGATTGCGAAGGAATCGATCTACGATGACCACGCAGCCGACGTCGCTGACGTATTGGGGAACGCCCACCAGATGGCCCAAGCCGACGAAGCCGTCGAGGATATCCGTGACTCGGTGAGTTCGGCCCGCCAGGAGTTGTTCCCGGACTTGGCGGACGACGTGGTACTGGATATCGAGGAAGACCCGTTCGCCGATGCCGAATCGGACGAGGAGGCGTCCGGTGACACGACCGGCGGTGACACAGAGGCTGAGACAGAGACCGAGGAGGTGGTGGAGCAATGAGAATCACGGAGGTTGCGCTGGAAGACATCAAGTCCTACGCCGACCGGACTGTCGTGCCGATCGAGGGCGGCGTGACGGCAATTCTCGGTGAGAACGGCGCGGGGAAGTCGACGATTCAGGAGGCCATCGGGTTCGCGTTGTTCGACTCGCTCCCGTTCAACAACAAGGAGTTCGTGCGGGAAGGCGCAAGTTCGGGCACTGTCGAGGTCACGTTCGAGCAAGACACGCAGAATGGGACGGAACGGTACAGAATTGTCCGGTCGGTTGGTCGGTCGAAGTACGGCGTCCACCGATATGATCCAGATGCTGACGAGTGGATCGACCAGGATATCGATTCCAAGAAGCAGCTTGTGGACTGGTTGTGCGCGCGCTTCGATGTTGACGATGGAGACGAGCTGAGTAGTCTCTGGAGTTCTAGTATTGGGGTGCCTCAGACACGGTTCCTATCCGACTTCTCGCAAACGCCCAGGAATCGCAAGGCAACGTTCGATGCGCTGCTGAATCTGGACGCGTACGAGGAGGCGTGGAAGACGCTCAAGGACATCCCGGACGCGATCGAGAGCCAGCAACAGGACCTTCGTAGCGACATCGATACGCTCACCGGCGAGGTACAGGGGCTGCCGGATAAGCGAGCGGAAGCGGAATCACTGGCCGATGACGTTGCGGCGATTGAGGAGCGTATCGAGCGGAAATCAAGTGAGTTGTCGGAGAAGGAGGCTGAGTACGAAGAGCTGGAGGCCGTCGAAGAGGAAATCGAACGGCTTGACCAAGAGGTTGACTCGCTGGAGCGGGACATCGACTCGACGGAGAGCAATTTGGAGACAGCGAAGGAGGAACTCGCAGCGGCCGAAGAGGCACAGGAGAAATGCGAGGCGAATCGTGAGGGGTACCGTGAGTACAAGCAGGCGAGCGAGCGGCAGGAAGAGTTAGAGGAGCGGGAGGCTGAACGAGACAAGCTGGCTGAGAAACGCGATGCACAGGAAGACACGATCAAGGAAATCAGATTCGAGGTCGAACAGCTGGAAGAGGACTTGGAAGAACTGGAGGAGGCTCGGGAGACGCTGGAGGCGCGTGAAGCGGATAAGGAGCGGTACGAGAAACTCGATGACCGCATCAAGTCGCTGAAAGACCGTGAAGACGACATTGAGGCGTTAGAAGAGGAAATCGAGCAGTTGGCCGAGGAGATTGAAGAGAAGGAGGAGGAAATCGAGTCGGTAGAGGAGACGATCGCGGAGATCGAAGCGAAGTGGGAGGAGACAACGAATCCGGAAACGCTCTCCGATGAAATCAACGATCGGGAGGCGCGCCGGAAGCAGTTGGCGAGCGAGCGTGAGCGGCTTGAAGAACAACTGGATCGGTTGCGTGACACGGATGTTGATGCGCCGTGCCCGACGTGTGACCGGCCGTTAAACGAAGGCCATCGGTCGGAGGCAATCGAGCAGCGTGAAACTCGAATCGAGGAAATCGAGACGGAACGCGAGGAACTGGCTGAAGAACTGGCTGAGTTGCGTGAGCGGCGTGAGGCGGCGAGGGAAGTCAAGCAGCGTGTCGATAAGCTGCCTGTTCATCGGGACAAAATCGAATCGTTGGAGAATGAGATCGAAAACCTGCGAACCGGGAAGAAAGAGAAGGAAGCGGAGTTAGCGGACTTGGAAGACGACTTGGCGGCCCTCCCGGATCTTGAAGCCGAGCGAGACGACTTAGAGGAGGCGTACGACGAGTACCAGACTGCCGAGTTCCGGGTTGAGGAGCATGTTGATGTGCCTGCAGAGTTGGACGAAAAGCGCGCCAAATTGGAGGAGGAACAGTCGGCGCTCGCGGAGATCAAAGACGAGTTAGAGCAGTTTGACGGCCTGGATGAGGAGTTGGCGGAGGTCAAGGAGACGCTGGAGGAGACGGAATCGGCGTATCAGACGTATATTAAGCACGAACAGCAGGCGTCGCAGGTGGATGAGCGGCAGGAGAGAGTCGACGAACTGGAGAGCAAGCTCGCGGACCTCGAAGCGGATCTCGAAGGGACAGAGGCCAAACTGGAAGAAACGAAGACATCGTTCGATGATGAGCGATTCGAGACGCTTGCATCAGAAATCGAGGAACTCAAGCGTGAGATCCAGCGGGCCAAAGGGACGCTTGATGAGAAGGAGGAGAACCTGCGGAAGGAGCGCGAGGAAATCGAGGAATTGGAGACGAAGATAGAGGAGCGCCAGGAGAAACTCCAGCAACTGAAAGAACTGAAAGCGGACCAGCAGTTCGCCAAGTGGGTCCGGGAGAACGTCCGGGAAGCCGGGCCGAAGATGCGGGAAATCATCACCGACCGGATTGGGTCCCGGGCAAATGAGTTGTTCCGCTCGATTCGCGGCGCGTCGGCTGAGACGCTGGAGTGGACGAGCGATTACGAGATCGTCGTGCATGACGCAGATGTTCAGAAGTCGTTTTCGACGTTGAGTGGTGGGGAGAAGATGGCGGCTGCACTCGCCGTGCGGTTGGCGATCCTAGAGCAGTTGGCATCGGTCGGCGTCGCATTCCTAGATGAACCAACGGCGAATCTCGATCGGCAAAAGAAACGGAATCTCGTCACGCAGCTCAAACAGCTGGATAGCTTCGAGCAACTCACGGTCATTAGTCACGACCAGACGTTCGATTCGATGACTGACTACACGATTACCGTCGAGAAAGACCGGCAGACGTCGGAGGTGTCGGTCAATTAATGCCGATCGATAAACGCGGTGTCGCGTCCGAATTGGAGGCGAACGTTGAGACGATCGAGTCGTATCTCGAAGACGATACGGGGATCGTTGAGCGGTATCGAGACGCGTTTCAGCGGTTGCCCGACGAGTGGACGTCCGATGACATTCGCGCGGCGCTGCAGGATGCATCATATCCAGGGGCGTCTCCGACGGGCGAGTTTGATGCCGTGGACAGCATCATTGTCCCGTACCCGGAGAGTGACGGGTGGGAGAATCACGAGGAGGTCAACAAATGGGCGCGGGAGATTATTCGTGACGTCCCGGTGCTGGCTGTCGATGGGTCACAGCTCCCGCCGACAACACAATTCAATGTCCCGCTCGCGTACGTCCAAGCGGCGTGGGCAGTCAACCACCATCACGCCGAGGGACGGCTTGACCGCGGCGTTGAGGGACGGCTCTTGACGCCTGACGAGGTCACGCAAGAATCGAGCGACGGTGACTACCGGTTCGTTGATTCCCAACTCGTGGGTCATCACCGGTTTGAGCACGAGGGCCAGCTCCTCATCGACCAACTCTCGGCGATAGCCGACGCGCGTGATGCAGGTGACATCGACCACACGCCGGTCGCGTTCTATGACGGGCCGTTGATCGCGTCATTTGCAAACCCATTGAAGCCAGAGACCCGAGAGCGGTACATCTCGACGCTGAGTCGCGTTATTGCGGCGAGTCAACACCACGAGATTCCGCTGGTCGGGTACGTTGCCGGGTCGTCCGCCACTGAACTGGTGAAGATGACGCGACTGCTCTTACCTACTGAATTCGGGACTGATCGCGTTATTCCCGACGCCCACGTGCTGACCGAGCTAATGAGTCCGTGGGGCGACACGACGATCCCATTTATCTCGAAACGCGACGGGAGCATCGACGCGTTGCAGGCAACGTACGACGGGGAAGCGTACGAATTCCGCGACGACATCCTGTTCTCGTACCTCAATGTACCGCCAGGTGCTGGACTCGACCGGATCGAGTTCCCTGGCTGGCTCTGCCGCAGTGACGGGCCTGACGCCTACGACTCGATGTACGAGTACACCGTCGATATTGTCCGGGCAGAAGCAGGGATCGGGCGAGGATATCCTGAAATCCTGCAACAGGTCGATAGCGACGCCGTGTTAGACCATCAGGACCGCCAGCAGTTCCAGCGAGTCGTCCAACGGTGGGCTGACTCGAACGACGTGCCGCTCGAATGGAACGCCAAAGCACTCAGCAAGGAGCTTCGACGACGATGATTCACCACAACACCAGCAGTTCACTAGCCAGAGTCACCACCGCAGCACTACCTAACAGGACAGGAGGAACCCAATGACCGATCACTCGACAGCCGGCGACCAGTTAGACCTTGACTCGTGCGTTCAGATTGGCAGTGTCGTCTCTTCGAACAGCCACTTAGATTATGTCGTCGAGGTCTACAAGGAACGAGACTGTGAGCGGCCACCGGAACTCCACGAACGCGAGTTCGGCCAACCAGTTTTCATCAAGAAAACCATCGACGGGACCGATCACGCGGTCATGGGCGTGATCTACGATACGCAACTGATCGATCCTGACCAGGGTCGTACTGGCCCACGATTAGCCCAAGAGGATCAGGCGCAATTCACCCCTGGCTATATTGAGGAACGCACAACCCTCGCCGGTGTCGCACTGCTCGGGACTGCCGTCATCACTGATGATCGGACGATCACGAATCCGACGCATCAGATGCCGCGGTGGACGTTGGAAGTCGATGATACCGTCTTCCACTGTCCGGATGAAATCACGCGCTCCTTCCACACAATCGACGACCAGATTCAGCTGGCGTACATGGATCGACTGGTGGATATCGCAGGCGACCTCGGTGCGGAGGTCATCGTCACACTCATTGACCGGTTACAGGGGATCCTTCCGGAGGATGACCCGAACCAGCGAGTCCTTGATGTCGTTGAACAGAACGTGCAGTGGCAGGCACGAGAACGCCGAGGAGTGGTCTAATGGCTGGCCGCTCAGACGTCGTCGGGACCGTCGCTGGACCGGGTGAAGATCCGAACGAATTCGTGTTCGTAACCCCGTCGGACCGGTCGATCAAGACGGGCGAGTTCATCACGTATACCGTCTCGGCCGATGGCGGCGAGCGGTCGGTCTTTGCTCGTGTCACGAACCGCGAACTGATCAGAGGCTTGCCGGAGGGGTTCCTCGCCGATCCAGAAGTCGGCCCGGAGACGGTCGCGGCGACACTCGGTGTGCCGACCGATGACACCGAGTTGTACCGACTGACCGCAACGGTCATCGGATACTACGACACCGACATGACTACGTTCGCCAATCCGCGACAGCTCCCGGATCCGGGAACACCGCTGTCGATCGCTCCGGATCAGCAACTCGAAACGGTGCTTCCGAACCTCGGGTGTGAAACGGACAGTACGGATGTGGCTGGCCTGGACGGCATCGCGCACGTCGGGTGGCTGTTGAACCGTCCCGCTGAAGCGACGAACATTCACATCCCAATCGAGGAGTTCGCCTCGACACACTTGGCGATCCTCGCATCGACTGGTAGCGGGAAATCCTACACTGCGTCTGTCTTGATCGAGGAGATGATGCGGCCGAGTGCACGCGCATCACTACTCGTGTTTGACCCGCACGGCGAGTACGATACCTTGGCTGATATGCAGGGCGAGGCGGCCTTCCAGGATGAGGATGGGTATGAGCCGGATATTGTGTACTATGACCCGGAGCGACTTCGCGTTCGCATCTCTGAACTGGAGATCGGCGACGTGATGGCGATCCTGGACAATCCGAGTAATCGGATGCAAGAGCGGCTTTCGACGGCGTGGCGCGCGATGCAGAGACAGGAGAGTCGGACGTGGGGCGTAGACGAACTCATTGCCGAAATGGAGCGGATTTACGGTGACGATGACGCAAGTGTTGGTGCCTTAGAGTGGCGACTCCGACGGTCGATCGAGCGGAATGATCTCTTCCATCCCGAAGAAAACGTCCCGTTGGACGAGATTGTGGATGCAGGACAGTGTACAGTGCTTCAGATGGACACGCTGGATCGATGGGATCAGCAACTCATCACCACCGTTCTCTTACGACGGATGTATCGAGAGCGACTCGATGACGTGCGGGACCGCGAGTCTGCAATCGACCATCCGATATTCGCGCTCTTTGAGGAAGGTCATCGGTTTGCCCCGGCCTCTGGTGATGCTCCGTCGTTAGGAATTATGCGGACGATCACATCCGAAGGCCGCAAGTTCGGGTTCGGGCTCGGAATTATCAGTCAACGACCGTCGAAAATCGATCAAGACGTACTATCACAGTGTGGGACGCAGATTTCGATGCAAATCCAGAACCCGAACGACCAAGACGCGATCAAGAATTCTGTCGAAGCCGCCGGCGAAGATGTTCTCAGAGAACTTCCAGGGTTAACGCCCGGGCAAGCAGTCGTCTCAGGGGATGCGATGAACACGCCAGCCTTGATCCAGGTTCGACAGCGACGCACGCCCCACGGGGCTGGAAGCCGGCCAGTCATCGAGGAATGGCATGACGCCTACGATGAACGGCAGCGCAAACCGACGCGATCAGAAGGAGCTGACTTCGGTGAGGGTGATTCGACAGGAGTGCAAGATCTGGACTGATCGAGGAGTGTGTGAATAGCTGGTTATCCCTCCAGGATACGCTAGTTTTAGAACCTAAGACTCCGCTAATTACGGGCTCCCCTTGGCCCTCTACCGGACGTCCTACGTGTCTCCTTGGTCAGTCCTCACGCTTAAGAACTGGATGCTCACGAAACAACCCGCAGAAGCGACTGACGCGACTGGCGATGAAGTACGGCAAGAGCTGGATATATATCTTCAGACCGGTTGACCAATATTCGGGACCGTTGCATGTACAGTTATTCAAGAATTCGCGCCTACTGTTACTGAGGACTCACGACTTCCTCACAAAGCGGGCACTCTGCCCAGATCCCAGTCGTCCCGTCGTCTTTCTCGTATTCGACCAAGACGTATGCGCTGGAGAGCTCCTCACTAATCGCTGGAAAGACACGCCTGCTCGCTTCTCGGATTGCATCTCCGAGCAGGGCATTCGGAACATGCTACACAAGATCGCGGACGAAGCAGGTATTCGACCCTACAAGATTGACGGGAGCAGAGGCACACCTGACGATGTCACGCCGCACGCACTGTGTCACGGTATCACCTACCGGATGATGAACGCCGAAGACGGGAACACCCTCTGCGACGTCCGCAGTCGACTTCGTCACCGGAGTATCCAAACCACCGAACGAATCTACGACCATATGCGGAAGGTGTAACGGCAGGGGATCGAACCAGACCTGCCGGTGCGGAAACGAGCTGCGCGTTTCTACAATCATCTGAAGCAGAAATAATTCAGTCTACAATAGATATATGTCGCTTCAGGTGTTAAGCTACGCTAAGAGGGACTCACGAATGGATATCACTGACATTCCAGACGACGCGTACCCTGGCGACGAATCACCGCCAGACATCGACGAACTGGAGTCACCCGAATCGCTGCTCAAGGGCGGACCGATCCGCGAGCGACTTCTTGACGTCGTCACCGGGCTTCGAACCCCCTCCAAGGTATCCGCTATCGCTGACCTCGCTGACTGCGATACCGAGACGGCTCGAGACTATCTGGAGTGGTTCGACGAGATGGGACTGGTCCACCGCCACGACGGCCGCCCGGTCCGATACGAGCGCAACGACGCGTACTTCCAGTGGCGACGCATCGACCACATCCGCGAGGACTACTCCGAACAAGAGATCGTCGAGGCGCTTTCGGACGCTATCGACCAGATCGAAGACTACAGAGACCAATTCGACACAGACGACCCCGATGACGTCTCCCTCGTCGAAGCCAGCCGGGACATGCCCACTGAAAACGCGTGGGAGGCCCTCTCCGAGTGGAAAACTCTCGAACGCAGAGCGGCCCTCCTCGACGCCGCGCGACGTGACCAGCCAGCCGCTGGGAGCACCCCTGGTCACATCGATGCCTGACAACCCGGCCGATCCGCCCCGGACCGGCCCTCTCGATGCTGAACTTCTCGACCGAATTGCCGCACACCTCACTCGAAGCGCTCGCTTCGACGATATCCAAGCACGCCCCGCGTATGCACCGAATTCTGTCGTCGCAGACTACGACCTCGGGTACTTCCCTGGCGGAGTCACGCGTGCGTATCTCCGCATTCGGTGGTTCGAGACGGACGACTTCAACATCCATTACGCTGAGCAATACAACACGGGGGAATCCTGGGAGTGCCGCTGGGATCGTCACCCGAACGACCACAACACCCGTGAGCACTTCCACCCGCCCCCAGATACACCGACACTAGGTGAAGACGAGGACTATCCGGACGAATGGCGGGACGTACTCACCACCGTTCTCACTCGTCTCGACGAACGAATCGAAGCATTCTGGACTGAGTAACGGTCCAGCACAGCAAGGTAGTGTGCGGTTTTACAGACGCTACCAGGCCGAATCCGACTCGGTTCAGGGAAACTGATTGCTGGTATCCTGATGATTGCCGAACCAATGCCCCAGATATCTGATCTCTACTGTACGAACCCGGTCTGTGAAACTGGAACGATAGTCGCGGAAGACACCGGCGCGATAGCATAGCTGTCGAGCGGCCCCCGAATACATACTCCAGCGCACCAATCCGAACAGAAGAAAGGATGAGAGTCACCGGCAATACGATTTACGAACACGACGAACATGGAGCGGTGCTCGTTCTCGACGTTCACCACGTCTTCGACGAGTACGATCTTGAAACCGGAAGCGGGGAGCTTCACTCACGCGTCGTCCGATACACCTCGAACTGGGACGACTACGGACCGATGCCGGGAAGCATCCAAGTAACGTCAACGGACGACTTCCGAGAGCAGCTGGGTGACCAGCTCAGAACGTTCGAACCACTTGAACCGCAGGCTGAAACGGACGAGTAGCGCGTATCACGCAGGCATTTATTGACTGACAGACGTAATGCCGCGGTATCATGCAGCACGCCTTTCGGGTCGGGCAGCAATACCGCGACACTGGCAGTTACCGCAACCCGGAGGACCAGTTCCTGCGGTGGATCCGTGGTCCGCTCGACACCGGCATCAAGAATACCGGCGGCATCCGTGATCTCGGTGCGGACCGGTCCGATACCCCTGCTGCGCTCGTGCTCGTCTCCAACGACAGCGGCATCTCTCAGCACGACGACCCGTGGGAGGACACGCTCGCCGTCAACGCCGGCTACATCAGTTACTGGGGCGACGCAAAGGCCTCAAACCCCTACGATAAATCCGCGCAGAACCAGAAAATCAAGGCTGCCTTCGACAACGCTGCGGCCGGTCGGCGCGAGGATGTCTCGCCAGTCCTCGTGTTCCGCAAACCCGAATCAGGCGTCGTCGAGTTCTGTGGGCTCTGCGTTCCCGACCACTTCGAAGTCCACGCATACCAGGCCGATGACGGGACCCAGGTCCCGAATTACCGGTTTCACTTCTCGATCCTCAACACCAACGCCGTCCCCGTCACGTGGCTGCACGACCGCGCCCGGCAGAACGACGACAGCGAGGCACCGGCCGTCTGGCAGCAGTGGATCCAGACCGGAGAGGTGGCCCAGTGGCCGACCGGAGAACCCCTCGATTCGAGTGGCCGGATTCGCCGCTACGAAACATCCGAAATCACCGTAAGCGACGCCTTCCGGGCAGACATACTCGACCGCTACGACCACGCGTGTACCCTGACCGGTATTCGAGAAGATGAGCTGCTTGATCTCGCACACATCCTCCCACGAAGTCAACACCCAGAACTCGCCGAACATCCGGAAAACGTTCTCGTATTGAACTCACTGCACCACCGCGCGTTCGACGCCGCGCTGTTCACCATCGACAGCGACTACCGCATCCAAGCAAGTCCCGCATTCGACCCAGCCCATCCGTTCCTCCGCGAAACGATTCTTGACCGGGAAGGCGAACAACTCTCCCTCCCACCCACTGTGGAGATCCGTTCATCCTTCCTCGAAGAACTCAACACTGGCCTCTCGTGGCTATAGTTCACCCAAACAATCTGGGGCGGCTAGACTCGGTTTGTATGGAGTCCCGACCCGTCGCCGATGCTGACTCGACCCACACGTCTCAGTCAAGACGCCAATACGTACATTACGCCACCTCCACGAGTCGCTCGGCCAGTGTTTCGAGTTCGTCGGTCTCGTCGACAGCACTTAGCCATCGATCCGGAAGCTGTGACGCCCCAAACCGCGCCCCAGCGACTGCACCCGCAATCGCCCCAACCGTATCCGTATCACCACCACGATTCACCGCCGTCACAATCGCGTCCTTGGCACTGTCCACGACAAGGCCATCGTGGAGTGCCGTCTGCAGCGAATGCACAACGTAGCCCGATGTCTCCAACGTATCGGGCGAGTCGCCACGCGCAAGCGGTCGGAGTGCCGCCACGAGCGCATCAGGTGCGTCCGCACCGACATAGTCGAGCGCGTCCTGTAACGGCGTCTCAGCATCTTCGAGCAGACCAGCCACTGTGAGGTTCAGCACCGTGCTGCCCTCGGTACACCGCGGGTCAGCGTGCGTGATCTGCGAGGACTGCCGACTCACCTCGACAAGCCGATCCCAGTCCGTCGCGTACGGAATGGCGAGCGGCGCGCACCGCATCACACTCCCGTTCCCCGCGTTCTGCTCTTCCGGACTGTTCTCCCACACGTGCTGGCCCGCCTCGTCCCACGCTTCACAGCGTTTGAGACGTCTCAGCGCCCGCCTGGTCATCTCTCCAATGTCGAACGGGCCACTGTCGTACCACGCGACGAACCGCTCTGCGATATCCGTCGGATCGAGCGTTTGGCGTTCTACCAGACTTCGGGCGATGCACAGCGCTTGTTCGGTGTCGTCTGTAATCGTCCCGGCTGGCTGGTTCCACGTGCCGTGCCCGACCATCTCGTCGAGCCGTCCATGTTCAGCACTGATCTCCGACGCAGACGTAAACTCGACTGGCCGGCCAAGCGCATCCCCACACGCTAGCCCAAGGAGGACACCACGCGCCCGATCCAAATCCATACGTCACTCAAGAACTACCGCTGAGAAAAATGTAGGGTGGGAGTCACTCGTTAGGTTTCGTTCCGGTACGGAGGTTTTCTCGATACTCGGCCCACGCTTGATACATTTCGATCCGTTCCTTCTCCGTCATCGTGTCGTGCTTGTCCGCGTCGTAGAACGGGAGTTCGTCCTTTTCGAGCATCTTCATGAGTCTCCCAAGCGGGTAGAGTTGCTGGTACTGACATCCTCCCACGACTGAAGTCGTGGGGTTCCACGGTCACAGACCGTGCCCACGACGGAGAGGTTCCCCACTCGCGTCGTTCGGTGGGGTTGTGGGCCGTGCCAGTCCGGCCCCCGACTCGGATAGCGGGCTTCATCTACCGCCGCGCTGGCGTGCATATCCTTACCCGAGACTCGGTAGCACAACCGACGATACGAACCGTGGTAGTTGTTTCGGCTGTTGTCGGATTCATCCCACGGCTGAAGCCGTGGGCTTTCTCCTTGAACCGCTGTAACCCGGCCCGAATCGCGCTCTTCACCTACCAACACGACTCAACTAGGACTACTCGTAGGGAGACCCACAGAAGGAGCGACGATGGAAGCCCCTCTCGTCAGCCCCTTGGTAAATCTATAAATGTTCGACTTGGTTTCACATTACTATGGTTCCCTGACGGGTGCACCAACAAATCGGCCTTGTTGAAACCATCGCTTGGTGATAGGTTTCAGCAGTCCTGCTGAATACAGAGCGCGTATCTTGCACGAAATCCCTGCCAGAAAGAGTTAGCTTGAATCGGTCAGTCCAGAGAGTCCACGTAGCGACGTGAGAAAAGGCCAACATGATTAGAAGATTTTTACAAGAGGGGAAATCTGAGTTTTCCTTATGAATACAAACGACTGTGTACAGTCCAGAGACATTACTTCTACTCGTCGAGGAGCACTCAAAATCGTCGGCAGTGCAATTGGTGCATCAATACTGGCAACTACACCCACAGCAGCACAGAAACCATCCTCGGGCCCTCGCCAACAGTGGGCATTCGATACTGGGGACCGTGTTGTGTCGTCGCCCACGGTAGCCGATGACACCGTTTTCTTTGGGAGTCACGATGAAAATGTCTACGCTGTCAATGCACAGAGTGGAGAGCGAAAGTGGATCTTTGAGACCCGTGGTAAGATTCGATCGTCGCCGACGGTGGCCGATGGCACCGTCTTTATTGGGAGCGGTGACAGCACCCTCTATGCAGTTGATGCTGAGAGTGGCGAACAAAAGTGGAGTTTCCCTTCATCAGTCAGTGTTCAATATCGTTCGAAGCCGGTGGTAGTCGATGACACAGTCTTCGTTTCAAGCGGCTACGACTCGATTTATGCGGTAGATGCCGAGAGTGGTGACAAAAAGTGGAGCATCGGCACCATTTCTACCAATAAATATTCGGCGCCGACAGTGGCTGATGGCACCCTTTTCGTCGGGGGTGGTACCAAACTTTACGCGATTGGTACCGATACCGGATTCCTCGGAGATGCCGGCGAGAAACAGTGGGCCTTTGAATCCGACGAGATGATTTATTCGTCGCCGACGGTAGTTGATGGCACCGTCTTCGTCGGGAGTGCTGACAGCCATCTCTACGCAATTGATGCCGAGAGCGGTGAGAAACAGTGGGCCTTCGAAGCAGCGGGCGCAATCTATTCTTCCCCGACGGTTGCCGATGGAACCGTCTTTGTCGGAAGTGGCACTGATCTCGAAGATGGTCTCGACGTCAGCCTCTATGCGGTCGACGTCAAGAGCGGCGAGCAACAGTGGGCCTTTGAAACTGACAATTTTGTCGAGTCGTCGCCGACGGTGGCTGATGGAACCATCTTCGTCGGGAGTGATGATAAACATCTCTACGCAGTGGACGCCGAGAGTGGGGAGAAACAGTGGGCCTTCGAGACCGGCGATGAAGTTCACTCGTCACCCATCGTCGCCGATGGCACTGTCTTCGTTGGGAGTTGGGATGGCAATCTCTATGCAATTGATGCCGGCGTCAGCGGGTCAAGTGAGGGATCACGTGTTAATGGGCCCTTGGGAACAGCTGATGACGAAACATCGATGGTAGGGCCTGGATTCGGGGTTCTAGGTAGTCTTGCGGCACTTGGGAGTGCAGGTTATCTGTTCGAACGCCGACTAACTGGACAGGAGTCCGAATGAGAAGGAGTCCGGGTCGCGCTCTACCCGCTACTGACTATATTCTCTATATCCGTCAAGCCGTTCATGCGAGATGTTCAGCATGTATCTGATGCGTCGCCGTGGTGACCTACTAGCAGTTCGCAGCTGTGGATCCCACACGGTGAGAGAGGGACAACAAGGGAAACGGCGTTCCAAACGCGTGTTGCCCCCCACAACGAGCGAATGATTACGGGGGTATCGCTCTCAGTCATCAACGAAGGCACGACAGCGGCGACCCGCATTCACAGTATGATTGAACTCCAGACTGCCAGAAATTTATGTTCGGCTCGGCAAAAGTGGAAATATGGGTTTCAGGCAGTCACGCGGTCGAACCCGTTGGCTCAGAATCGTGTAAACTCTGGATGGGCCCTGCCGGATTCGAACCAGCGATCACCCGGTGTCCCATGGCGACGACGCCGCGTCGCAGCCAGTATGAGCCGGGGGCTTTAACCGGACTAAGCTAAGGGCCCGTGCGACGGATGTCGGCGCCCCGGCGTCTTGAACGTGCCGGAGCGATCCGAGGTCGATCGGGTCCCGTCGCTCGGAGACGGCGCACGTGTACCGGCGCTCGGGCACGGGGATGTGGTTCGATCCCGGGGCGTCACTCGGCCGCGCCGGCGCCGGCCGATCAAAACCTTGAGTACGGTCGTCCACGTTAGGTCGGCCAACAGCGGTCGTCGACGGCGTCGGAGCCGCCCCCGTCGACGGCTACCACTGGCGCTGAAACCTGCTCATGACAGATACGCCCGCCTCAAACGTCCTTCTGGTCACCGTCGACTCCCTGCGTGCCGACGCCATTGAACCCTACGGTGGCGAGTACGACACGCCGACGTTCTCCGCCGTCGCTGAGCGCGGGACCGTCTTCGAGAACGCCTTCGCACACGGCAACTGGACGCCGATGTCCTTCCCGTCGATCCTCGCCTCTCGTCCCGTCTTCGCGGATACCGGACGCATCGGCGTCGACGACGTCACCTCCCTCGCCGAGCGAGTGGGCGCGGCGGGCGTCGCCACCGGCGGCTTCAACGCTGCCAACGGATTTCTCACCGAACACTGGGGGTACGACCGAGGATTCGACGTCTTCGAGACGTTCGTCGGCGGCAGTGCGGACGGCCGCGCCGGCGAGTTCGTCGCCGCTCATCCGACGTGGGGGGCGTGGCTCCAGTTGCTCACGTCGCCGTTTCGCCGTGCCGGAAGCTTCCTCCGTGGCGGCGACGACGAGCGCCCCTTTACCGACGCCTCACGGATGCTCGACGTGGAGCGGGGGGCGACGTCGTTCGTCGAGGAAACCGACGAGCCGTTCTTCCTGTGGGTCCACTACATGGACGCTCACACGCCGTACGTCCCCGCTCCCCGGTATCTCCGCGACGTCACCGACCGCCGCGTCGGCAAGGGTCGGATGTTGATCGCTCACGTCCGGACGGGGCTGGGATGGTCGGTCGGCGACCGCACCCTCGACGACCTGCGCACGCTGTATCAGGGCGCGGTACGGCAGGTCGACGCCAGTCTGGGTCGCCTGCTGTCGTCGCTCGACGACGCGGGCGTCGCCGACGACACCGCGGTCGTCGTCGCCGGCGACCACGGCGAGGAGTTCATGGAACACGGCCACCTCGCACACTACCCGAAACTCTACGACGAACTCGTACACGTCCCCCTGTTGATCGACGTTCCGGGGCTCCCCGCTCGGCGGGTGGCCGACCACGTGGGTCTCGACGCCATCGCGCCGACCGTCTGTGACCTCCTCGGCGTGGCGCCCGCGGCGGAGTGGACCGGGAAGAGCCTCCTGCCGACGATCCGTGACGGCGCCAGGCCATCCGACGAACCGGTAGTGACCGTCACCGTCCGCGGCGACGACGTGACCCAGCAACCCATCCCTCGATCACTCGACGAAGGGGATCTGCTGGTGAGCGCCCGCGACAGCGACTGGGTGTACATTCGGAACACGGAGACGGACGCCGAGGAACTGTACGACCGACGCGCCGATCCGGGCCTGCAAGACGACCGGTCGGCCGACGACGACCCGACGACCGTCGCCGCCCGGGACCGCCTCCGCGAGGCCACCCTGGATCACGCGGCGACGCTCGACGCGGTCGATCACGAGGCCCACGAGGGCGACGTCGGCGACGACATCGAGACACGACTGGAAGCGCTGGGATACCGCTAACACCGCCGATGCTCAGGCGCTTCCTGCGGGCGATACTGGTCGGTCCCGAGGCGCCACAGATCCGCCGGTTTTTCGCCGTCGGCGTCGTCGCGGCCGGCTTCCAGACGGCGCTGCTCGGCACGCTCGTCGAGTGGGGGAACGTCCAGTATCTCATCGCGGCGGTCCTCTCCATCGAGACGACCATCATCCTCCAGTACGGGGTGAACAACCGCTGGACGTTCTACGACTCCCGACACGACGGCTGGCGGGAGTACGGTCACGGGCTCCTGCGGACGAACATCGTCCGTGGCTCCGCCATCCCGATCCAGGTGGGCGTGCTGTACGCCCTCGTCTCGGCGGCCACCATCCCCTACCTCGTCGCCAACGGCGTCGGCATCGTCGTCAGCGGGATCTATCGCTACGTTCTCGACTCGCGGTGGACCTGGCAAGGATGACGCGCCGCTCGCGGGCCGGTGTCGGAAGGAGACGCCGTCGCCAGGGCTCGAACCTGGGACCACCTCGTTAACAGCGAGGTGCTCTACCATCTGAGCTACGACGGCTCGGATACTCGTAGTCGAAGTCGCCCCAAAGGGCTTTCGTTTTCACCCGCTCCCGTCGGTCGGTCCCGTGTGACCGACACCCTTTCGCCCGGCCGGACGGATGGCCTCCGTATGAGCGACTTCGAGGCGGTTCTTGCGCGGGTGGCCGAACGCGTGACGCCCACCGCCGCCGAACGGGATCGACTCCGCGAGGCCGTCGACGAGCTGACAGAACGGGTTCGGGACGCCGTCGCCGACCTCCCGGTCGACGCCCGGATCGTCCAGGTCGGCTCGACGGCCCGCGGGACGTGGCTCGCCGACGACCGGGACATCGACCTCTTCGTCTGTTTGCCGCCGGATCTCGACCGCGCCGAACTCGAACGGTACGGCCTCGCCGTCGGCCGGGCGGCGCTCCCCGACGGCCACGAGGAGTACGCCGAACATCCCTACGTCGCCGGCGAGGTCCGCGGCTTCGATGTCGATCTGGTCCCCTGCTACGACGTGGCCGACGCGACGGCCATCCGGTCGGCGGTCGACCGGACGCCCTTCCACGACGCCTACCTGCAGGAACGCCTCGATCCCGACCTGGCGCGCGACGTGCGCCTGTTCAAGGCCTTCCTCTCGGGCATCGGCGCGTACGGGAGCGATCTCCGGACCCGAGGGTTCTCGGGATATCTCGCCGAACTCCTCGTTCTCGCGTCCGACGGATTCGAACCGCTCGTCCGTGCCGCCGCCGACTGGCACCCGCCCGTCCGTCTCGACCCCGCCGACCACGGCACCACGACGTTCGACGACCCACTGGTCGTCGTCGATCCGACCGATCCGGAGCGCAACGTCGCCGCGGTCTGTGCCGCCGAGAACGTGGCGCGCCTCCAGCATTACGCCCGCGAGTTGCTGGCCGACCCCCGCGAGGACCTGTTCGTCCCGACCGAAGCCGACCCCCTCGATCCCGCCGCAGTCAGGGAACACCTCGACCGCCGAGGTACCACTCCCGTGGCGGTCGTCTTCGACGCCCCCGCCCTCGTCGACGACCAGCTCTACCCCCAGTTGCGCAAGTCACTCGACGGGATCGTCGGCGAACTCGACCGCCGAGGCTTCGCCCCGCTTCGCTCCACCACCGTCGCGGACGACCGGGCGGTCCTCCTCGTCGAACTCGCGGTCGACGAACTGCCCACGATTCGACGCCACCGCGGTCCGCCGGTCCACGTCCGGGAGCATGCGACCGGTTTCTACGAGGCCTACGCCGACGCCGACGTGTACGGCCCGTTTCTCGATGCGGACCGCTACGTCGTCGAACGCGACCGCGAGTACACGACGCCCCGGGCACTGCTCGGCGACGACGCGATCTTCGACGTGGCGCTCGGAGCCCACGTCGAAACGGCACTGGAGGAGGGGTACGATCTGCTCGCCGGTGACGACGTGGCCGAACTGGCCGACGAGTTCGGGGTCGCCTTCGCCCGCTACTTCGAGCCGACGCCTTAGAGGTCGTGCCGGGCCCGTACTTCGTCGAGCAGATCGCGGGTGGTGTCGGTCGGGTCGTCGTCGTCCTCGACCGGTGAGCGACCGTCGAACGTCTCGTGGACGGTCGCGATACTCTCCGAGAGCGTGTCGAGCCCGTACCCCCCCTCCAGTACGAACGCGAGGCCGGCGTCGACGGTATCGGCAGTTTCCCGCACCGCGTCGGTGAGGCGACTGTACCCCTCCGTCGAGACGCGCATCCGCGAGATGGGGTCGTGGCGGTGGGCGTCGAACCCCGCACTGACGAGTAGGAGGTCGGGGTCGAAGCGGTCGACCGCGGCTGCGGTCGCCTCCCACGCCAGCAGGTAGTCGGCGTCCCCTGCCCCCGACCCGAGCGGAACGTTGAACGTCGTCCCCTCGCCCGGTCCCGTGCCGGTTTCGTCGACGTCGCCCGTCCCCGGGTACAGCCCCCGTTCGTGGATCGAGGCGTAGAACACGTCACCACGGTCGTAGAAGAGGTCCTGCGTGCCGTTGCCGTGGTGGACGTCCCAGTCGAAGATCGCGACCCGGTCGGCCGCGCCGTCGTCGAGGACCGACTGGGCGGCGACGGCGGCGTTGTTGAAAAAGCAAAAGCCCATGGCGTCGTCGCCGACGGCGTGGTGCCCCGGCGGCCGACCCAGCGAGAAGGGCGTCCGGCGGCCGTCGTCGCCCGCCAGGGCGCGCTCGGCGGCCCACTGGGCGAGGCCCGCACTCGCCAGCGACGCGTCCCAGGTGCCGGCCGAGGCCACGGTGTCGGGATCCCAGTTGCCGCCACCGTCGGCACAGAACGACCGAAGGTCGTCGACGTAGTCGTCGTCGTGGACGGCGGTGACGGCCGCCACCGAGGCGGGGTCGGCATCGACGTACTCCACGCCGTGGCGTCGGGCGAGTTGCTGGCGGATCGCCCGCAATCGGTCGGCGGTCTCCGGGTGGCGTTCCCCGGTGTCGTGTTCGAGACAGGTGTCGGTGTAGCCGAACTGCATCTATTCGAAGAGCGCGAAGTACGTCTCGATGTCCTCGGCCTGGATCGTCCGTCGATCGGCGTGATCCGCGAGCGTCGCCGCCGCGGCTGCGACGTTGTCCGCGTAGTCCTCCAGGATGTCGGCGAGCGCGATCCGTGCGTTCATCGAGACGCGATAGCGCCCGTCGATGTCGAGGCGTGCGATGCGGTCGACCGGGGCGACGGGGAGTTCGAGCGACTCCCTGTCGATCACCTGTTCAACGCCGAAATCGGCGGCCATCAAAGTCTTTCGGCCGTCCGCCGTCGCCCGTTCGGCGGCGTCGACCGCCAGGTCCGCCCCGTGCTCCTGGATGCGTCGGGCGAGTTCCTCCGCCGCACCGGCGCTCACCCGGAGGTCCTCCGCGTTCCGACGGATGATCGTGTCTACCGGGGCGAACGGTAACTCGACGCTCATACCGTGATACCCGTCCGTATCGGGTATAATCCTTTCCGTCGGTCGAACCCCCACTCCGACACTGGATCGCCGCCGGACGGCGCCCCGCCGGCCCGCCGTCGACCTGTCGCCGACGTCCCGAGGGCGGGTCAGTACACCTCGTCCGCGTCGATCCGCCCGCCGTGGATCGGTCCGCGGACGGTCACCTCCTCGCCGAGACGCAGATCGGCGTCGGTGTCGACGCTTCGTGTCTCCGTCCCGTCGTCGAGGACGACCGGATCGCCGGCCTGCACGACCGTTCCCGTGAACTTGACCGTCTCGCCGTCGGCGGGGTCGTCGGAGTCGGTTTCGCCCTCAGCCTCCACGCCGCCGTCGTCGCCGAAGGCGTCGAGTCCGGGGTCGGTACCACCACTGCCACCACTACCACCCGCATCCGTACCCGGTGCGTCCTCGGGTGGGTCGGTGACGGTCACCGTCGACCGCCACCCTGCCGAGGCTTCGAGGTCGTCCTGCCACCCCTCTTGGATCTCGGCATCCGTGACGATCAGATAGTCGGCGAGGTCGACGTCCAAGTCGGCTTTCTCGCCCCAGAGCGCCACCCGGATGTCACCCGTCTCGTCTTTGAGCCGGACGTTCCGGACCTGTCCCTCGCTCCCGTCGTCGCGGTCGAACGTCCGCTTCGGGTCGGTCTCGATGACGCCCCCCGCGAGATCCGCCGTCGCACCGAGTTCGAGGTCGGCGACGGCCGTCGTCTCGGGGTCGTACGCGACGTTGGCGTCGATCTCCTCGACTGCACCCCGCGACCCGACGTGAAGTTCCAGGTCGCCGTCGCGCTCGCGGACGTAGCCATCGACCACCTCGACGCTCGTCCCGGCGTCGAGTTCCGTCGCCCGGTCCGCACGTTCGTCCCACAGCGTCACCCGGATCCGTCCCGTCTCGTCGCCGAGGGTCAGGTTGGCGACCCGGCCCTCCGACCCGTCGTCGCGGTCGAAGGTCCGAACCGAGTCCGTCGCCAAGACCCGCCCCTGGAGGTTCACGTCCGAGAGGCCGAGCGAGAGGTCCTCGACCCGGTAGGTGTCCCGAATCTGAACGTCGACCTCCGCGTCCTCGTCGACTTCGGCTTGATCGACGCTCACTTCGATCCCGCTGTACCCCTCCTGGGGGCGGCCCTTGATCCGGAGTACGTCGCCGACTTCGAGTTCGCCGTCGGCGACCGACTGGGCCATCCGGTCCCAAAAGGAGATGCGGACCTGCCCCGACCCGTCGGCCACGTCGACGTTGATGACGTAGCCCTCGTCGGCACCCTCGCCCCCATCGTCGCCGTCGGCCTCACCGTCGCTATCGCGTTCGAACGTCCGCAGGTCGCCGATCCCGATCACCTTCGCGAGGAACTTCACCTCGTCCATCCCGGGTTCGATGTCGGCCACCCCGCTCACCTCCTCGTCTTCCAGTTCGTGAGCGATGAGCATCGCCGCCGTCTCCTCGTCGGCGAGTCCTCCCATCTGCTCGACCTTGTCGTGGACGGCGGCCTCGAACTCCTCGAACGCCACGTCGGTGTCGAGGTCCTCGTATACGTCCTCGATTACGCCCATCGTACCGTGCATCAGGAGAACCCTCCCGTTAAGCGTTGTCCTTGGTCGAACGCTCCCGCACCGTCTTCCAATTCGTGTCGCCCGTGACTCCCGTTCACGGGCGGGGGTCGTCCCGCCATCGCTTACGAATCTACGGCCATCTCGGCGACCCGCCGTCGGCCCCCCGCCGCGTCGTGGATCACCCGAACCGTCGCGGGCCCGCCGCTCGCCAAGTCGAGTGTCGCCACGTAGCCTCGGTGGACGAGCGCCTCGGTACAGGCGGCGTCAGGCGGGGCGTCCCGCCGCGTGGTGACGATTACTTCAAGCCGGTCGCCCGCGACGGTTGCCGACCCGAAACTGGCGACTGCGCATCCGTTCGGCCCCGTGACACAGCCGGCCACCCGCACGCGCGACGACGACACGTCGACCGTCGCCGTCTCCGGGTCGTCACACCGCCCCGTGTCTCGGAGCGACGCGTCGCTCAGTCGAAGCGGGTCGTCCGTCGGCGCCTCGGCACAGCCGCCGAGCACGACGAACGGTAGCGCCCCGAGCAGGGTCCGTCGGTCCATGCCCCTCCCGTCGGCGGCCGACGACATACCCCTTCGGGAGCCTCAAACGGCCTTTTGTCCCTCGGCGTCGCCGGACCGCGACGGATCGTAACCGTCTTAAGTCGGTCCGAGGTATTGGTGGATGAGTCCTGATAGGGTAGTGGACTATCCTCTTGGCTTGCGGAGCCAGGGACCGGAGTTCAAATCTCCGTCAGGACGTTTCTGCTGACGCTACGACACCGAGCGACAGCGAGGTGTCCGCGTCAGCAGAAACGGGAACACGGAGATTTGAGCAGACGAGTCGCAGCGGCCGAGCGGAGCGAGGCCGACCGTCTCGGCGAGTTCAAATCTCCGTCAGGACGCTCACTTCAGTCGTGACCTGACTTCGTCAGGTCACTCCTTCGTCCGGTCCTGACGTGCCCCACGCTCACTTCGTTCGCGTGGGACTCCGTCAGGACGCTCACTTCGTCGCCGGCGCTCCGCGCCGGCTGCCCGAGGGACCGTCGGTCCCTCGCCGTTCGCGTGCGACTCCGTCGGGGCGTTTCTGCCGACGCGCCCCCGAGAGCGTCGACCCTCACTCCGACCGAGCCCGGCGCTTCCACTCTCGTTCCTGTCGTCGCTCGGCGACGTGCCGTCGTCCGTCCGCGAGGCGGTCGTGGACCCTGTCACCGAAGGCCACTACATCGTCGAGGAACGTTCGCTGGAACGTCTCCAACACGTCGTACGACCACCGCCCAGCAGCCGACTCGTCGTCACACGCCGGCAACACGCCCTGTGGAAGGTACTCGTCGCGCAGGCGGTTCGCCACCTCGTCGTGACCGGCCTCGCGGAGCATCGTCTCGGCGGCCGACAGGTGGTCCATCGCCCGCCCCGTGCTGTGGTGAAAGGAGACGAGGTGACCGTGTGCCCGATGCAGATGTTCGATTCCCAACTCTACCTCGTGGAGCGCCTCGCGTTCGGCCTCGGTCAGTCCGTCCGTGCCGTCCGATACCATGTGCATAAATACCATGCCCCACTATTTGTCGCTTGCGACGGCGCGACTTTAGTGGCTCGGCGCCAACGACGTCGCATGGACGCGGCGCTCCGGGCCGGCATCGCGCTCTACAACGACGGCGAGCATCGTGCCGCCCACGAGCCGTGGGAAGACGTCTGGCTCGGGCTCCCGGACGGAACCGACGACGAGCGGTTCCTCCACGGTCTCGTCCAGTTCACTGCGACGATCCACCACGCCCGGACCCGCAACTGGAGCGGCGCCGCGGGACTCGCGGTGAGCGCCGGTGACTACCTCGACGGGCTGGACTCGCCGTACCGCGGGGTCGCGATCGCCCCGCTTCGGCGGGCACTCACGACGCTCGCGGCCGATCCCGAAGCCGCCGAGCGACGTCGCCCACCGCCGATCCGCCACGAGGGCCACGTGTTGGTCCCCGCGGACCTCGACTTCGAGGCCGTCGCTCCCGCCGCCCGCGCCCTCGCGTCCGAGCACGGCTACGACGAGGAGACGGTCGACGGCGCCGTCTCGCACGCGTGCGACGAGATTGCCGACGGCGACCGGACGCTGTTTACGGGCGCGCTGTTCGAGTTCGTCGCGGCCGACGACGAGACACACCGCGATCTGGTCGCCCGTCGACTGGGCCGCCACGTCGCCCGTCGTGACCGGGAGTTCGACGACGTGGCGGGACTGTTCGACTGACGATCAGAACATCGAGACGGCGTACGCCAGCGACGAGAACACCATCAGGAAGACCAGCACGAGGGCCATGATCTGTTGGCGGTTCATACGAACCCCTCCGGCGTGAGCACCGAGTACCTTTCGACCTCCGACAGGTCGTCAGGCCCCGTCTTTCGGGTCGCCCGCCAGCGTGTACTCCGCGGAGTCGTCCCGTGGCTCGTAGCCCAGCACCTCCTTCGCGCGCTCGATGGAGTAGTACTTGCGCTCGTTGTCGGAGATGCCGTAGACGATTTCGTACCCGTAGTCGGCACGGATACAGCGATCGAAGAGGTGGGCGCAGTCGCGATGTGAGAGCCACATGGCCTGGCCGCGCTCGTAGTTGCGCGGCGGGTGCCCCTCGGTGAGGTTGCCGATCCGGACACACACGACGGAGAGGTCCTCGGCGTCGTGGTAGTAGCGACCGAGCGTCTCGCCGGCGGCCTTGCTCACGCCGTAGAGATTGCCGGGACGCGGGAGTTCCGTCCCGTCGAGGCGGCCGTCGTCGCCGGTGCGGTACATCTCGGGGGTTCGCTCGTCGGTTTCGTACGCGGAGACGGCGTGGTTCGAGGAGGCAAAGGCCACCTTCTCGACGCCCGCCCCGACCGCCGCCTCGAACACCGTCTGCGTGCCGTCGATGTTGTTCGAGAGCACCGAGTTCCAGGGCGCCTCCGGGCGGGGGTCCCCCGCGAGGTGGATCGCGGCGCCGACGCCGTCCATCGCCTCGGCGATGGCGTCGCCGTCGGTCACGTCCGCGACGCGGACGTCGTCGTCGGTCACGCCCGGCGGGAGGCGGTCGCTCGATAGCGGCTCCCGGTCGAGCAGCCGCCACTCGTGGGCCCCGCCGATCCCGTGCAGGATGGCTTGCCCGACGCGCCCGCCCGCGCCAGTCAGTAACACCGGGTCGTCCATTCGCCCGGTACTGGGACGACCGAGACCAAGTAAGGACCGATTCGACGCCGGGCGACAGACATTCCTCCGCGCCGCCCGACCGGTCAGCATGGTCACCGACGCCCAGCGGGCCTGCTTCGAGGCGGGCATCAAGTTCGGCTCGCTCTATCACCAGTTCGCGGGCACACCCGTCTCCCCCGGGAGCGCCGCGAGCCTCGAACGCGCGATGGCCGAGTCCATCGAGAACCAGCCGTTCTGCGAGTCGGTCACCGTCGACGTCGACGAGACGGCCCTGGCCGAGGCGGCCGACGACCACGGCTACGTCGAACTCACCGGCCGGTTCATGGAGGTACGGATGCGGATCGAGTACGAGGGCGTCGTCGTCCGCACGGAGATGGTCATGGCGGACGGCTATCCGCTGATGCGCCCCGTGGCCGTCGAATAGCGGCCGTTCGCGCCTCGACGGTCGCCGTTTCACTTTCACTTTCGGGCATGCGTTTAACTCACACGCCGCCGAACCGACGGCTATGAGTCAGACGACGCTCGGCGACGACGAACTCTTCGGCGAAGCTGCGGCGGAGATGCGCGCGGACGTGGAGGAACACCTCACGGCGGCACGAGCGGAACTCCCCGAGGCCGACGAGGTCTGGGAGACCGACGCCGACAACGTCCTCGGCGTCCTCAACGGCCTCCGATCGGCGCTGGACGTCGGCGAGGCGGAGGAACATCTCCGGCAGGCGAAGAAGTGGTACACGATGGGCGAGCGCGCCGACGCCTTCGAGGACGCCGCCGACCTCGCGGCCGCCATCGAGGATCTGGAGTCGCTGATCGGGACGATCCGGACGGCCCACGACAACGTGAGCGACCTCACGAACGCGGTGCCGGAACTCCGGGGGACGCTGGAGGAACTGGACGAGGACGAAGACTGACATCCTCCCACGACTGAAGTCGTGGGGTTCCACGGTCACAGACCGTGCCCACGACGGAGAGGTTCCCCACTCGCGTCGTTCGGTGGGGTTGTGGGCCGTGCCAGTCCGGCCCCCGACTCGGATAGCGGGCTTCATCTACCGCCGCGCTGGCGTGCATATCCTTACCCAAGACTCGGTAGCACAACCGACGATACGAACCGTGGTAGTTGTTTCGGCTGTTGTCGGATTCATCCCACGGCTGAAGCCGTGGGCTTTCTCCTTGAACCGCTGTAACTACCGCTCCGCCGTCAGGTCGCGGTCGGCCACCGCCGTCAGCAACCGGTCCAGCGAGGCAGCCGCCAGATCCAGCAGTTCGTCGCCCAGGTCCGCGTCGCCCCCACCCGGATCGCCGACGACGCCGCTATCGGTGAACTCAGCGGTGTCGTGGGCGAGGTTCGTCCTCGTCCCCGACACCCAGTCACCCCACGTCTCGCTCGCGCCCTCGCGGGCCGCCTCGATCCGATCCTCCCGAACCAGTTCGGGGTGGGTCGCGCGCAACAGCGCGGTCTCCAGTGGCCCGCCGTGTCCCATCTCCGACCCGTGGTCGCCGACCGCCTCGAACCACGTGAACGGGACGGCGTAGGCGTCGTCGTGGCGGGAGACCGTCGCGGTCACCTCGCCCAGCGCGGGGACGTTTCCCCCGTGCCCGTTGACGACGACCACCCGATCCATGCCGTGGTGGGCGAGGCTGCCGATCACGTCCCGGACGTAACTCCGGAAGGTGTCGGGCGACACCCAGAGCGTCCCTGCGAAATCGCGGTGTTCCTCCGCGACGCCGACGGGGACCGTGGGCGCGACGGCCACCTCGCCATCGTACCGTGCCGCGCCCGCCTCGGCGACCGTCTCGGCGTGGAGGGCGTCGGTTCCCAGCGGTGCGTGCGGGCCGTGCTGTTCGGTGCTGCCGACCGGGAGGACCGCGAGGTCGGCGTCGGCGTCCCGGACGTCCGTCCAGGTGGCGTCGGTGAGGTGCATACCACCCGTCCGGGCCGGAGGGGTTTCAAGCCTAGTCGTCGCCGTCGCCGACCGTCGGTCGGCCGCCTGCGGCGTCGCGGTCCTCGCCGTCGACGTCCGCCCGCGCCCCTCGCCGGGTCGCTCGCTCGACGAACTCCTCGGGCAGATCGTCGATCTCCCCCGCCTGCACACCCCAGAGGCTGGCGTAGAGGCCGTCCTCGGCGAGCAGATCCTCGTGGGTGCCCCGCTCCCGCACCTGGCCGTCGTCGAGGACGACGATCCGGTCGGCGTCTTTCACCGTCGAGAGCCGGTGGGCGATGACGAACGTCGTCCGGTCGGCGGTCAGCCGATCGAGCGACCGCTGGATCAGCATCTCCGTCTCCGTGTCCACGTCGCTGGTCGCCTCGTCGAGGATCAGGATCTCGGGATCCTTGAGCATCGCCCGCGCGATGGTGAGGCGCTGGCGCTGGCCGCCGGACAGTTTCACGCCCCGCTCACCCACCATGGTGTCGTAGCCCTCGGGCAGGTTCGTGACGAACTCGTGGGCCTCCGCGGCCTTGGCGGCCGCGACGATCTCCGCCTCGTCGGCGTCGAACGTGCCGTACGTGATGTTCTCGCGGACGGTTCCATAGAAGAGGAACGTCTCCTGGCTGACGTAGCCGATGGCGTCCCGGAGGCTCGTTATGGTCACGTCGCTGATGTCCTCGTCGTCGATCCTGATCGCCCCCTCGTCGACGTCGTACATCCGGAGGAGGAGCTTCAATGCGGTCGACTTTCCGGCCCCGGTGGGACCGACCAGCGCGAGGGTGTCACCGCCCTCGGCGGTAAGGGAGACGCCGTCGAGGATCGTCTCGTCGTCGTAGCCGAAGGTCACGTCGTTGTACTCGACGTGGCCCTCGGTGACGACCAACTCCCCGGCGTCAGGGCGTTCGTCGATCCCGGCGTTCTCGTCCATCAGCCCGAAGATGCGGGCGGCGGAGGCGTAGGCCCGCTGGTACATGTTGATGATCTGCCCGAACTGCGCCATCGGCCAGATGAACCGCTGGGTGTAGAGGATGAAGGAGACGAACTCGCCGGGGCGCAGGGTCCCGGTGAAGATCCAGGGCCCCTCGCCGCGGAACACCCAGAGGCCGCCGATGGTGAACGTGAGCGCGAAGCCGAGGCCCGCGAGTACACGGAGCCCCGGGAAGAACTTGATCCGGGTCTCGATGGCGTCCCAGTTGGCGTCGAAGTAGTCGCCCGAGACGTCCTCGACCCGGTCGGCCTCGTATCCTTCGGTGTTGCTCGTCTTGATGACCTGGATGCCGCCGAGGTTGTTCTCCAGTCGGGAGTTGACCTGCCCGACCGTCGAGCGGACGTCGGCGTACTTCGGCTGGATGTTCTCGACGAAGCGGTAGGTGAAGCCGGCGATCAGTGGGACGGGCAGGAGTGCGACGACGGCCAGTTGTGGGTTCATCCAGAACAGCAGGGCGGCGATGCCGACGACCATCACACCGAGGCGGAACGCGGAGTTCAGCCCGTCGTTGAGAAAGCGCTCCAGTCGGTTCACGTCGTTCGAGAGCACCGACATCATCTCGCCGGTCTGCTTGTCGGCGAAAAACGTCATGTTGAGCCGCTGCATCGCGTCGTAGGTGTCCGTCCGGATGGCGTGCTGGACGTGCTGGGCGAAGCGGTTCCAGCCCCAGTTGCGCACCCAGTGTAGTCCCGCCCCGCCCAGAAACGAGAACAGGACGACGCCGACGATGAGCCAGAACTGCGCCTCGGGGTCGGTCGGGAGCCACGCGTTCGGCACCAGCGGGAGGTCGAAGGGTCCCTCGTCGAGGAAGATGGCGTCGACGGCGATACCGAGCAGGAGCGGCGGCAGGAGGTCGAGCAGCCGAGCGAGGAGGCTAGCGCCGACGCCGAGGCCGAACAGGCCCGACCGCTCCCGACCGTACTCGGCGAACAGTCGCCGCATCGGGTTCGCGGTCCGCTCCCGCTGTGCCTCGAAGGGGTCGTCGTCCGCGGGGACGTCCATCGGTCTCATTCGGGGGCGAGCGGGCAAAAGGCTGACCCGCCGGGATAGGCTCCCCGTAGTCGTCGACGGAGATACCCCCGATACCAGGGCTGTTGCCGACCTGTGCCGAGCGGCGGAGTATGCCGGGCGCCGAGAGGGACCTCGGAGCCGAGACCGACGAGGAGCTCGACGGACAGGCGGGATACGATCGATGAAGCCGGATGAGTGATTCGGACCTCGTTCGCGAAACTGCAGGGCTGTTCCGAGGGGACTGCCGACGAGGTGGACGAACGGACCGAGCAGATCGAGGACAGCGACCGCGCCGTCGAGAACCTGGTCGCGGAGCTACAGCGACCGTCCCTCGACCGCCGGATCGATTCCCGCCGCGTCGAGGTCCACCCGGACCCGCTCCCGGAGGGGGTCCGGGACCGTCCCCCGCCCCACCGGCACCGCCGTCTCCCCGTCGCCTTTCACCTTCCAGTAGAGGACGCAGTCACTCGGCGCGTAGTACTCGACGGCGTACCGCTCGCCCTCGCCACGGTAGTGGACGCGCGCCGCGAACTCCTCCGCACGCCAGCCCTCGCGTTCGGCGAGTGTCTCGACCGCGGTCGGCGTCCCGCTCATGGCCGCGCTTCGGCGTCGACGGGGGTGGGGCTTTCGATCACGCGCCGTCGACCCGCAACCGGTCGCCCACGTCGACGCCCGTGCGGTTCGTGTAGCCCATCGGCACCTCGAGGACGTACTTCGCCCGGCCCGTGTACTCCGTCAGGTCGCCGTCCGACTCGACCGGAGCGTGATGGATCGTCGTGATCGTCCCGTCGGCCGCCACGAACACCATATCGAGCGGGAAGTCCATGTTCCGCATCACGAACGAGCGGCCGTCCTCGCCGTCGAAGACGAACAGCATCCCCCGTCCGGGTTCGAGCGCCGAGGTGTCGCTCAGCCCCACGTAGCGTTTGGTGAACGTGTCGGCTACCCAGACGTCGACGGTCGCCAGACGCGTTCCGTTCTCGTCGCGGAGGGTGACCGTCCTCGTCTCGTAGCCGCTGCCCGGAGTCGAAACCGGGGTGTCCGCGGTGGTCGCTCCGGCGGTCGTGGCGGGGTCGGTCGTCGACGTGGCCGTCGACTCCACGCTCGTTCCCATCCCCGCACAGCCCGCGAGCCCCACGAGAACGACGAGGAGGCCGACCTCGAGAACCGTCACACGGCGAGGCATAGTGGAGGAACCGGCCGCGCGAGGGTAAGCGTTTCGCGGGCGGAGACAGAAACCGTTATTCGGCCGGGGACGATACGTCCGGCGAGGGCTCGTGGTCTAGTTGGTTATGACGCGGCCTTTACAAGGCCGAGGTCGGTGGTTCGAATCCGCCCGAGCCCATACGGATTTTGCGAGGAGCCGAACGGCGAGTCACAACATCCGCCCACTACCGTCACTCCGCGGCGACCCGGTCGGCCTGCACCTCGGATACGAAATCGAGGAAGTTGTCGAACAGTCGCTTGCATCCGGCGGCAGCGCGATAGTTCTCTTCGTTGATCCCGTCGAGCACCTCTTGGATGCGCGCCGCCGACAGTTGGCCGTCCTTGCCTTTCGTCACCGACCGCGCCATCGCCATGTCGTACTCGGGGTGGAACTGGACGGCGAACACGTCTCCCTTGCGGAATCCGTGGATGCCGTAGTCGTTCGCCGCGAACACCGTCGCCCCCGGCGGCGCCTCGGCGACACGATCGGAGTGACTGGTGAAGACGGTGAACGTCTCGTCGACGCCGTCGAGCAGTCGGTTCCGAGCCACCTGTTCGACGGTGCGGTAGCCGATCTCGTACTCGTCCATGCCGACGACCCGGCCACCCATGACGTCCGCGAGGAGTTGGTGGCCATAACAGACGCCGAGACCGGGCATACCGGCCTCGATTGCGCCGCTGGTCCAGGTTTTGAGCCGGCCGATCCACTCCCGGTCCCAGTAGACCGACGCCCGGGAGCCGGTGACGACGAAGCCGTCGTAGTGGAAGCCGGCGGGAAAATCGCCGGCGGGACAGTGGAACTCATCGAGGTCCGCGTCGAGTTCCCGGTGGAAGTTCCGCCCGGTCTCGGTCGCTTCGTGAGCCGCGTTCAACAGGGCGATCCGTGGCCGCTTCATCGGTTTCTCGGACGGGATCCGCGTACAAAACGTGTGTGACTTCGTCACTGTTTGCCGGTGCCCACGACGGCCGTCGTCCGCCGCCCGCCCGGAGCGATCAGTCCGCATGGATCGGCCTCCCTTGGCGGGCGTCCTCGGGCGTGAGCGCGCCGTCGTCGAACGCCCCAGTCAGTGGCTCGTAGGTACCGACGTCGAACCCCATACGGACGAGGTAGGTACGGGCTGCATCCGACGCCAGCCCATCCCGGATCGCCGCCTCGACGTTCCTGCGATAGTCAATACCATCCATGATCACACGATACGGCGCTCGATACAAAAAGCCATGGCTGGATAGTGCATAGATTTCTCAAATATCTGGACGAATCGATCAAAGTATTCGATGTGTCTACCTGAATAGTGTCTCCAGCGGCATCTGAATCGACGGATGGCTGATTCGCCGATTACGCCGCCCGCGCCGTCGCCGACGCCTCTTCGGTCCCCTCGGGTACGTCGACGGAGAAGGTGACGCGCTTTCGCTCGTCGGCCTCGAAGGACTCGGTCTTGCTCTCGTCGAGGAGGACGGTCCCCTCGCCGTCGAGGAGTTCGAGAGTCACCTCGACGTCGCCGGCGGCGCCGTCGTTCCGGACGACGACGAACACGTCGGTCTCGCCGAACAGGGCGTCGATGCCGCCGTCTATCTCCGTCTCGACGACGGTCGGGTCGGGCGAGGCGAGGGCGCCACACCCGGCCAGTCCGGTCGCCAGAGCGACGCTCAACCCGCTCACGACCGTCCGTCTGGAAGGCATACCTCGCGTTGCGGCCCGGGCGATAAGGGCCTTCTGGCCTCACAACAGCCGGACCAGCGAGTTCTCCACCTCGCCGGCGACGGTGACGAACCGCCCCTCGCGGCGGAACGCCTCGATGGGCTGGCCGACGTGACGCGTCCGGATCTCCTCCTCGACGGCCGTGCGGTCGATGGTCGCGTCCGGCGGCAGGACGTACGTGCGCTCGGCCCGCGAGGTCGACTCCTCCACGTCGAGTCGCCGTCCCGTGGCGACGGCCTCGCTCAGGGGGTAGTCCTCGTCCGCGGGTTCGAGTTCGCGTCCAGTCACGTAGTCGGCCGTGCCGAAGTGTTCGACGAGGGCCGCGAGTCCCGCGTCCTCGTCGGTGCGCACGTCGCCGCCCGCGCGTTGCTCGATGGCCGTCGCCAGTGGATCCGTCGCCGACGCGTCGGCGCCGATGCTCACGAACACGTCGGGATGGAGCCCGACGACGCGGACCTGTCCCTCGGCGGTCCGGATGAAGCGCTGCAGGTCGGCGACGGAGCCGGCGGCCGTGAAGCCGGCGTCGGCGAGGGCGGGACGGAGCGCCGCGGGGTCGAACGAGCCCCCGACGACCCGGTAGGACTCGTTGGCGACCCGCGAGTGGTTCACCGTGAGCACAACGTCGATGGCTGCCACCGGCACTTCGAACCCGAAGTACGTCGTCGTCCGCTGGCGCCAGTACTCATCCAACGACGCCGCGAACCCCTCGCTGGCGTCGGCTCGCACCGCCGACAGCGAGAGGTGAGTGAACTCGTAGACGTGCGGCGTGACGGGCGTGGGCGCGACCAGCCACGAGCGGTAGGGGGCGAGTGACCGGTCGGTCGGCGCGGGAGTCGCGGCGGGGGTCGCGGCGGGGGTCGCCGAGTGGGTCACGGATCGGGTCGTGGCGGGGGGTGCCGTCGGTGTCGTGGTGGCCGTCCCCTCCGACGTCGTCGCCGACTCCGAGCACCCGGCGAGGGCGCTCGTCGCGGCCGAGAGCGCCGCGAGCGAGCCACGGAGATACGCACGCCGGTGCATCGCCCGGCGTTGGGCTCCGTGTGACTTATACTCGTCCCCCGTCCCGGCCGAACGTATACGTACCCGACGGCCGTCGGTGGGGGGTATGGCCCTCCATCACCTCCTGGTCCGCTGGCTCCACCTCCTGGCGATGGCCGTCGCCCTCGGCGGCACCGCCCTCGCGTGGTGGGTGAGCCGGACGGCCGACGCGTCGACCACCCTCGCCGTCGCACGGGTTACCGAGGCCGCGTTCTGGGGTGCGCTCTCCGTCCTCGTGATGACCGGAATCGGCAACCTCGGTGCGCTCGCACCCGCCATCCCCCAGGGGTCGTGGGGAGCGATCCTCGGCGTGAAACTCGTCCTCGTCCTCGCCGTCCTCGTCGGATCGGCGGTCCGCACGGCGGCGGTGTGGGCCGCCGGTACGCGGGACGGCCCCGTCACCGCGCCCCTCGTCCGTGGCTACGCGCTCACGGCCGCCGCCCTCGTCGCCGTCGTCGGTCTCGCGGAGGTGCTGGCGCATGGCTGAGTCGGTGGCCACGGAAGGCGAGTCGGTCGACCCCCTACTCGCCTGGTCGCTATCCGCGTTTCACGCCGCGACGCTAACCGCCGGTCCCGTCCTGGTGCTCCATGCCATCGGCGCCCTCGACTCGCTCCTGCAGGGGATCCACACCGTGACCGGTCTCTCGCTGTACGCGGCGCTCTGGCTGGTGACGTGGCGGACGAACCGCCGGTGGCTGGCCGCCGCCGACTGCCGGACGCTCCGCGGGACGGCCGTTCCCGGCGCGACGTGGGGCGCCGTCACCGGCGTCGCCTTCCTCGTCGTCCTGCTGGTGGTCATCGGAGTGGCGGTCCGCGAACTCCTTCTCGTGGCAGCGTTCGCGCTGGTCGGGACGCCCGTCGCGGCGCTTTCCGGGGCGGTGATCGGAGCGGGCGCCGCTGCCCTCGATCTGCTGATCCTGGCCGCGGGCCGACGGCTGGCGGGCGTCGAGGGTCCGGTCGAGGCGAGGGCGGGGTGACCGCCCGGCCGAACCGTTTTGTCTGCGCCGTCCCTCGGCGAGGTATGACACACACCGCAGTGGTCGCGGGCGTCGGCCCGGGACTCGGTGCTGCCGTCGCGCGACGCTTCGCGAGTGAAGGGTGTCGCGTCGCCCTCCTCGCCCGTACCGACTCGTTTCTCCGGGAGTTGGCCGCGGACCTCGACGAGGGGGACGGCGAGGGTGCGGGACTGGCGATCCCGATCGATCTCACCGACGCCTCGGCGGTCGACGCGGCGTTCGAAACCGTCCGCGAGCGGTTCGGGGCGCCGGACGTCCTCGTCTACAACGCCAGCGGAGCGGCCTGGAAGGGCCTGACCGACATCTCGCTCGACGAGTTCGACGAGGCGCTGGCGGCCGGGCCGCGCGGGGCCTTCTGCTGTGCCCGGGCGGCCGCCACCGACGTGACGGACGCGGGCGGGACGATGATCTTCACCGGCGCGACCACGGCCGTCCGGGGCAAGGGGGGCGCCGTCGGGTTCTCGGCGGCCAAGTTCGGCGTCCGGGGACTCGCCCAGTCGCTTGCCCGCGAACTCGGTCCCGACGGGGTGCACGTCGCCCACGTCGTCCTCGACGGGACGATCCGGCCGCCGAACACGTCGGCGAGCGATCCGCCGACGTCGCTCGATCCAGCCGCCATCGCGGCGACGTACTGGGACCTCGTCGAGAGCGATCGGGCTACGATGCCGTTCGAGGTCCACCTCACGAACGGGCCGAGCGGCGCCATCGAGTTCGTCTAGACGCTGCTGAACGCGAACAGGCGGCCGTCGGTCGTGACGGCGTAGAGGTAGCCGTTGGCGGCCATGACGTCGACGATGGGGTCGTAAAGCTCCTGTTGCCAGCGCGGCGTCCCCGACGCCACGTCGACGGCGACGAGCAGGATGCGTCGGCTCGTCGGGTCGCGTCGTCCGACGGCGTAGAGCACGTCGCCGACGAAGATCACGTCGCCCCGGACGCCGAAGGGGACTGCCCAGCGCTCGGTGCCCGTCGCCACGTCGAGACCGTGGAGTGTCCGCCGCGTCCCGTAGACGGCGACGCCGTCGGCAACCGCGAGCGTGGCCGGACGGACGGACCGCTCGACGCTGTCGGTCCACCGCTTCTCGCCGCTCCGGAGATCGAACCCGGCCACGGAGTCGTCGGTCGTGACGATCACGGCGTCGTCCGTCACCGCGATCCGCCCGACTGGCCCGTCCATCGGCACGTGCCACCGCATGCCAGGAACCGAGGGATCGACCGCGTACAGGTGGCCGACCCCGGTCGTCGGCTGGCTGTCGGGATAGCCCGTCCCGACGAACGCGGCGCCGTCGCCGACGGCGGCGTCGCGGATCTTTCGGTTCCGTGGCTCGCTCCCGCGGAGGTCGTTCGGGGCGAACGACCAGCAGTGTGCACCCGTGCGGGCGTCGACGACGCGGTAGGCGTCCTCGGTCGGCATCACTAGGCTCGTCCCGGCGGTCGCCAACTCGCCGACGAACCGCCCGGGGAGGTCGTAGACGTTCCGGAGCGAGCCGTCGGTCCGGTCGATGGCCTGGACGCGCGCGTCTTCGGGGGAACCGAAGGCGACGTACACCGTCTCCCCGTCGGCGACCGGTGGGCCGACGGGCATGGCGTCGACCCGACGACGCCACTGGATCTCGCCGTTGCGGCGCGGGTCGTGACACAGGACGGCCGACATCGGCACGCTCGGGTCGGAATCGGGGTCGGCGGCGACCAGATAGACGAAGCCGTCGTCGGCGACGGGGAACGTGACCTGCGCTTCGAGCGCCGACATGGTCCAGCGCTCGTTGAGTGGGAACTCGGTGGGGCCGTTGGACGCGGGCGAGGCGTTCGTCCCGGCGGGATCGCGGTTGATCATCGGCCATGTGCCGTCGGGCGTGGGGCTGGCCTCTAGCGCACAACGTCCCACCCCCCGATCGAACGCCGCCCCGAGCGTCGCCGCCGCCTCTGCTGTCGGGTCGGCCGCTCCCGTCTGTATCGGCCGGGCCGTGGCCGTCGCAGTCGGCGACGTGGGCGTCGACGACTCCTCGGCCGCCCGGCCGCCACAACCGGCGGTCAGGCCCCCCGCGATAGCGGCCAGACACTTGCGGCGTGTGAACGTGTCACGTTCCATCCTCGCCTCGCACGCAGGAGTCGGCGAATAAAGGTGTTCCGGCGCGCTCAGAGGCGGTCGAGCACCGCTTCGGTGTCGTAGGAGAGGGTGAGCGACCGGGATCGCCCCCGGCCGTCGACCTCGGCGTAGTCCGCCTCGATGACACCCAACTGGTCGAGTTTGTTGATGATCTCCGAGTAGCGGGTGTAGCCCAGGTCCGTCGCCTCGTGGAAGGCCTCGTACACCGTGCCGGCCTGCTGGCCGTCGTGTTCGGCGATGGTCTCGACCAGCGCCCGCTCCGACTCCGTGAGTTCGCGGAGACACCGCGAGAGGTGGACGTATTTCGACTTGTCGTAGGCCTCCGCCACGTCGTCGACGCTGATCGTCCTGCTCGCACGCATCTCGGCGTTCAGTCCCGCCCGGCGCAACAGGTCGATCCCGACTCGGAGGTCGCCGCTCTCGGCCGTGAGTTCGGCGACCCGATCGAGTTCCCGTGTGCCGATCACGCCGTCGTGGAACCCGCGGTCGACCCGTTCGCCGAGGATGTCGACGATCTCGTCGGCGTCGTAGACGGGGAAATACACTTCTTCGGGCCGGAAGACGCTCTGGACGCGACCGTCGAGTTCCTCCATGATGTCCAGGCCCAGATCCGAGGAGACGACGATGACGCCGATGCGTGCGCCGGCCGATCCCTCGTGGGCACGCAGCAGGGAGTAGAGGGTATCGGAGGCCTCGTTCTCGTAGAACAGGTAGTTCACGTCGTCCAGCGCGACCACCAGCACCTCGTCGTCGTCGACGAGATGATCGGTGATCTGTCCGAACAGTTTCTTGAACGAGATACCCGAGGACGGCGGTTCGTAGTCGAAGACGTGTTCGAACACCCGCGAGAAGACGGCGTAGCGCGTCGAGTCGAGTTGGCAGTTCACCCGGACGGTTCGCACGCCCGGCTGACCCGACAACTCGCCGAATAGCTTCAGGACGGCGGTGGTCTTGCCGGTACCGGGCGGCCCGCGAACCATCGTGTTGAGCGGGCGGGAGCCACGCACCGCGGGCCGCAACGCGTATTTCAGGTTCTCCAGTTGCGTCTCCCGGTGGTCGAACGTCTCGGGTACGTAGTCGATCTCGAAGACGTGTTCGTCCCGGAAGACCGACTCGTCCCACGACAGCATCCCCTCGTCGGGGTCGTCTGTCATCACTTTCACCTCGCTCGCCGGGCCACTTAACAGTTGTCGCGAGACCGTTAGACGACGTCCTGCGGCCGTCTGACGTGCGTCTGCCGCGCAGTTCAGAACTTCTCCAGCAGCCGCGCGTAGAACGCGACGTCGTCGTCCTCGGTCGAGTCGGTCGCTAGCTTCTCGACGATGAGTTCGGGCGTCGACCGCGCGAGGTGGTCGGTCACGGGCGAGCGATTCACCCGAAGTTCACCGTCGACGAGGCCGACCGCCTCGATGCCGTCGACGGCCACGTCGACCGCGGCGGCGTCGCGGATCTCGCCCGCGAGATGCGAGACGAAGACGGCCGTCACGCCACCGCCGTCGAGTGACTCGAGGATACCGGCGATGATCTTCGCGCTGGCTCCGGGTTCCGTGATGCTCTCCAGTTCGTCCACGAGGACGAGCCGCGAGTCCGTCCCGGTCGCGAGGTCGGCGAAGTCCCGGAGCGTCGCCTCGAACGCGCCGGCGTCCAGCGTCCCCTGGCTCTTGGCGTAGTAGTGGAGTTCGGAGACGCGCTCGACGCGTGCCGACTCGGCAGGCACCGGCAGGCCCATGTGTGCGAGGATCGTCACGAGCGCGAGCAGGTCGAGCGTCGAGGTCTTCCCGCCGGAGTTGACCCCCGAGAGTAGCGTCACGCCGGAGACGGCGTAGTCGACGGACTCGACGTCCTCGAAGGCCACGTCGAGCAGCGGCGACCGGCCCCCCTCGACGGCGACACCGGTCACGTCGTCGGAGACGGTCGGGAGGGTGCAGTCGAAGTCGTCGGCGAAGCGGGCGACGGCGAGTTCCACGTCGCGCTCCAGCGCCGCGCGGACGAGCGTCTCGGCGGCCTCACGGAGGGCGCCGAGGTCGTCGGCCAGGTCGGCCTTGAGCCGTGCCGCACGGCGGTCACGGGCCGCGGTCAGTTCGGTCCGGAGCCGCGAGACCGCCTCCTCGTCGTGTTCCAGCGGGAAGGTGGGTTCACCGCCGAAGACCCGCTCGGCGAGGTCAGCCACGTCGGACAGGTCGAGGCCGTCGACGAGGTGGGTCCGGGCCTTCTCGACCGCGCGGTCGAATTCGTCGGCGAGTTCCCGGGAGAGCAGGGCGTCGACGCGGGCTCCCTGTTCGACCAGCGAGAGGAAGTCCGTCCCCTCGATGGTGACGTCGCGGTCGCGGATGGCCGTCCGGAGGTGGTCGTTGGCGACGGACTCGGCGGTGCCGACGGCGGCGTCGAGGTCGTCGACGGCCGTCGCGAGTCGATCGAGTTCGTCGTCGCCGACTGGCGTGCCGTCGTCGTCCAGTCGTGAGAGCGCATCGCGGAGTGTGTCGGGGTCGCAGGGCGGGTCCATTCCCGCCGTCTCGTGGACCCGCGCCGCCGCGAGGAGAGTATCGCGGTTCGCCGCAAAAAAGGAGAGGAGACGCTCGGGCACCACCTCGCTGGGGTGATCGAGGGCGTCGGGCCGGACGCGAACGTCACCGGTCACGTCGACGCCGGCGAAGGCCTCGTCGAGGACGATCACCGTCGCGTACGACCGTGCGAGTTCCGCGAGGTCGCGGGCGTCGTCGACCACCTCGACGGAGAGTTCGGGGATCGCCTCGTCGGCCTCGGCGTACCGCTCCGCGTCCGCGGTGGCGAGACAGCGGTCGCGCACCCGCGTCGGTGGCGGGTCGACGAGCGGCGACACGTCGGTCAGCGCATCGATGGTCGCGGGGTCGGTCTCGCGACTCGTCGCCCGATCGACGAGCGCCCGAACCTCCTCGATCCGGGAGGCCGCACCCGTGGGCACGAACGTCGCCATCCGGCGGGCGGCGTAGTCGGTGACCGTGCGCTCCTCCAGCAAGTCGAGGATATCCTCGTAGACGTCGCGGGCGCGATCGGTCGCCAGAAAGTCGCCGTCGGCGCCGTGTTCGTGCCGGACGGCCGCGCGGGCGATGGCCGCGGCACGGCCGGGGGAGACCCCCGGCGCCTCGGCGAGTGCGGCCACGTCGCCCTCCCGGAGCGCCCGTTCGGGGTCGTCGAGGTCGGCGAGCGCGGCGGCCGTCTTCTCCCCGACGCCCGGGATGGCCGTAAGCTCCATGCGGGAAGGGGTATCGCCCCATCCGGCAAAACGTTGCGGGTCGGGGCGATCAGTTCTCGGCGTCGTGCCGGGCGAGGTGATAGATGACACCCCAGACGAACGACAGGAGGAGGACGACGACGAGACCGCCGGTCGTTTCGGGGGCGATCGGCGTCCCGATCAGGCCCGAAAGGTGGCGACCGGCGACGGCGCCCGCCTCCGCGAGTGGCGGCGTGTACGTCCAGACGTACTTCGAGAGGACGGTACCGACGATCAGGCTGACGAACGCCGACAGCGCGTGGGATGCTCCCGTTTTTGCTGGCATGCTCCCGGTCTGCCGTTCGATTGACGGGATGGGGGAATGAATCTTTCTCCGTGAACCGCCTCGGGGTCAAGTGGTTCGAGACGCAGAGCGTCTCGTCATCACGGAAGACTTCGTCTTCCGTACGACCCCGAGACTTCCCGTGGATTAGTCGGACACTCCCATCCGACCATCGGCTGGGTGGCCTCGAACGGTCGGGTGGGTCACGGTCGGGGCGTCCACGGCCCCCGATGCCTGCCGTCGCACCTTCCGAACAACGGGAAGGCTGTTGAGAGCTGGCACATTCCAATCCTGATGCTTCTTGATGCCTTTGACGGCAATGTTGACGCTTGCACCTCGGTCGCTGTGGTCTTGATGCTCGCAGGACTTGCACTTGAACCGCTTCTTGTTTCGATTCGCATGCTCCGTATGCCCACACATCGGACACCGTTGGCTCGTGTACGCAGGGTCAATCCACGCAGTGGGGATACCCTCGAACGCCGCCTTGTACGACGTATAGAACTGGAGGGCGCGGAACGGGAGGTGGTGCAAGCGTCGATTCATCCGCGTGCCGTAGTCGATACTGTCGCGCATCTCTTTGAGGTCTTCAAAGACGATGCACGGCCTCTCAAACTGACGACTCCATTCCACGATGTGACGACTCACCTTGTGGAGTCGGTCACGGACGAACCGTTCCTCACGCCCTTCGAGCGTGTCGTGTATGCTGTCCTTCCCCGCGTTCTGGACGCGCTTCCGCATCGTGAAGTAGCGGTGGCGCTCGAACTTGATTTCGGGGAAGTCGATGACCAGCGTGTTCTCGACGCCATCCTCGGAGAGCGCGGTGAGTGATACGTTATCCTCGTTCACGTCCACGCCGATGACCGTCCGTGAGTCCTGCTTGTCTCGAACGGTCTGTTCGGTGTTGGTGACGTTGACGTGCAACTCGGGGTTCTCGTTGTGGAACAGGGCTTCTGCCGTCCCAATCTTCCACTCGTCGCTCGTAAGCGCGGTCTTGAGAATGTCGAGGTGGGCGTCACCCCCTTTGAGGACGCCTTTGACGTGCTTGTAGGGTTTCGCGCTGATGCGGAACGCCACGTCGCCGTCGTTGTTGATCGACAGATTGTACCCTTCCTCGTGGTTCGCACGAATCAGGTACGCGCCGTCCTTGGTGTGACTCGGGAGTCCGAAGTCGTCGTACTCGAAGTAGTTCTTCATCGCGCCGAGTGCTTTCGCAACGACTCGTTGGGTCGTGTTTTTCACGAGGTCGGCGTCGTCGGCCACGCGGCCGGGAATTGCGTCCCAGTCCACGCCTTCTTTGGCGAGCCTGACGGTTTCGTTGTACACCCGACGGGCTTCGAGTGTGGCGTCGTACAACAGACTCTCGTTGTCACTCTGAATATCGAGTTGGAAGTCTAGCGTCTTGACGAGAGCCTGTGAGTCGGTCATTCTTCGTCTTGTTCGGTAGGTTCTGAGGTTCGGACGACTTTCACGTCGGCCCCACGCCAGCGCTTGGGAACGGTGACGTGGGCGCTATTCCCGAACGGTTTGACCTCACCGTCGAGAACTTCCTCGCCGTCGATTTCAAAACGATTCGCCATACCTTCGTATATCCTTTGGATATACTTAACTGTGTTGGTGGAGTGGGTTCTATATGGGTGAGAAGCGGTCGAATCACCCGGTGTACAACGTCAACTACCATTTCGTGTGGTGTCCGAAGTATCGCCACGCGATTCTTGAACCAATAGAGGATTCGTTGGAAGCGAGTTTCCGCGACGTGTGTGACGATTACGACTACGAGATACTGTCGCTCCACATGTCACCTGACCACGTACACCTGTTCCTGTCTGCCCATCCGAAGCACGCGCCAAGTGAGATTGTACGGACAGTCAAAAGCATCACGGCACGGGAGATGTGGGAACAGTACAAACTGTTCTTGGAGGAGTACCTGTGGAGTGGTGGGTTTTGGGAGGAATCGTACTACGTGGGGACGGCAGGCGATGTTTCGACCGACACGATTGAGCAGGATATCGAGCGAACGGAACACGTTTAGCGGAGCGTACGGCCTTCACCCTCGGGGTCAATCCCCGAGGCACTCGGCCTGCTCTGCCTGTAGACAACGGGCTTTTGCCCGTCGGCACGGAACGAGGTGACGATGACCAGTCTCGACGCGAAGCTCGATGCCGCCCGCACGGCCCTCGCCGAGCGCGACGGGGTCGTCGTCGCGTTCTCCGGCGGCGTCGACTCGGCGGTCGTCGCCGCGCTCGCTCACGACGTCCTCGGGGACGACGCCGTGGCCTGTACGGCCAGAAGCGAGACGCTCCCCGCGGACGAACTCGACGACGCGATCCGCGTCGCCGAGGAGATCGGGATCCGCCACGAGACGGTGACGTTCTCCGAACTCGACGACCCCGACTTCGTCGCGAACGGCGACGACCGGTGTTACCACTGCCGGACGATGCGCTTGGGGAAGATGTACGAGGTGGCCCGGAACCTGGGTGTCGGCACCGTCTGTGACGGGACGAACGCCTCGGACCCCGGCGAGGGACACCGTCCCGGCCTCCGCGCCGTCGAGGAACTCGACGTGTTCTCGCCGCTGCTGGCACACGATCTGACCAAAGACGAGGTTCGGGCGGCCGCCGAGCGATACGACCTCTCCGTCGCGGACAAACCCTCGATGGCGTGTCTCTCCTCGCGCATCCCGACCGGACTTGAGGTGACCGAGGAGCGACTCACCAGAGTCGAGAAGGCCGAGACGCTGCTCCGAACGTGGGGGTTCTCCCAGTTCCGCGTCCGCGATCACGACGGCCTCGCGCGCATCGAGGTCGCCCCCGACGAACTCGACGCCGCGCTCGACCGAGAGTTCGTCCGGGCCGCCCGCGAGCATCTCACGGACGTCGGCTTCGATCACGTTACGCTCGACCTGCACGGCTACCGGACCGGGAGCGTGAGCCCGGAAGACGAAACGGCGGACGCGGACGACCCGGTCGTCGCGGACGTGTTCGAACAGGAGTATCCGGTCGGCGAGGACTGACCACACGGTCGCACGCCGCCCCGATCCCGTGGACGGCGTCGCGGACGCTCACGGATCCCGCCACGCTCGATCACCGCCCGACGTGCTTCGCTCGGCGAAGGGTGTGGAGCTACGCCGAGACGCCGTCGAGGAACTCCGTCCGGTTCTCGGCGACGAGACGGGCCCGGCCGCGGTCGACGCGCAGTTCGTTCAGCCCGCAGTTGTGCTGTTCGCCCTCGACCACGGCGGAGACGACGTCGCGGTCCTCGACGGCACCGAGGAGGAGGCGAAGTGGGCCGCCGTGGGCGACGATGGCCACCGTCTCGTCGGCGCCGCTCTCGGCGAGGACCCGCTCCCAGCCGGCGAGGACGCGTTCGCGCACGTCGCGGAGGCTCTCGCCGCTCTCCGGCCGGGCGTCGACCGCCTCGTGGCCCGCGCGGACGAGCGACAGTCTGTCGTGGTCCTCGAACACCGCCTCGCGGGGGAGGCCCTGATACCGGCCGAAGTCGCGTTCGCGCCACGCCGACTCGTAGGTCGGCTCGCGGCCGACGCTGTCGGCTAGGTAGGAGACGGTCTGTCTGGCCCGCCGGAGGTCGGACGCGAGCACCCGGTCCACGTCGTAGTCGGCCGCGACGGCGGCCGCGAGCGCCCGCGACTGTTCGTGGCCACGGTCGGTCAGCGGCGTCGGTGCCCAGCCCTGAAGTCGGCCGTCGCGATTCCACGCCGTCTCGCCGTGTCGCGCGAGCAGAACCGTCGTCATGAGGTCTGCTACGCCCGTCCACTACAAGAGCGTTCCTTGGGACGTGGATGGACGCCATCCGAACGGTTCGTTCGAGTACGGTTCACACGGGAGGAGTCAGTTCCCCGTCCAGCGGAGCAAGGCCAGCGTCCCTTCGAACAGCGAGATCATCGTCGCGGCGACGATGATCGGCGCCATGCCGGTCGGATCCGGACTGACGAGAAAGGAGAGCCCGAGGAAGCCACCCCAGAACAGCAGGCGGCGCCCCTCCATCCACTCCCGGGTGGTGAGGTTCATCATGATCGCGAGCATGATGAACAGCGGGATCTGGAAGACGATGGCCATGTAGCCCATGAGCACGAGGATGAGCCCGAACGTCTCCTTGAGGCCGAACGCGATGAGTTCGACCGACTCCTCGGTGTAGACGGTGAAGTACGCGAAGATGGCCGGGAGGACGACGAAGTGGGCGAAGCCGACGCCGATCAGCGCCAGGACGAGGCTGGTCGGGACGGCGGCGAGGTAATAGCGGCGTTCGCGGGGAAAGAGCCCGGGACGCATGAACAGATACGTCTCGTAGACGGCGATGGGGAGGCCCACGACGAACCCCGCGAGGGCGGCCACCTTGAGTTCGGTGACCAGGAGTTCGAGCGGGCCGTAGAGGCGCGGGCGCAGGTCCGGATCCGTCGCCGCCCCCGGGATGTGGGCGTTCCAGAGGTAGTTGATGACCTGATCGGCAATCGGGAAGACCGCGAGGCCGACAACGCCGCCGACGACGAGCACGACCGCCAGCCGGCGGATCATCTCCTCGATGTGGGCCGCGAGCGGCATCTCCTCGTCCGAGGCCGGCCCCTCGCCGAGGATGCCGTCGTCCGGATCGCCACCCTCACCCGCTGGGCCGGGCGCCGGTTGCGGGGGATGATCGTCGCCCGGCGCGTCCGGGGTCACCAACCCCGATTCGTCCCAGGTGCCGGCCCCGGTGTCCGCCTCGGCGGCCGGGCCGTCAGCGGTCGACGCCGTCTCGCCCCGGTTGACCGGCGCGTCGTCGGGGATCCCGTCGTCCGCGTGTGCGGCGGCGGCGGTCGACCGGTCGGACGGGCTGTCGTCCCCCCCGGATTCCGCGTCAGCCGGAGGCTCCTCGTTGCTCGTCGTGTCGCCGGTCACTTCGGACGCGAGTTCGAGTTCCGGATCCTCCGCGAGGTCCTCGTCGTCGGCGGGAGCACCGATAGCGTCGGAGACGCTCCGGCGTTCGTCGATGTCGTAGGGATCGGTCGACCCCGTCGCACCCTCCGGCGCCGTCTCGTCGGCGGCGACCGACTCGTCGTCGAGGAAGTCGTCGATGGAGCCGCCAGCCTCGGGGGCGTCCTCGGGGGAGTAGACGGTGTCCGTCTCGGGATCGAGCGTCGAGTCGTCGGGGTCGGGCGTCGAGTCGTCGGAATCGCGGCCGTCGGACTCGGTGGCGTCCGGGTCCGTCGGCTCCGCCGAATCGCCGTCAGCCGCTCCACCGGACGGCGGATCCGACTCCGATTCCTCAGCCATTCACCCGAACTATCCTCCCGGCTGTTATAGGCCTTTTTCCATCGGTCGAGCAGCGTCCGTCGTCCCGATCGACTCGAGTCGCCGACACTGCGCCGTCGGCCACGCCGTACCGGCCGGGAGAGAAAAGATTGATGACGACGAGACGGGTTCGGTGAACTATGTCGAGCGCCCTCGACGAGGACACCAGACAGACGCTGGACGCGGGGCGGGAGACCGCCGGTGCGATGCTCCGCTCCGCCCAGAAGGATCTCCAGAAGGTGTTCCTCGTCTTCCTCGTCGGGTTCATCGGCTCGTTTTACGCCCTTCGGCTCTACATCTGGGAGTTCCTTCGGAACGTCACCGAAGCGAAGATGTCCCAGGCGACCGCGACGGAACTCAAGATCATCGCCCAGACGCCGTTCGACGTGATCCTCCTCCAGGCGAAGATCGGACTCGTCGTCGGGATCATCCTCGGATTACCCATCTTCGTCTACTTCTCCCGCGACGCTCTGCGGGAGCGTGGCCTGTGGCCGTCGTCACCGGTTTCGCGGTGGAAACTCGTCGCCGGTGGACTGCTGTCGGCCGTCCTCTTCGTCGCCGGCCTCGTCTACGGCTACGCCGTCTTCTTCCCCGTGATGTTCTCCTTTCTCGCCAACAACGCCATCGCGGCCGGCTTCACCCCGACCTACTCCATCGTCCTCTGGGCGCAGTTCATCTTCCTGCTCACGCTCTCTTTCGGCCTCGCGGCCCAACTGCCTCTGGCGATGAGCGCGCTCTCGTACGCCGAAATCGTCCCCTACGAGACGTTCCGTGACCGCTGGCGATACGCCGTCGTCGGCATGGTCGCCGCCGGTGCGCTCTTTACGCCGCCGGACCCGTTCACCCAGATCATGTGGGCGGTGCCGATGCTCGTCCTCTATGGCTTCAGCCTCTATCTCGCGAAGGTCGTGGTGACGGCCAAACGGGGAAGCCAGCGCCTCGACGTGTGGACGGCCGCCGGCCGCCACTGGAACGTCATCCTCGGCATCGGCGTCGTCGGCGGCCTGGTGGTGTACGGCTTCTTCACGTACGGCGGCCTCGCCCGCGCCAACGACCTGCTGGCGTGGATGGGTAGCAGCCGACGGCTCGTCGCCCCCGGATCGACCCTGCCCGTCTCCCGCGCCGTCGGCCTCGCGCTGTGGACGGCAGTCGGCGCCCTCGTCGCCGGGGCGATCGGGTTCATGTACTACGTCTACGCCGAACTCGACGCGGCGGTCGAACCGACCGCGGTCGGCGATCCGACCGAGATCGATCTCGCGGAACTCGACGCCGACGGGATCCGGGCTGCCCCACCGGAGGCTTTCAGCGAGTTGAGCGAAGCGGAGGCGACGGAGTTGGCCGGCGAGGCAGTAGACGACGGGGACAAGGAGAAGGCCCGCGCCATCTTCGAGCGGTTCGACGAGATAGAGGCGATACGGGAGGAGGCGGACGCCTCCGACCCGCAGTCGACGAGCGAGGAACTGGGCGACCGGGCGAGTCGCGCCGGCGGTACCTTCCTCGACGAGTTCACCGACGGCGAGACGGACGAGGACGACATCGGCGGCTACTACACCGACGTCGCCTTCGTCCTCGATAGCCTCACCTCCCGAGCCTTCCGCATCGCGGCCGTGTTCGGCCTCGTCCTCGCGTCGACGTTCGGCTGGCTCTACACCGGCGGCATCGGTCGCGTGTTCGACCAGTTCCTCTCGCAGATGCCGGCTCAGGTGACGGCGACCGACGACATCACCGTCGTCGCGCTCCACCCGATGGAGGCGCTGATCTTCGAGGTGAAGTTCTCGACGCTCGTCGCCGTCCTCGTCACGCTCCCCATGGTCGCGTACTACGCGTGGCCGGCGCTCAGAAAACGGGGGTTCGTCCGCGGTAACCGCAACGTCATCTTCGGGTGGGCCGCCGCCCTCGTGGTCGGCCTCTTCGGTGGCTTCGTCCTCGGCTATACGACCGTCGCGCCGACGGTCATCTCCTATCTCGTCGCCGACGGGGTCCGGGCGGACATGGTGATCGCCTACCGCATCACCAACTTCTTCTGGCTCATCTTCTTCACCACGGCCGGCATCGGCCTCTTGGCCGACGTGCCCGTCCTGATGCTCCTGCTCAACGCCGCCGGCGTCTCCTACCGATCGATGCGCGACCGCTGGCGCGAGGTGACGGTCGGGATCCTAGCGTTCGCCGCCGTCGCCACGCCGGCGGACGTGATGACGATGTTCATGGTCACCGTTCCGCTGATGGCGGCGTACGGCGTCGGCCTCGCCGTGCTGTTCGTGGTGACGCTCGGCGGACGCCGCGACCGGCCCGGTGGGGAGACGGCGAAAGCCTGACCCGCTGGCCACGAGACGAGGTCGTAGCGCAGTCCTCACTCGACGAGGGTCACACGGAGGTCCATCACGTTCGTCCCCGTCGGTCCCGTCACCACCGCGTCGTCGACCGCCCGGAGCGCCGTCGCCGCGTCGTGCCGGCGGAGGTGGGCGGCCGCGTCCAGTCCCGCCGCGCCGAGGCGCGGGACGGTCGTGTGATCGACGAGGCCACCGGCGACGTCGGTCGGCCCGTCGGTACCGTCGGTCCCCAGTGCGAGCGTCGTGACCGTCGGATCGTCGGCGAGGGCGACGGCCGAACGGAGTGCGAACTCTTGGTTTGGCCCGCCATCGCCCGCGTCGGTGCCGACGCGAACGGTCGTCTCGCCCCCGGAGATCAGCACGCAGGGCGGGGCGACCGGTCGCTCGTGTGTCGTCGCTTCGCGGGCGACGGCCGCCAGACAGGTCGCCACCTCGCGGCTCTCTCCTTCGACCGTCGAAGAGAGGATCAACGGCTCGTAGCCGAGTTCGGCCGCCCGATCCCGTGCGGCCTCGACCGTGTCGGTCGGTCCCGCGAGGACGACGACCGGATCGTCGGGGGCGACCGCCGCGGGCGTCTCCCGAACCCGCCCCTCGCGGCCGTGTCGGAGACGGCGGACGACGGCCGACGGAACCGCGTCGGTCAGGCCATGCCGGTCGAGGACGGCGAGTGCGTCGGCGAACGTCGTGTCGTCGCCGACGGTCGGTCCCCAGGGGTCTCCGGCGGGTTCGTCGACGACGACGAGTGTCGCGAGCGTCGCCGGCACGATCCGTTCGGCCAGTCGTCCGCCCTTGAGCGCCGAGCAGTGTTTCCTGACCGCGTTCACCCGGTCGATCGGGAGTCCGGCCCGCAGGAGACGGTCGGTCGCGTCCGCGAGGTCGTCGAGCGAGCAGTCGCCGGCAGGTGCCGCGAGCGTCGCCGAGGCACCACCTGTGACGGCGACGATCACCAGATCCTCGGGGCCGGCGGCGTCCGCGAGTTCCAGTGCCCGTCGGCCGGCCCGCAGGCTCTCCGCGTCGGGGATCGGATGGCCGGCGTCGACGACGGTTACCCCGTCGAGGTCCGTCCCGGCACCCGCTTTCTCCGCGACGACGCCGTCCGTAACTCTGGTCCCGAGGACCGCGAGCAGTTCGGCGGCGACGGCGGCCGCACCCTTCCCCGCACCGAGGAGGTAGACGTCGTTCACGGCACCGAGGTCGACGGTCCGGTCCCCGATCCGGAGACGGTCGCCGTCGCGTGTCACGGTGGCGGGGACGGTCCGCCGGGGATGGACGGCCTCGATGGCCGCCTCGGCGACGTCGATCAGGTGGTCGCGAGCCTCGGCGTTGCCGTGGTCGGTGAGCGCCGATCGGTTGCGGACGGTCGTCACGGGTCGAACACCCCGTCGGCGGGCGGGCCGAAGGTCGCGGCGTCGCCGAGTTCGGCCTCGATTTCGAGGAGACGGTTGTACTGTTCGGTGCGTTCGCCACGGGTCACGCCGGTCTTGATCTGGCCGGCGTCGAGGCCGACGGCGAGATCGGCGAGCCACGTATCGGGCGTCTGGCCGGACCGTTCGGACACCTGGACCGCGTAGCCGTTCCGAGTCGCCAGCCGAGCCGCCTCGACGGCGTCGGTGACGGTGCCGACCTGGTTCACTTTCCACAGGAGGGCGTTCCCGGCGCCGTGGTCGATGCCCCGCCTGAGACGGGCGGGCGTGGTTGCGAAGAGGTCGTCGCCGACGACCTGTACGTCGAGGCGGTCGGTCAGGTCGGCGGTGGTCGCGAAGTCGTCCTGGTCGAAGGGATCTTCCAGGGAGACGAGCGGGTAGGCGTCGGCGAGGTTCTCGTAGAACCCGAGGAGTTCCCCGGGCGACAGACGCTCGCCCAGGAGGGCGTAGGTCCCCGTCTCGGCGTCGTAGAACTGTGAGGCGGCCACGTCAGCGGCGAGGGCGAACTCGCCGTCGTAGCCACACGCCTCGACGGCCCGGAGTTCGAGGTCGAAGGCCGTCCGCGGGTCGTCGACGCCGGTGGGGACGTATCCGCCCTCAGCGCCGACGTTGAGGGACGCCTCGCCGTACTCCGCACGGACGATGTCGCCGAGTTCGTAGTACACTTCGGCGGCCATCCGGACGGCCTCCGCGACGGAGTCGGCGCCGACCGGGACGACCTGATGTTCCTGAAAGGGAAGGCCGCCGCCGGCGAGTTCGCCGCCCTCGATCAGGTCGAAGAAGGGCAGGGGGATGACGTGGGCGTCGGCGCCGCCGAGATACCGGTAGAGCGGCTGGTCGGTCGCCGCCGCTCCCGCTCGCAGGACGGCGAGCGAGACGCCGGTGATGGCGTTGCCGCCGAGCGGATCGTCGGGATCGTTCAGGTCAGTGAGGCAGGCGTCGACGCTCCGCTGTGCGGTCGCGTCGCGTCCGACGAGAGCGGGAGCGATCCGTTCCTCGACGTTCGCGACCGCACACCGGACCCCGCGGCCGCGATACCGGTCGTCGCCGTCGCGGAGGTCGAGGGCCTCGTGGTCGCCACGGGATCGGCCCCGTGGGACGTCTGCTTGGCCGGTGCCGGCCGGCGTCTCGACGGTGACCCGGAGGGTCGGCTCCAGTCGGTTGTCGAGGATCTCGCGTGCGTCGACGGCCTCGATGGACGCGGTGGACATGTCGTCCGACCGTCCGCCCCCCGTCGGTATAGGTGTGCCCCCCGAATCCGTCGAACTTAAACGGCGGCTGGTCGGTGTATGCTCCAAGGATGATCGTCAGAGGACTGCCGACATACCGCTGGCGGCACGCCGCCGGACGGGTGGAACGGGACGAACTGGAGGGATCGACGTGACGAAGATAAGCGTCGAGGTCCCCGACGAACTCCTGGCCGACCTGGACGAACACGTCGGCGAGGACGGGAAGTTCGTCAACCGGAGCGACGCGATCAGGGCGTCGATCCGGAAACATCTCGACTTGCTCGACGAGATCGACGCCCGACACGGGCGACTGGAGTCCGACGAATGAGCGGTCGTCGTAACGCGTGGCCGGTCGGTCGCGTGGCGCTTCTGGCGCTGTTCGTCACGGCGCTGGTCACCGCACAGGTAACCGCCGCGAAGGTGCTTGCGATCCCGCTCCCGGTGGCGCTCCCGCGGATCGGCCCGGAGATCAGCCTTCCCGGGGCCGCGCTGGCGTACGCGCTCACGTTCTTCGCGTCTGACTGCTACGCCGAACTGTACGGCCGGCGTGGGGCGCAGGTGATGGTGAACGTCGCCTTCGTGATGAACTTCGTGTTGCTGGCGCTGGTGTGGTCGACGATCCTCGCACCGGCGTCCCCGGACTCGCCCGTGGACCCCGCCCAGTTCCGTGCGGTACTCGGTGCGAGCACGAACGTCGTCGTCGGGAGCCTGCTCGCCTACCTCGTCAGTCAGAACTGGGACGTGATCGTCTTTCATCGCCTCCGCGAGGCGACCGATGGGGACTTCCTCTGGCTCCGGAACATCGTCTCGACGGCGACGAGTCAGGCCATCGACACCGTCATCTTCGTCGGCGTCGCGTTCTACCTCCTCCCAACGTACGCCGGCGTCGGGACCGCGACGCCGTGGTCCGTGGTCGTCGGGTTGATGCTCGGCCAGTACCTCCTCAAACTCCTGATCGCGCTCGTCGACACGCCGTTCGTCTACGCAGTCGTCGGAGTCGTGCGATCACGTGCCGACGCGGCCGCGAAAGCAGCGGCGACGACCGACCGGGAGTGATTTCAGCGCCGTTCGGCGAAGGCGAAACGTGGCTTGACGTCGTCGATTCGCACCTCGACGCGGTCGCCCACCTCGGCGTCGGGGACGAACACGGTGAAGCCCTCGACGCGGGCGATGCCGTCGCCCTCGTCGCCGCGGTCGACGACCTCGACGGTGAGTTCGTCGCCGGCGGCGATCGGGGCGGTGAGATAGCCCCTGCCGACGAGATAGACCTCCGAGGACGAGTCCCGCGAGGCGTCCGGGCGGATCGACCGCACGTACTCGAAGGACTCCTCCATCTCCGTCCGGAGGTCGGCGAGATCCGGGCCGTCGAACGCCTTCACGACGAGGTCGCCGCCGGGAGCGAGTAGGTCACGGGCGACCCCGAGGGCCTGCCTGGCGAGGTGGATCGACCGGGCGTGATCGACGGAGTACTCGCCGGTCATGTTCGGTGCCATGTCGGAGACGACGGCGTCGGCCCCCGCCTCGCCGACGTGATCACGGAGGCGGTCGGCCGTCTCAGCCTCCGTCATGTCACCACGGAGAGTCTCGACGGCGTCGTGATCGAGCGGCCGAATGCGCTGGCGGTCGACGCCGACGACGGTGCCGGCCGTCCCGACGGCCTCGGCGGCGACCTGGAGCCACCCGCCGGGCGCCGCCCCGAGGTCGACGACGACGTCGCCGGGAGCGAACAGGTCGGCCGCCTCGTCGAGCTGTTTGAGCTTGTAGGCCGACCGGGCGCGGTAGCCCTCCTGTTTCGAGCGGTTGTAGTACTTATCCCGGTCTGTCATACGTACCTCACCAAATTCCTTGACATGTTCCGCGCAGGAACTGCCGGCGAATTCGCGTTCATACGAGAAGGGACGCCGTCAAAGCGGAAAGGGACATCGGATTGATACCCTGAGGACGACTCCTAATGTGTAGCCTGATGACCGGTATGTATCCCCTCGTAGTAGCCAGTTGAGTGTTTATAGTGAAATAGTGACTTTGACTGTGGCTGTAATCGGGACACGTCCCACCGACGATATTTTTAGGAGTTAATGATAGTTACTCTGTATGATGGAAGACTCTAGATTGGCGTACGCGTCAATAACTGACTTTGATTGTTACGTCTGTGGAACTCCGTTTGAAATACAGCGTTTGAAATTTGAGTTGGGTGATGATACTGATTTCATTTCGGATTATGATTGTCACAAATGCGAAGCAGAATATGTGGTAGAGGTGGATGTTGACGAAGATGGGGTTGAAGCATATGCCTCCAGAACAGATCCTGAAGCACCCGATAATGGACTAGAATTTGATATTTCACACAGTTCAACTAGAGAAGCACTGTATGAAACAGCACATCCCGCACGAGATCTCGTTCAGGCATTGACAGACTTGAATAAAGCCGCTAGTATTCTATTTAGTAATGAAGAACGAGTGATGGATGTACAACAAGAGCTGGAGTCAATCGACAATCTTGCTGAAGAGAGTCTAGATTCCGATCCATATCTTGAGATCCATAATTATCTGTCGTCTTCATACACATTTGACCAAATACTAGAGACGATCAAACCAGATTTACCAACAGGTGGCCCGGTTGCTGAAGCGATGGAGACGTACAATGAACGACGTAGAGTGATTAATGGTCTTAGAATATATGCCCAGCATCATCTCATACCGGAGATTGGGTTTATGGACTACTATAGCTCTGAAGCAGACGAACAACGCTTTGCCCTTACTATTGATCTGGAAGAAGTCTCGACTATTGACTCATTAGAAGACGGATATGAAAACGGCGTTGAGCACCACTATGGACATATTGACGATGACCTAATAGATGTCCCATTATGGACACAGAGATATTCTGAGGCCGCGAATGAGCTAATTGAGACGATCTGGACACACGTAGAAGACACAAAAGGAGATGATCTGGAAGATTATCAAGAAAAGACAAGCAGGTGAGTTACAGAAACGTGATTGCGATAGTCGTAAATTAGATAGAGGGCATACACACGCATTTATGTTAATCATTCTCAATTGACCACGAAATGGCTGCCCCCTGTCTATGGACATCGTGTTGGAGGCCGTCGAATTCGGCGATGCGACACACGCTCGCATCAATCTCGTACCAGTGCTCGATGTCCCGGACGATCTTCTCGGCGATCTCTCCCGCCGTGTACCGCTCCGGTAGCGCCTCTACCGTCTCTGGGTCGTCGTCGGCACGTGTGTAGAACAGGCCGAGCAACCCACTCCGTCCGCTGAACTCCGACGCATAAAGTCGGCGTGCATCCGTTAGCAGCGTGTTCTGGTGGAACGGGCTGAACACGTGGCCGTACATAGCGGGCTCCGGATCACCGTTCGCCCGCCAGTAGCGGAGCAACTTCGCCTCCACGGGCATCCCGTTCGACAGTACAAGATCGCATTTCTCGGTGCTATCGGGATACGGTACCTCGCGATTGACCTCTTCGTAGCGGTCGTCCGTCTCGCGGAGATGGTTGAGCAGCAACTTCACCTGACGTTCCTCGTCTTCCGATCCAAGCCCATCCCCGTACTGCCCGGTTGTTTTGCGGTCGACCGCCGGTACTGCCTCAGCGACGGCCCCGGTAAACACGTCAAGCGACAGGGCGTCCTCCATATATTCACAAGAGTCGTGGCTGTGATAGAACTGCCGTCAGAGTCAAGCAAGACAGTTCAAGACTTTTACGGACTTTCAGACTCTGGAAAGCGGAATTTCAAGTTTTTCACCCTCCATACGAGCTGGTGTGTGCAACGAACGTGACTATCGCGAGCAACGATGGCACAAGGACAGAAACTCACCTCCGTACGAGAGCGTAGCGGAGGCGCGTCAGGAACTCGATGATCTTGGGGTGTCGCCCGCAACGATCAACGAACTCTTCGAGGCCGCACAGAATGCGGCCGTCTCGGTTGTTTCCGAATACGGGGTGAGAGACAAAGTGGATACCGAGGTAGTCGCAAGGTGGCTGATGATCTCGGCGTGCGAATCCAGCGTGCAGTTCATTGAGAACGACGTATGGAAAGACCCGCAGGAGGGCGTAGAGAGACTGGTTGCGGATATGGATCAGAGTGCGGCCACGCTGGTTGGCGGAACAGAAACGCGCAACCGAGATATGGCCGTCCTGTTCAACGCAATGCTAGCCAAGAACCACGAGCAAGACTAGCAGGGCATCAAGCACTCGTCAGTTCTATGGCGGGCATCCGCGCGAACCGGTCGTATGATATGTGGTTCTATCGCCGTTCGCTTTCTGATAGAAGAAAGTCTTAGCGGGCTTTAGAGAGACTATGCCGGCATTTATTGTCGTGTGGGCGCTGGGGCAGATATGCCCAGTGGGAGTGACCCCGGTCGCGTGGAGGAATACACCGATCGACAGGTAGAACGCGTTCGGCGCACCGTTCGAGAACCAAATCGCTCGGACATCTTGAAGACTGTCCGGAAGGGGCGGCGAGGGAACATCGCGAGCCCGAAGCCAAACCAGCGCACCAAGCCGTCGTGGAGCAAGGCGACCATCCGCAACAACGCTCGGGATCTCCGCATTCTTGCAGGACAACTGCAGGGGCTGGACGAGGTGGAGTACGAGGGTACGACGTGGACGGGTCGGGAGGGACGCGACGATTATCCCGACCGTCTCCTCGATCTCACGCCTGAGCAAGTGACCGAACTGATCACCGAGATGTCCATCGAACGCGACTGGGCAAGAAGTAACGAGCGAGATTACTGCCTGACCGTACGGAACCACTTTCTCGCGCACGACCGAGTCGAGACTGCCACGGAAATCGACTATCCGCAGGTCGGACTGGAAAACGCCGCCGTGGATATCGAGACAGTTCCCAGCCGCGAGGATCTGCTTGCGCTCATCGACGGCGAAAGCATCCGCGACAAGGCGATGTACACCGTCCTCTGGGAGTCGGGCTGTCGCGTCACCGCCCTCGCCTCCCTGAAGATCAAGCACTGGAAGCCGAAGGGCGAGGGATACGGCGTCGTCCAAGTTCCCGGCGCCTACGTCACCGGTCTGAAGGGCGCCGAACACTCGGCGAAGCCCATCACGTTCGCACGCGGGTACTTGGACAACTGGCTATCGGAACACGAGCTGTCCGACGATCCCGAGGCCCCTCTCTTCCACGGGATCCGCCCGCAAGACGATCCTTCCGAGCACCTGCACCCACACAGCGTTCACCAGCAACTCAAGCGGATCGCCCGCCGTACCGAGGAGATCGATGCCCAGCACATCAGCCCGCACACCTTCAAACACGGTCGCGCGAGCGAGATGCGGGCCTCCGACAAATACAGCAAGGAAGACATCGAGCAGATACTCGACTGGGAGGAGGGCACTCCGATGCACGGGAGATACGAACACGTCACGGAGATCGATGAGGCCGAACGCATCTTGAGAAAGCACGGCTTCGCGCCGACAGACGATGGCGACAGCGTCGAACACCGAGAGTGTCCTCGCTGCGGCACCATCGTGGACATGGATGCGGAGTACTGTCCGAAATGCTCGCTTCGGCAGCGCAACGAGCCCCCACGCTGGTGGCGCATCTATCGCGGCATTACCGATGAGGACGATCCAGTGCGGGAGAAATATCGCGAAGAGCTACCGCCAGCCGACGCTGCCGAATTGGTTCCCGACCTCTTCGACCACGTGAAACGCGTGTTCCTGAGCGGGATGATCGGGGGTGCAGTCCGAAGCAAGGTTGACGGAGAACTTGCCGAAGAGCAGAAAGAGACGTACCATCGGTCTATCGAAGACCCCGATGACAGGCAGTGGGTCTACGACAACATCAGCGGAATTGATCAACAGCATGTTGAGGAACATCCTCATGCCACGAATATTCGGCGTATCGAGTCAGGTGAACTCAACGTATGATAGCTAGTCTCGACAAAGGGTGGTTCACGGGGTTATCGACGCTGAACACAGCACGTCCACTCGTCGCGGATGTTAACTTTGGTACCGATATGTACTATAAACATTCTTATTTTATAAAGTAAGCAAATCAATTACTAACCCAAAAATATGGGATTAGAAGGCCCAGAAACAGAAATTTCAATATCATATAGGGTATGATTTCACAGACCTTTCACACAGGAGTTATTTTACTCCCGCCTATGGCGCCTATCTATGGGTGAGCAGAATCCGCCCGGACGGGAGTTTCGCCCGCTGAACAGAGAACAGTTTGAGGCGTTTGATAGCGCCGCTCAGGCAACGAACGACCCTCTCACGAAACTCACAACTCGGACGATTCCATATACTGGTCTCCGGAACGGTGAGTTCTGTCATCTCCGGGCCAACTGGCTTAAAGAAAAACCGAAGTTGGGAGTGACGGTCTTGAGTGTACCCCAAGAAGAGAAATGCACTGGAGGTATCGGCACTAGCGACGGCGAGAAAGATCAGAGCACGCGCGAGAGACCCTGTTACGAGTGCCGAAACAACCGACAGGGGCGGTGGAGACCGAGTTCACAGTATTCCGTTAGGAAGATTCCGATTGAAGAAGAGCCCGTGTGTGAGTTGTTGAGAGATTGGTTTTCTAAGCACGAGGAGATTCCGATTCTTCGTGATGCGGTTGGACGCCGAGTGAAGTCTGTCGCAGATGAGGCAGGTATCGACCGAAAAGTGACGCCACGCGATCTCCGCGAGACGTATGGGATGATCCTTGCGAGCAAGGGATTCTCCCGAGAAGCTATTCGAGGGAGAATGGGACTACGTCGTGGGAATATGCTGCCATCCACCAACGACATCTCCGTGGCATATTCGATGAAGTTCTCCGATAATAATTCAGACAACAACACCAACTCAGAGTCAAGCGCAGAGGATAAAGATGGCAACTAAGAGTGTTGAATAACGTCAATGGTGTTGAGATAACGTTGAATTGAGTCGCCGCCGCTCGTGGTGAACGGCCTTGGTTGAGAGTGCGTGGAACTCTTCTCATACCGTGATGATTGTGCTTCTCGGATTTTCCCCACGTTCTTTGTTGATGATTGCGAGGACAAGGCGGAGACACAGCGTGGAGAATAATATATTTAATCTGATACTAAAATTCGGCTTGATGATGAACGCTTACAATTACATAAAATATCATACATTCCAATAGCGGACTTCAGTAAATATATCTGTTAAATATATAAGGTAGGCTGTACAAGAGTATCAATGCAACAAAGCAGTTGTGATTTACAGGGATTCCCGGCTAATCATCGGGGACTCTGGCACACACCCCTCGTCTTGAATGTAATTGCGAATCACGCTCCGCGAGAGAGGAGTCCTCACTCGATACTTTCTGTTATCGGAAAGGCAACATATTCTATCATACAGTGCATTGTCCCGAGTATGGAACACCGCGAGTTCTTCGTAGCGGCTGCTGCTACGCCCATCGTGGGGTTTCCCGACTTTGAGAGGGTGGAGAGCGATTTCTCGGAACTTCCAGAATCAGATGATCCGATGGTTTGGTTTGGTCTGCTCTCCGTGGCTGTAGAAGCGCCGGTCGACGAGGAGGAGGCACTTGAGGCAGCTGAGTGGATTCGTGATGACCGCGAGATAGAGGAAGCGATACGACGGGCAGCTCGGGACGAGTACGACGAAGATGAACTGATCGAACGGTTTGTTGCGACATCGGACTGGGTGGAGTATGAGTGACGAGCTTCCTTCACACTATGAATTGGATGACTTCCCGGATCCAATCCTTGAGCCGCCAGAACGGTTCAACCGCATCAAGAACCGGATCGGGTGTTGTGGCGTGAAACCGAACCTCGTCTATGGTGGGTATGTCCATCGGATTTGGGTGACGCACGCCGTCGATTTCGTTCGGGAAGTGTATGACGGCGATGTCGACGCCTATGTGGATATGTTCGCGCCCAATCTCTGTTCCCCAGAGGTGGAGAAAGAAATGCGGGAAGCTGTCGAGCAGGCTCTCGAGTTCCACGACGAATACGAGAGAGAATTCGAGATACTGCGTGAGTACCGAGAACAGGAGTGGCAGCGGATCCGTGAGGAGAGCAGTAACAGTGGCTCAGACCCCGTCCAATAGCTCCTGTAACTCCCGCATTTTCTGCTCAACTTCCCACTCCTCCGTCTTCTCGTGTTCTCCAGCGATTCGATAGGAATGGGCGACGAGCGAGTTCACGCTTGCCAGAAAGTTCTGCATATTGTGTCGTAGCTGCTCATCTGACTCCTGCTGTCCATCTCTTCGTAGTTCCTCCTCAGGATCTCCATTGTTGTGCCAAGGTCATCGGCCATATCCGGATCCGATGACTCGACCCTAATGAATGCCGGCCTGCAGCTGCTCTGCTGTCTCTTCGACTGTGATGGCGTTCTAGTCTATCCCTGTAGGAACCATACTAACTTCACGGCTCTAATCAGTACGTCACGACCGAGATTTTAGAGTTCCACGAGAAATAGAGGGGTTAGAGTAGATTTCATTCAAGACGTGGTGTGTGTGGGTACCCAACTGGACTCCGGGACTGGTGAACTGTATTCTTGAGTTTTCATTCAAGACGTGGCGTGTGTGGGTGCTCAATTCAACTGCGGTGTCGATGATCTGTACTCTCGAGCTTACATTCAAGACGTGGCGCGTGTGGGTCGATTTTGTTAGTCCTCGCGCGGGTCGCCAACTGGTACATCACCGTATTCCGGACAGGAGACCCAGCCCTGTCCAAAGGCACCGCCGAGTCCCTCGTCAGGTCGCCACTCGTGTTCCTCGCCACAGTTTGGACACTCGACTATGGGCGGGTCGATCTCAGTCGCTTCTCTGCGAATGTAGTGGTTGCCCTGATAGGAATCACAGTGCTGGCAGACGTTTCCCCACACCTCTTTTTCGAGGGTGTTGCTGTAGACACGTTCAACAGGCGTGTCGTAATTCGCAAGGACATCGCCGATTGGTGTATCAAGATGATCGTGCCGCGGCCAAACGACAGGAGTGTCCTCGCCACACTGCCAACACTCCGTGTGCCACGTCAGCAACTGATCGGGGTCGACAGGAAGATCATCAGGGAGCATATTGACTAAGATTCCCCAGCACAGTATTTGATTGCTATCATCAGAGTCAGTGATTGCGCATCGGTATTTGCAGTACAATTAGTATATTTGGCCATCGAGAGTGTTATAGAACTCTTGCGGATTGAGTACTACTTGGGCAGGAGTGGCGGCCCTTTGTCTCCACCTATTCAGGAGATATGGATGAAGTGACAAAAACTATCATTATCACACCTTCGATGGCAATAACCGTTATAACAGCCAGCTCTACGCCTGTTAACATCAATAGGATTTTTTCTCTTAGATAACAATCGTCTATAATGATAAGCCACAAAGAGAGAGTCAAAAGGCTCGAAAAGAGAGTAGCAGAAGACCTCCAACTAGAAAATATCGGTGTTAGCCATCGTTACGAAAGCTTATTTGAGTACCTCCAAGACGAGAGAGACCTGAACAAAGACATTCGAAAAAAGCTACATGAATACACAGTCTTTCTCCATCTACTGCCCATCTGGATAGATGCTTCAGACCTGACCTCTGAGGAGAAGATCTCGTTTACCCCCTCTCGTGGTAGAGGATCTCAACTTTCGTGGGTTCCGTCTCTATTCGTGGAACCTCATCTGCCTCCGTATCCCGAGAAAGAACTATGGAACCAGTGTAGCAGAGACTACAAATACTTGCAGAATCCGAGTCAAGAGGGACGTACACATCATACCCGTCCAGATGCTCTTCTGACCGTAGAAGGGACTGATAAACTACCATGGACAGCAAACAGTACTCCTCAACCAGTAGACCAGAGCAGGTTGATGACGATGTGCGCTAACGGCCTCTTTGAGAAGGTAGCAAAAGAACTTGGCGTAGATGAAGTTCCGAGCAACTACGCTGATTGTAGCAGTTTGGTACAGACAGAGGCCGAGAAAGAGTCACCAGATGAACTATACAAGAAGTGGCAGGATTACCAAGAAAGCGCCGAGTACATTATTGAATGCAAGCATAAACCACTTGACGAGGATGACTACTCACAGATTCTCTGGTACGGGCTTGCCTATGATACCGACGTTGTTATAATTAGCAGCCATCCGGTGACAAACAATCAATTCACTCGTGATCTAAATACTCTGTCTGTTGACGTGAGTATCGTCTCTGGTATTGATATTGACACAAACTTCGAGAAAGCACAATCAAAGATATCAGACGCAGTTCAATAGGCGGTTGTATTGAAGAATCCTGCTTGGGTGTGGGAACGCTCTATGTGACTCCTTGACATAAGCAAATCCATATACCTAATACGTACTACGATTGCAAATGATGAGCGACGCGGAACTATTAGACGACCTCTCCGGCTTCGAGTTCGAGGATCTGATGGAGGATGTTTTCCGCAATCTCGGCTACGAGAACGTTCGACAGGCCGAGCGTACAGCCGACAAGGGACGGGATATCCTTATGGAAGAGGCCGTCGACGGAACGCGTCGCGCAATCGTCGTCGAGTGCAAGCACACCGGTTCGGTTGGCCGACCCGTGGTGCAGAAACTCCACTCGGCGGTATCGACGTTCGACTTCGACGGCCCCAAGCGCGGCATGGTCGTGACGACAGGCCGGCTCACCTCGCCGGCAAAAGAGTACGCTGACGACCTCCGCGAGGCCGGCGATCCCCATCCCATCGAACTCATCGACGGCACCGACCTGCGAGAGATCGCCGACGAGATCGGCCTTGATCTCTACAACGGCCGCATCGAGATCATCTGTGACGAGACTCTGCGCCCGTTCGATCCCACTAGCGGTGTCGATGCTCCCGTGCGCGAGGCCTTCCGAGACATCGACAACATCGACGCGGGTGGGATACCGACGCCCCAAGCACGGGCCGAGTTCCAGCCGGTCGTCCTGATCACGGCGGACGTTGACGCCGTGTTCGAAACGTCGGTCGGCGTCATCCACCGCATCGACGAGACCGATCGGTTCGTCGTCCACGCTCGGCGGGGACGGCCCGACATAATGGAAGGGGCGGTTCGTAGGCTCATTGAGGAGAACAGACGCCAGACGACCGAGTTGGACGAAGAGGAATTCGCCGATGTGTTCGATGCCTTCGACGTTCACCGGTTCGGCCAGACTGAGACAGAGTACAAGGACTGGGCTGTCGACCGACTGCGGGAGCGTCACACCACGACGGTCTCCTACACCGGAGACAACAACGTCACCTACACCAAGACGTGCGAGCCGAATCAGTCGGACATCTCAGTGCAGTCGATCACCCCGATCTATCTCCCGGAGATCCGCCAGACAACACGTCTCCAGCAGTACGAGTACCCCTACGAGTACTACGCCGCCGGGCCGTCACGCGTGACAGTTGAGGATGGCATCCATCGGTGTGTCCACTGCGAGACCGCTGGACAGGATACCGACTACACGTTCTGTACCAACTGCGGGAGCATCAGCTGTCCCGACCACACCAAGACGGAGCGGCTGGAACAGGCGCCCGTTTGCACAGGCTGTGCCGTCACCGAGCGATTCGCGTTCAAGACGAAGTACTTCTACGACGAGGAGAATCTGGAGACATTCCGTGCCGAGTACGAGGAAATGTCGCTTCACGAGAAGGCACGCGAAAATCCTCCGTTGGTCGCCGGTGTACTGGTGTCGCTACTTCTTGCGCTCATATTCGGTCTCGTCAGTGCAGGCATCATCTGACTGCGGGAGAATCCCCATCTCAAATCGAGCCCCTTCAAGTGCGTCGTTTGCCGTCGAATCGCTCTGTGAGCTGACCCCTTTGGGGAGTGCCTCGGTAAGATAAGGTAGTTCAAAATACGGTATTTCAAAATACCTTATTTCGAATTACCTTAATCGATGCCAGTATTGTCGTGACAACGGATTGCGTGCGCATAGGGACATTCGACCCTCTCTCGATGATTTCTCCTTACCGATCAAACTTCACTCTGTATCTCCCGTTCCAACTCGTCTAATTGTCAGGGAAGAGTCTTTGAGCGGCCGCTCACAGTTGTCGGTAATGTCACTTATCGGCTTTCGTCGCGAGGACGGCGAAATTGAATATCTTGAGGAGGTAGAGTACAGCGAGGAGCATCTAGAGGACGACCTCCACGAGGTGATCCACAGCGACCCGCGGTTGGTGATGGGAACGCTGACGACCCGTGAGAACGTCGTTCTCGGAAGTAAACTCCAGCTGCCGACCGGAAAAGAGCCCGATTTGCTCGTGTGCGACAAGCGGGGAACGCTCACGACGATCGAGTTCAAGCGCGACCGCTCGCCGCGCTCGGCCGTGACGCAACTCTTCGACTACGCGTCATCACTGGCCCGGTTGGATCAGGATGAGTTCTTCGACCTCACCACCTACGAGTCGCTGGAGGAACTCTACGAGGCCTTTGACCACGAGGAGGATACGGAGTTCGACATCGACGACTTCGAGCGGGAGTTCGCCGAGGGACTGGAGTCGCCCCAGCTGATGTTGGTCGCGTACACGATCACCGACGACGTCCGTCGGATGACGCGCTGGCTGCGGGACCCCCACGACTTGAAGATCAACTGCGTCGAGTTCGACTACTACGAGCGGGACGACGCCGAGATGTTCGTCCCAACAATCATCGGCGCCGACGAGACGCAGGAGATCAAGGAACGGGAGGCGTCGCCGAAGCAGAAGAAGTACCGGCGGTTCTTCGGCGAGGTACTCGAACGCTTCAAGGAGGAACTTCCCGACGTCACGAGCAGGAGTGCCAGCAGCGATAGCTGGCTCACGATCCCGGCTGGACACTCGGACGTCGAGTTCGTGTGGCACTTCAAAGGCGATCCCGGCGACAAGGAGTTCCACGTCGTGATGAACTTCCAATTCGATGATTCTGCGCGGAATGAGGAGATGCTGGAGACGATGCTGGCGGCGATAGAAGACCGACCGCTGGACATCCCTGAGGAGATCCACTCCGAGGAGTACGGGAGCAGCGGGTACACGCGGCTCTATGTCAAACGTGAGGTGGGCCGACTGGATGACGCCCTAGAGGACGAGGAACTCAAAGAGTGGGCCGTGGATAGGCTGGCGGAATTCCACGAACAGTTGACGCCTGTCTTGGACGAGGAACTGCGATAAGTGCGTCGAGAGGAGATGTCTGCCTCAGTTGTGTTGGAAGGGTATGTGAGTTGTCGTGGGAATGACTGCTGGAATGCTGTGGCTAAATTGACGAATCATTCACGGGCGGATAGATCGGGATGATGAGGCCTAAGCAGGACGCCTGACAACCGAGTTATCAATGACAGAGGACAGCGACCCGGACGAGGAGGAGGTCGCATCAGCTGAAGAACTGGTAGAACAAATAGAAGAGAACTGGCGGGAGAAGGTGGAAAAGGCCACACTCGACGATTGCGAACAAATCCGCGAAGCGGGAGATTACGTCCGCTCGGCGGACAACTGGCAGGACGCTGTTAACCGCGTCACCGACGGACTGGATGTCGATGAAGAGCGGGCAGAATGGCTCGTCGCCATCTACATCAAGATATTCACCGACCCATCTGGGAGCGTCACAGGGTACGGCCTCAATATCGGCGGTAGCTACTACAGCACGGAGGAATCCGTTGAGGAACTCCAACCTGAGACGAGAATCGACTCCGTCGAGGAGGCCGAGGAGTACCTCCGAGAGTACGTCGGCGTACACGCGGACGAGATGGATATTGACAGCGTGACGTTCACTGACGACTTGCCGGACGAACCTCCATCACCCTCTATCGACCTCGACATTGAGTTTCCAACCCCACAGTTCACAGCCCTCACCGAGGCACTGGAGACCATCACAACGTCGTACCACCAGCGCGTGGCCACCCAACTCGCCGCATCGTTCGACCTCAGCAGCTACTTCGACTCTCTCCTCCGTGACGCGTTAGAACCGATCTCCGAACTCGCCGAGCAGTACCGGGAAATCGAGGAATCCGACTTCGAGTTCAAGTGGCTTTCCAACGTCAAGCACGCCGCCTTTATGCAGCTCTACCGCGAGTATCGCGAGGAGGGAAACGAAGCTGCAGCCGAACTCCTCGCCGCCCAACTCAGCGAAGAGGAGGACATCGAGGGCTTCAAGGAGTACTTCCGCTCGTTCGACGAGTACGAAGAACGACAGGAGATCATCAACCAAGCCCTTGACGCCCACGCCGAAGGTCGGTACGCTCTCAGCATCCCCGTAATCCTAAGCCAACTCGAAGGCGTAATCATCGACGCTGCACTCGATATTGGGATCTGGCGGCACGACGAAGATGTGTACGGCGTCAAGGTCGTCGGCAAGGGGGAGGGAAGTCCAAAACACATCTCCGAGATCGACGACGCGTTCCGGGATTATTACCAGAGCCACTTCTGGCCCAATCGCACTGACATCCTGCACGGGGAACGCACTGACTACGCCGACGACGAAATCCTCTCGGCAAAACTCATCTGGCTCCTCTTCCAGACCCTGCACACCGTCGAGAACATCCGGTCGGCCGAGAACCTCGGCGACTACTACATCCTACAGGCAATCTCCGAGGGAGACGCACAGACCATCTCGTCCGTTGCCGATCACCTTGACTACCAAGAAGACTACGTGGCAGACCGCTGCGACGCCTTGCAAGATCAACAAGCCCTCGCAGTCTCTGACGACGAACTAGAACTCACGGAGACCGGCCTCAAATACCTGCACGGCGAGGGTCGCCTCCCTTCCGGCTAGAGCTAGACCGTATAAACTGCTACCAGTTGCTCCGACGAGACCTCACGACCTCCTTGACTACGGGATCTCCCCGGGTGCGCAGACAGTATCAACCATTGAGAGCTGATGGCCCACCGTGGTCGCCTGAGTCGGTGTAGGCCTCGACGGCCTCGGTTGCATCCGCGAGCGCGAGTGCAGCCCGCGCAAGCTTCAGGTTCCGATGCGTCGTCTGCCACTCCGCTATCGCCGCCGCATCCAGTTCTGTGTCATCGATGGCCGCGGCGCGTGGGGATTCTGCGCCGGTCTGCTCCTCAAATTCCCGGACAGTCTCGCGAAGCTCCGTGACGCGAGCCGAAAGCGTCTCAACATCGACCGAATCGAGGATCTGCCCCGCGCGTTCGAGGACAACCGAGCGGGGAGCACGTTTGTACCACGTCCCGTTCTCATCCGGCGGGGAGGCTGTCTTGACGAAGCCCTCTTCGGCGAGGATATCCAGATGCTTGCGTGCAGTCGTCTCCGAGATTAGCGCCCGTTCGGCGATGGTGGCGACCGACTGGGAGTCGTACGTCCGTTTCATCACGGTGCGAACGCGCTCGCCGGGGCTGGTGTCCGTCGTCCACTCCTTGGTAACACGCTTGTTCACGTTGGTGGGACGGTCGTCAGCCATACGTCGTCTCGTGGACACGGATTAATTTGTTTTGGGAGCAGCATACTTGTCCCCTGTCAGCCGCGGTATCCATACAGAACGCCAGTGGTTCACGCTTTCGCTGTAGCCGGCTCTTTTCTCCTTTGGGATGTAATATCCGAATATGGACGTGATTGAGGCTCTGGATAAGTTGCGTGAGGGCGAGATCGAGGCCGACGAAGTCCGTGAAATGCATTCGCATATAGATGGAATAGAACGATCGATCTCGGTCGCTATCGCACAGCGCGAGCAGACAATGGACGAGGATGAATTTAAGCAGTCATTTGAAGCGGATTTCGAGTTGGAGTGAATCCGACGCCGGCAACTAAGTTACCACACGGAGGATCCGGAGTCATGACCGATGACCTCCCCGACTCCATCCGAGATGCACTCGACGATGCCAAGGAGGCATTCGAGCCACCTGCCGATCCCGACGAGCTGGAGCCCGACTATCCCGCCGATATGACCCCGGAAGAGCGGGTCGATCACGTTCTCACGAACGAGTACCCACGGTGGCGGGGGATGGAGTGGATCGCCGCTGCCGCCGACACCGACATCGAGCAAGCGCAAAGCGTTGTCCGAGAACGCCTCTCGGAGGGTGAAGTTGAGGTCTCTGGCGAGGGAGTCAGGCGGAACCGGTATCACGTCTACTTCGAGGAGGTCGAGGAGCTGACCGAGAAGCTGGACGATCGGGGCCAGATCTGGTAGTCTGGCCGGGAATGCGCTGTCACCCAGTCGACCGACAAGTCGGGAAATATGCTCGAGTGACTGTGACCTACTCGCTGCTGAATGTCTCCTGCATAATAGCACCGCTGAGTCGCATCATATCTCGGTGACTGGAGGCGACCCGACCCACCATCATTTTCGTGTTCGCCTCTGCGTACTCGTCCATCTCGGTGACGATCCGCTCCACGTCCTCGTCTCCATCCCACACTCCCTGATCCGTCATCCACGCGATGTCCTCGCAGACCGCGATCTTCAGGTACTCCCTCACAACATCGATGTCGACCTTGTCTTGCCTTGTTTTGCCGCCGACTAAGGGTATCCTCAGACGTTCTCACGGTGATATTCCGCCAGATTAACCGGGAAATGGACGCCGTCTGGCGATATGGCATCGCTCAGACGGCTTGCCTGGATGTGTCGAAACCTTGCCAAACAGCACGTTAGCGATCCGGACGTACCCGCCGCGCCGGATGGCGCGGACGGGTACGCTGAGTGGGTCCAGATCGCGTTAATTCTGTACCGTGTCGAACTGGAGAAGAGCCTCCGCAAAACTGAAGACTACCTTAACGAGATGCCTGGTATTCTCGCCGTGTTCAATCTTGACGAGGCTCCGCACTACAGTTCGCTCTGTCGGTGGGAAGATGAGTACCGAATGCGTGAACTCCGCCGCCTGCTCCGCGCGTCGGCGGAGCAGGCGGGCTGGAGTGGTGAAGCCGCAATTGATGCAAGTGGCTTCCAGCGCGATCAAACCAGCTACCACTACCGCGACCGCGCTGATTTCTCGTTCCAGTCGATGAAGACGACGATCTTGATCGATGTGAACTCCTTAGCGATCAAGGACGTTCATTTCACGACGCAGAAGGCGTGGGACGGGCATATTGGGATGCAGGTCTTCCGCCGGAACGCGGAAGACCTGCGTGTGTTGTCTGCTGACGCGAACTACTCGTGGGGAGAACTCCGTGAAGAGTGTCGCTCCGAGTCAACGCGCCCGTTGATCAAGCACAGGGAACAGACACCGTTGCAGAAGGCTCACAACGCCCGAATGGACGCTAATGACTACAACCAGCGCTGGATGAGTGAAACGGGCTTCTCGCAGTTGAAGGAAGACGACGGCGAGAAGCTCCGCTCCCGGAGCTGGCATGGCCAGTTCCGGGAGCTGACACGGAAGTGTATCGTGCATAATCTAACGCAGGCGGCGAGTTAGGGCTCGCCGCCTGCTCCCCCTTCTCCGGGCGTATCCGGGAGAGGCGTCGCCGTCGTCATCGAAACAAGAACGCTAAATACCATAGTTCTGACTCTTCAGCAATGCCGGGAGAAGCGGCTACTGCATATTCTGAGTTCGAAACCCGTCTGTGACACCGTAAAACTGTGATTGATTAACCCTACCCCGACGCAGTCTTTCGATTCAACGAGGCACCTTGTCTTCAACATCGTACTCTTCGAGGAGCTTTGGAGCGACCTCGTCGATTTTATCGAACAGTTTGTCGATCAACGCAGTATTGATTCCATGAACTGTGGCCAGCGCGTCTTTGCCATCCTCGCTGGAGTCAAACTGGGGCCCTCGCATATGGCGCCGACGTCACTGGCTTCGGATAAATGCCGGCCCGTTCACCAGAAGTTCCAAATGATCTGGCTGTTCTGAAGCAGTTCCCCGTAGTCCAGCAGATCGCGCGGTCTCGTCGGCAAAACGAAGGTGGCGCCGGCACAAGATCCCGTATGGTCACTCACGAGGGTGGCGAAGGCGTGTTGCTCGGGCGGGCGTGTGGCGACGCGCTGGACGAAACGGCCGAGGGCTGGTCGGACGATCGCATCGCTACAAAACACGGCACGCTCACAGAGTTCGTCGACGGGTACGTTCCACCCGATGGCCTCACCGACGACACGGAGCAGGCGCTTCATGTGGCGCGGGGTCTCGTCAAGTGTGGCAAACGAGACATTATGAGGAGTGAGGCACAAGTTTGTCCCAATGCCTTGTTCGACGTGCGATACTCCCCTGCTGGTTGGTCACAAATTCAATAGCCTCTATTGTCCGAACTGTCTGGATTTAGGTGTAGTTGACCCTGAGAGCGTTAAGGAACAAATAGACCAGACCCGTCAGATTGTTAGCGAAGATCGGGCGATGAAAATGTTGGCTGAGTATGATAAGAACCACTTGATACTCCTCCTGATTGACGAGCTAAACCGAATCTCTCACTCGTTCTATGAGCGATTTGACTCTGAACTGCCTGTGCGGAAGTTCGCCTATACGAGTTATCTTCTAAAATTGGTCTATGAACGCGACGATTTCGGGGACAAGCAGTTCGAGTATCAGGAAGACGGCCTACCCGAAAAAATAGGACTCATCTACGACCTCATCGATAAGGTTTATAGGAAATTAGATCAGGTTGAGGACGGGTTTGTTTATGCTGTCAAACCGCCAGTAGAGCCTCACAACCCCAAACCATTCGTTGGTGAACACATATTCTTTGAGTCGGAATATAGATACTGCTTCCTCCGATGCTTGGACAGTCTTGCCGGTGGAAGTAAGGAGGGTATCGAGTTCTTCTACCGGGCACATGAAGAAGCTCGGAATTTCGAGAAGACAGATGTTGATGATATAGATTCGTTACAGGAGTTCACAAGCACGTTTTTCGAAATTATCGTGACGATGGCCTTCATGCTCTCCACGGACAAGACGCTCAATGAAATCTACCACAAATCGCTACCTAACAGCGTAGATGCATTCGATCTAAAAGGATTTCTAGACTGTATTGATTCTCAGTTCACCGAGGAAGGGATAGAGCACATCGATGAGACAGGGACTCTCCCGGTTGCCGCTGAAGAAGGAGTCAACCAATGTGGAGTGAACGTCTTTGGCGATGACTGGGAGGCGGTCGGAGAAAGCCTCCTTGTGAGCGAGAATAATGTAGATGCTCACCCCTTCCTTTTCAAAATTATTCGTGAACACGTCATTACACAGGATGCTGGAAGACCTCCCGTTACGAAGGACGAACCCGTTATCCTCTATCCAAGATACTACAACCAGCTCATCCGGTTCCAATTATTCCCTCTGCTGGAGAATGGGGATTCAAAGAGTGGTCAAGACCTGCTTGATGATGAATGTAAAAGTCGCGGAAAACAATTTGAGTATAATCTATATGAGTTTCTGAAGAACGATGGCTACGAGTGCTATTACAGCTCGTGGTTCACAAAATCAGACCAGCGTGAGATTGACCTCATCGTGGTTAACCAATCGGATGAAGAACTCTGGTTTATCGAGTGTAAATTCCTCCTTCCAGAAACGCATATGCGTACAGCGAGCGGAGTAATCCGTCTCAACCAGAAGTTTGATTCTAAGGTCTACAAAGAAGATACCGAGCATTACGATGCCGAGTCGGGGGAACCCTTCCCTGAGAAGGTGGAGACGTGGCTGAATGAAAAGCCGGGAGACCCATTCTTATCTCACCTTGACCGGGACTGTGAAGATCGAGTGGAACAGCAATTTGTGGAGGAATGGACTGACCTCGACGTGAGGATGTTTGTGGTGTCAAATGTCGTTCCATCTTACATCGAGAAACAGAGTGTAGAGTTCTTGACCGACGTAGAGTTTATCCAGATGTTGGATGGAGAGCTGGAAATGTATACGCCTAAATCCTGAAGCGTAGAGATTAGCTCGATTAACGCACTCGGTACGGCTTCTGAACTTTTGTATTCAGTTAGTACGACTTTCCACTCAAGATATCAATAGCAGCCCCAGCTGGTACGTACGCACGCATACCGACAGTAGATTTGCCAGCGATTTTTGAAAGAAACAGCAACGTCGCTCTGCACTGACCTTTTCTATTCAGCACGCCGCTCCTATCAGTTGTGGAGGGTTTCAACAGAGCCCGCTGTTCGTATTACTGTGGCCGAACCGGTTCCTCACACTCGTAGCATTCCGCGAAGACCTGTGTCTTGTCCTCAGTCTCGTACTCGATGAGCACAGCTTCCGCTGGGATGGCCGACCCGCAGAACGGACACGTGCCAAGTTCCGACGCTGTGTTCGACATGGGGAATTGGGAAAGGGAAACTTGGAGCGTGTGACAAAGTTCCAAGTTCCATGTGGATATTGAGACTCCATATTTAAATCACTCAGGGAAGCACGGTGAAAGTGATAGATGTGGCCGAGATCACTGAGCCGCCGAGATTTCGACAGCGTGTTCCTCAGCCAACTCCACGACATCGTAGACGTGAATCCCGGATTTGAACCACAGCACGCGGTCGGCGGTGTCGCCGAAGTCCTCCTCGGCGCAATCCAATCGCTCCGAGACGGCCACCACCAGATTGTCGATGTCTGCGTCGCGGATCTTCGATAGCTTCTCGTCGAGATACTCGGGCGTCCAAAAGCCCACGATTTCGAGTAGAGCCCGGCGACCGTCGGGATGTTCGACCGCGAAGTCCGGCAGCATCACCTCCTCACCGAGATCCAGCACGTCATCCTCGCGAACCAGCTCCCACTCGGTGTTCGCCCGCTCCCACTTGTCGGCGAGCGTCCGCTCGACATCGCTGTCGAACTCGTCGCCGGAGCTGTAGTGCGATGACAGTGAATCCGTGTGATCGAGTGCGAGTGTCCGCGTCCGACTCACTGCGTCATCGTCTGCAATTGCCGCCTCCATCTCCCATCGGTCGCACAGCGGGAGTGCCGGCAGGAAGTTCGCCAGTCGAATGCCGTACTTGCGGGTCTGGGAGAACAGCGACGCTGGGCCATCCAACACCGCCTCGTAGCCGTCGGCCCGATCCGTTCCCGCTACGCGCTCGCCCTCTGCGTCGATGGGATAGATGCGATGCATCAGCCCGAACAGCTTCACGTAGCTGAAGACCGTTCCGAAGTGATCCCACACGCGGATGCGCATCTCCGTGGCGTCGTACAGCACGGCCTGCGCGAGCGCGAGATTGTAGCGGGCAAGCAACCACTCGACCGTGATGTCGTCCTCTCGGTAGCGGTCGTCGGACTGGCCCGTGAGCTGGGTGGTTGACGCGCCGCTCTCGTCGGCGGCGTGATCCTCGTGGATGCGATTCCCGAACCGAACGAGGCGCTTGTTGCGCTCCAAGTCCGCGTACATCCCCGTGTAGCACTCTTCTAGCGAAATGCCCAACTCGTCGGCCACGGCGGTGTACACCTCCAGCTTCTGCGTGTCCTCGCCGAGCGTGGGCTGGCGGACGATCGGATACCGCTCGTTGGCTTTCTCGAAGAGTCGCTGGCGAATCTCTCGCGGTTCGACAGGCGTCACGGTCTCGAACTCGGACTCGTCTCGCAATAGCTTCGCCAAGCCTTGGATGATCTTGTAGTCTGTGTCGGCGACGGTCAACTCGTCGATTTCGTCCTCGAGGTCGCCCTTCGGCTCGCCCAGATGTGCATCGAACAGGTCGATCAGCTCGCGGGCTGTCTGCCGGTATCGCTTCTCGTGGGGATCGATGAACAGGGGTTGCACCTCGTCGTCGGTGGTGCGCGAGCGGGCGAGATCAGCTGTCAGCACTGCCGGTCACCCCCTGTCGTCGCTGTTGGGAGACGTAGTTCTCCTTGGTGTCGGCGGCGATGATCTCGTACAGGCGGGCGGGTTCGCGATCCTCTGTCGGGCGAAGAATCCGCCCGAGCCGCTGGGCGTACTGCCGCTTGGAGGCACTTCCCGAGAGGATGATGCCCACGTTTGCGGCCGGCACGTCAATACCCTCGTCCAGCACCTGCGACGTCGCCAGCATCGAGTACTCGCCGGTCTTGAACCGCTCGAGTATCTCGGTGCGCTCGTCGGTCTTGGTCTGGTGGGTGATGCAGGGGACGATGAACTCCTTGGAGATGTCGTAGGCGAACTCGTTGTTGGCGGTGAAGATGATGACGCGGTCGTCGTGATGGCGCTTGATGAGGTTGTCCAGCGTGTCCAGTTTCTTCTCGGCCGTGCGGGCGATCTTCTCGGCACGCTGCTTGGCGATCAGCGCCCGTCGTCCCTGCGGGTCGTAGGAGGTTCGCTGGAGAAACTCCTGATAGCCCGTTTCCTTCCAGAGGTCGAAGTCGTGGCTGTCGACGTAGTCGCGGTAGATCTGGTACTCCTCGTCGTATCGCTCGCGCTCCTCGGACGTGAGGTCGACCGAGAGGTGAATGGTCTCGTACTCGCTGAGGTACTCGCCGGCGAGATTGTCCACCTGCTCCTCGTAGACGACCGGGCCGATCAGGTCTTCGAGCACCTCGTGCTTGTCGTCGGCCCGCTCGTAGGTGGCGGTCAGCCCCAGCCGGTACGGTGCGATCGTCATTTCGGGAATCTGCTGGTAGGTGGGGGCTGGCAGGTGATGCACCTCGTCCACGACGAGCAGGCCGAACCGATCGCCGTACTCGTCGATGTAGCGATAGGCGCTGTCGTAGGTGGTGACCGTGATAGGCGTCACCTCGTGGGAGCCGCCACCGAGGACACCGATGTCTTGTGAGAGTTGGTCGCCGAAGGCGTTGGTAAGGGTGGCGTGCCACTGGTTCATCAGATCGATCGTCGGGACGACGACCAGCGTCGCAACGCCAGCGTCGGCGATGGCTTGAATGCCGAGAAACGTCTTCCCGCTTCCGGTCGGGAGCACGACGCTACCTCGACGGCCGTGGTCGCGCCACGCGTCGAGAGCCGCTTGTTGATAGTCCCGGGATTCGATCTGGACGGCTGGCGTGAGCGCGATGTCGGGATAAACCCGCGCGTCGTCCGTGAGATCGACGTCTTGTCCCGCACTCTGGTGGAGTTCTAATTGCCCATTCTCGGCCGTCCCATCGTCCCACTCACCGGCCCAGTCGCAGATCGACCGATAATGCCGAGCCTGAGCACGATATTCGTCAACGCGGTCGTCCCACTCCGCGTGAGGCACACCATCGGGGGCGTCCCGGAGCAAGAGCGTCCCATCGTCGAACTCGATACGCATTTCGGGTGGAGTGAGACTTTGCGTCTGAGGGGGTTATCAGTACCGGAGATAAGGGTGTTATTCAACGGTTCAAAACACCAGTTCTCTGCTTCCTTGGTTAGTACAGAGGAGGCACTGAGTGGCGGCAATCACCGAAAGCTTATCAGCGTGATTCGCCACTAAACAGATATGGCGAGCACGTCACGCGACAAGAAGCGGGATGGGGTGGAATTCATCCGTGAAGATGACGGGAGCGTGACCGCTCATGATATCGAGACCGGTCTCGCGAGGGGTGGAGACACTCGTGCCGACGCCCTCGCACAACTGGCCGAAGTCCTCCGACTCGAAGACGGGGGTGGGGAGTCTATCGACGATCCGGACGACTTCCTCCGGACAGAGATGAACATCGATCCTGACGACCTCGACGAGCACGACGAACTGCCAGAATTTTTGCAGTGAATGGTTCGGAAAACGTTTTCCGGACGAGAGATAGCGAAAGTCCTCCGAAGTTTTGGATACGTTCCCGTCTCCCGCGAGGGAAGTCACGTCCGACTCCGATACGAACATCCCGAGACCGGTGAAGTTCGGAATGTCGACGTCCCTCAACACAAGGAAGTACGAATTGGAACACTGCGGTCAATTGCAGACCAGTGTGGTGCAGACGACTTCGAAGCGTGGTGTGAGTGGATCGACGACCACGCCTGAGCTTGGTTCGAATAACCCTGAAGTCAACGCCTGTGTGAACTGCTATGTGATATCCGGGCACCAGAGTCCCGAATACCGTGTTGTCTCACGCGTCGCCGTGACGGAACTCATCACGTCCGCACAATTGTAGGTCTCGAGCACGAATCGACGCGTATGGGCCGGAATATGCTCGTCGACGGCGAGTGGAAGACAGACCTCGAACCGTACACCGACGAGGACGGCGCGTTCGACCGGGCCGAAACCTCGTTCCGCGACTGGATTCGCAGTACGCACCGAAACGCAGAAGATGTCGTCACGGACGGGCCGGAACCCGAGGCCGGCCGCTACCACCTCTACGTCGCGCGGAACTGTCCGTGGGCACACGGGGCCGCGCTCACGCGCCAGTTGGCTGGACTCACCGACGCAATCTCGATGGATATCGTCGACCCCGTCCGCAAGGACGAGGGTTGGGAGTTCACGCCAGAAAAGGACGGCTGTACGCCCGACACCGTCAACGGCGCCGACTACCTCCGTGAGGTGTACGTCGCGGCCGACCCCGAGTACACGGGACGCGTGACCGTGCCCGTGCTGTGGGACACGCAGGATGACACCATCGTCAACAACGAGTCGATCGAGATCATGCGGATGTTCGCCACCGCGTTCGACGATGTCGGTAACGACGGGATTGACCTGTATCCCGAGGGCTACCGCGAAGAGATCGACCGCATCATTGACGCGATCTACGACCCCATCAACAACGGTGTCTACCGCGCCGGCTTCGCGGAGTCGCAGGAAGCCTACGACGAGGCCGTCACCGATGTCTTCGACGCGCTCGACCACTGGGACGAGGTGCTGGCCGACCAGCGGTACCTTGCGGGCGACCGGCTGACTCTCGCAGACGTGCGGCTGTTCCCGACGCTCATCCGCTTCGACCACTGCTACCACACAGCCTTCAACTGCGACCGGCAGTACCTCCACCAGTACGAGAATCTCTGGCCGTACCTGCGCGACCTCTACCAGACGCCCGGATTCGCAGAGACGGTGCGAATGGAGCACATCAAGGGTCAGGGGTACTATCAGGGCGAAATCACGCCCATCGGCCCGGATATCGACTTCGACGCACCACACGACCGCGACCAGCTGTCGAGTGAAGAGCCAGCAGTACAGACATAGGACGTGGAAACGGTACCAGCGCCATCATCGAAGATGAATCTCTCCACCGAACAGATCCGCGATCTCGGCACGAGCGAGGTGTTTGATCGCGCCCGCAACTACCGCGACGAGGAGCGCATAGAGCGCATCGACCGCTTCGACGAGACCGTAAGCGCCGCCGTGCAGGGCTCCCAACCCGAACCCTACGAGGTCGAGATCCAGTTCGTGGATGGCGCTGTCGAGCCCGAAACCGTCGACGCCACCTGCACGTGTCCGTACGACTGGGGCGGGTACTGCAAGCACATCATCGCGGTACTGCTGGAACTCGCCGAAGGCGACGTCGAACTCGAAGACGAACGCGAAGCCGTCGAACGCGTCCTCTCGGACGCGCATCCCGAGGAACTTCGGGAATTCCTGCTTGACGAGTCCGAGCGCGATGCCGATCTGCGCCGGCGACTGCTGACACGCTTCGAGGAGCAGGACACGCAGAGCCTCTACGATTACAAGAAGGAGATGAGCCAGCAGTACCGCGGCCCCTACACATACCAGTACGAGGGCCCCGACTTCTCGGAGTTTCACGACCTCGCGGAGACCCACCGTGAGCAGGGCAATCCGCTGGAGGCGGCCACCATCTACCGGGCGATGACCGAGGTTCGGATCGAGAATATGGACATGGTACAGGACTACTACGGCGAAGACTTCGAGACGGAACTCGACGCGTTCGTCGAGTGTATCCGTGAGGCCGACCTCGACCACGAAGAGAAACGAGAGTATATTGACTACCTCTTCGAACGGTGGGAAAGCGACGATTCGGCTGTCGGAACGTTCTCGGGCCAGTATGAGGACGCACTCTGTGATCTTTGCACCGACGACGCGGATCTACAATACTGGCGCGACCTCCTCGAAGACGATCTCCCGACCGATATTCCCGAGCCGAGCGAGCCCGACGACGGGATCGGATCGTTCGATACGCGCCGCTACGAGGCCGAAAGACGCATCCAAATGCACGCGGACGTGCTGGACGCACTCGGCGATACCGAGGCACTTCAGGAGGTGTACGAGGAACAGTACCTCGACATCCGGGAGTTCTGTGTGCGGTATGCCCGTCTACTCGCAGCCGAAGGCGAGGGTGACCGGGCAATCGAGGTCGCGGAGGAGGGACTGGACGCGTTCTCGAATGTCGGAGAGCTTCGACGCTTTCTGATCGACGCGTACGCCGACCGCGACCCGGAGCGACACAAGGAACTCCTCCGGGAGCAGTTCCTCCAGTCGGGGGACTGGGAGTACTACGAGCAGCTGCGGTCACGTTGCTCGGATGACGAGTGGGAGGAGATGGTCGCGAACTTCGAAGCGCGATTCGATGACTCGAACGTGCATCGCTTGATCGACCTCTATCTGCGCGAGGAGCGCACGGCAGACGCGTTCGAGACGGTCATCGAGGCGGCTCGCGAGGAACCGGACGATGCATTGCAACGTGCAGTCGGTGATAACGGCCTCGCGATTCTGAGCGAATACCGCGATGACGTCGCGGACTACGATTCGGAGACCTACTACGAGGTCTACGAGGAACGTCTCGAACCGTTCCTCGCGGACACGACGGGCCGCGATCACTATCAGACGGTCGTGGCGTACCTCGAAGAGATGCGGGAATTGGGCTTTGACGACGAATTCGAGGTGTTCGTCGCGCACCTGAAAGAGAAACACTCGAACCGGCCCGCCTTCCTCGACGAAATGGAGGCGCTCGAACACTGAGACCGACTCGATCGGTCACCGTCTCACAGATCGAGTTCGCTCGCTGACTCGACGTCGAACCGCAGAATCTCGGGTTCGCCGGCGAGCAGGTCGGGAAGTGCGGCCTCGAACTCTTGGAAGTGGTCGGTCTGGGTGTGTGCCTCGAAGGCATTCTCATCCTCGTACTGCTCGAAGAACCGCACCACGTTCGGGTCGTTGACATCGGTCGTCGCCCGGTAGTCGATCATGCCTTCTTCGGCTTGAGACTGTTCGACGAGATCCTCGATCAGGTCGAGTGCTTCCTCACGCTTGTCTGGGTCAATCGGAATGAAGCATACAGGACGATCATCGCGTCTCGGCCCACGAATGGATCTCTGAAAAAGCCTCACGATGTCGGATACGAGTCCGATAACAGAACGATCGGTATCGAGAGACTCACTCCGCACTTGACTGGGTGTGATACTCCCGTCCAGTTTTGAATTCGGTCAACTCCTCGATTCGGCTCTCCAACTCCTCGATCTCCTCTCGAAGTTCCTCGGCCTCGGGGTCGTCGCTCGTGGCAAGTCGGTCTTTCAGCCCCTGCAGTCGGGTTTCTCTCTGTTCCTCGTCAACCTCGGCCTTCCGGACGTACTCCGTCTCCTCGATGTCGTACACGTCCGATTCGGAAAGTTCCGTCACGTCGAGAGCGTCGTCGACCTTGTCGCGGTCGACGCTCAACACGCGCTCGCGGTCGATTCCCGCGTCCTCCAGCGCGGCCAGCACCTCTTCGTCGTCTCGGAGGTCTCGGTTGCGGCGCGTCGTTCGTTGGACGGAGCCGAACTGGCCGTGAACGGGCTGGTCGTGATGGAGTCGATCTAACAGCACGTCTGTCACGGTCTGCCGCAGATCGTTGGCATCGCGCTGGATGTCCGAGAGCAGGGTATAGAGATTGATGAGGACGGGCGTGTCCAACACCTCCAGCGAGGAGAGGTCGTTCCGCTCCAGCGCGTCGATAAGAAGGAGCGCATCGCTGTAGACATCCACGTCGGGTTCCGTGCGCTCGATGGCACCTTCGTCCGAGTCCTCGTCGTCTGTTCCCGTGATGATCTGGCTTCCGGTCGGTTCGTCGGTTTCGCGGATCACGTCCGCGCTCTCGTCGACTTCGAATCGGGGATGCAGACTCAACACGGCGGGATATGGATCGGCATCGGGCGGAAGCCGCGAAAGGTCGAATCCATCGACGGCGTTACTGATGCGCTCGTGGAGCGTCTCGAACTGGTCGCGCTGGAGCGGCCGGGTCTCGTCCACGTCGCGGTCGAGAAACTCGACGACGATGCGGTGTTCCTGCACGTCGGTGATCCGGAAGCGACTTTGAGAGAGTGGTGTGAGCAGGGTCGCATCCTCGGCGAGATCCTCGCATTCGTCGAGGAGCGTGTGCCACGTGACGCTGAACGGCATTACTGGGGAGTATCGTCGGAAGACAGGTAAAGCGTGAGGGTGGTTCGCTCAGACGCCGAGGTCACGGAACGTCCAGTCGTCCGGCAGGTCGGCGTCGAATCCAGTCTCTTCGACAAGTTCACGGATGCGCTGTTCGACCGTCTCGTCCAGCTCGAACGTGTAGTCGAATTCCTCGTGCCAGTCGTAGTACCGCGGCATCCCCGGCCAGTGGTCGTCCGTCTGCAGCCCGTAGACGCAGTCCAGCAGGTAGCGACGATACGGCATATCGTCACGGGTGACCCGGGGGAGTGTCCCGTCGATCGACTCGTCTCTCACCAACTCTTCGAGCAGATCGACCGCCGCGTGCTGGTCGGCGTAGAACGCATGTTCGAGCGTCGGATTGACGGAGAAGATGTCCTCTGAGGCGCGGGCACGGAGACGGTCGGCGACCGAGTAATCGGGATGGCCGATTCCCCATCCGTACGCGTGGACTTCCTCCCGCGCGGTATCGGCTGTATCGGGGGCATTGACTGCGATGTCATCGAGGTATTCGAGCCCCGCAACTGGAATCGCCGACACACCGTCGGTCAACCGCGTGCGGATCAGATTCCGTCCCACGGCGTTCGCAACCGTGGGTGTCACGAGCGGAATTTCGTCCTCTTCAGTGGGATCGTGAGCATCAATCACATGCTCGAGGAATGTCCAGTCCGCTGATCGCGCCGCCTTATCGAGGGCATCACTGACGCGCTCGTGGTACGGCCAGAACACGTCCCGATACGTGTCGCCACTGTTGTCTTCCTCGAGTGCAGCCGAGAGCGCCGACTCGAACTCGACGACTGCGTAATGAAGGGCGTCTTTGTCACCGCCCGAAAACCGATCGAGCAGGGTATCGAGTTCGGCAACGGACGCGTTTCGCTCTTCGGTTGGCGATGAGTAGCCGGAGTCAGAGCGATTTGAATCGGACGAAGTAGAGGATGTCTCCGATTGGACATCGCCACAGTCGTGGAGTCGAAGACGCGTGAGCGTATCGAACGACTCACCGCAATCGTCGCACTCGTGAGCCATAGTTCACCTACAGATGTCTGGCAGAAATGTGTTCCCGCTTTAGGCGGTCAGTTGGCTATCTCATCGCGATGACTCGCGTCGATGTCCACGTCGTGCTCGTCGGCGAGCATCTCCAACGCCGGTTCGTACGCCGGTCGGGTTTCCACCATCTGGCTGACCGTGGCGTCCAACGGAATCACGGGATTGCCGTCGACCCACTCGACGTCGATACTCTCTGCCTGCGGGAATAAGACGTAGTGGACGCTCCCGTCAACATCGGCCGCATCCGGGCGCTCACCCACGGTCGTGTCGACCCCGAACCGCTCGAAGAACTCGATCCACCGATCGACATCGCGCTCGTGAACCTCGATAAACACGGGATAATCGTCGTGACTTCGAGCGATCTGGAATCCGCCGTTCGTCCAGACGTAGGCGGCATCGATCTCCGTGTAGGCGAACTCCATCCCGGCGAAGTGGGGGATCACGTACGCGTCCTCCTGTGAAACATCGTCGCGGCTGTACAACGTTCCCATCATCTCCTCGTAGCGCCGTCGCATCTCGTAGTCACGAACTCGAACTCCGTTATCTGTATTTGAGATGATCTCTGCGTCGTCCAAGCGACCGATCCAGTCGTAGATCCACGAATACGACGTCCCGATCTTATTCGAGATTCGGTTGATAGAATCCCCATGCTGTGCCGCCAAGACGATCTTCGCAGCGGTGGGATCCATAAAATCGGTCATCGCCATCGTCTGTCTAGTTATCTCGAACGAGATGATAGCTGATGAATCTAGCGGTGCTGTGTTCCATCTGTGGCTCATCACCCATCTCAAGAATAGAAGTGGGAACAAGGAGTAAATATTCCCACACCATCGTTTCGGATATGAGTGGAGAAGTGCGAACGGACGAGCGTGGGCGCGTGACGATTCCGAAAGAGGTACGCGACCGCTACGGTAAGAAGTTCCGCCTCGTCGAGCTGGACAGCGGTATCAAGCTGGTGCCGATTCCCGACGATCCACTAGAGCCGTTGCGAGCGGCGGCTTCCGAGGAGCTTCGCGAGGCATCTCTCGAGGATCTCGAAGAGGCAGCTCAAGAAGAGGCACGCGAACAGGCTGTCGAGCAGATACGCTGATATCAACTTCTGGCTGGCGCTACTGGAAGACGATGACCGGCTGACCGTCCTTGATGTGGTGTATCTCCATCGTCCTGATTTTGATTTCCTTGCCCGTCGGAGGGACGCCTCATCTGTCATCCCTCTGTATGCCGATTTACCCACTTTTTTTGTGTGCTACCTCTGTTTACTCGCCAGTAAGAGCAATATTGTATGTCACTAGCTGATGCGCACAGACCGACGAACACGCGCGAGCGGTATCGCTTGATGACTGATGCGGCCTCCCGACCGTTTGCGGTCGGCGCCGTCGCCGTTCCCTTGGTACTTCCCGTTTTGGGCTACCTCTCGGGCGATGTCCGAATCATGTTTACTGTCCACCTCTTCCTCGGTGCATTCTGGTTCGGAACTGCAGTACTTGGGGCGGTCGTGCTCGGGCCCGTGATGGGGAATCTCTCCGAGGAAGCTAACGTCGAGTTCGCTGAAGGCTTCGTCCCGAAAATGAACCTGCTGATGGAACCGGTCTCGGTCGGTGTAGTCGGCTCGGGGATCGGTCTCGCCAGTATGATGGGTCTGTGGGCATCTCCGACCCCATCGCTGTGGGCGGCACTCGTTCTCGCGATTGCGCTGCTCGTTCTCGGGTTCGGCCCACTCCACAAGTTCACAGCAGGCATGTTCGACGAGATCGCCGCCGACGATACTGACCACGAGCGCCTCGCCTCCCTGAACAAGAAGTACGGGATGCTGAGTCTGGTCGAACTCGTCCTCATGGTTGCCATCGTCGCCACGATGTCCGGCCTCCGCTGGGGCTTCTAACACCGAGTCCACTGCCGAACAGTTCTCGTTTTTTGTTCGGCCCTGTCCTCTACTACTGTCTCGCGGAGGTGGTACCGACAACTTTGACGCGGCTGCCGCTTCAGGGAGGACATATGGCTGCTGACATCGCTATCTCTGATGCGCTTGTTCTCACGGTCGACGAGCGGAACCGTCTGTACGAGCGTGGGACGGTGCTTGTCGACGACGGTCGCATCACGGAGGTGCGGAAGTCCAAGGACGGCGATGGGGAAATTGAAGCAACGCACACGATCGACGGAGACGGAAAACTGGTGATGCCGGGACTGGTCAACGCCCACACCCACCTCGAACTGACGCCGCTGATCGGGGCGTTCAGCGACCTCGACCTGCTGGAGATGATGGGCAGTATGACGGCTATCTACGGCCGCCTCGGCGAGGGCGACTTCGACTATCTGGTCGAGGCTGGGTACGAGCTTGCCGCCTTGAATTTCCTTCTCGGGGGCGTCACGACGATCAACTCGATGGACGTTCGTCCGAGTGCAGGCGCGGAGACGTTCGGAGAAGCGGGACTCCGGGGCTTCTTCGGCTCGACCATCACGGATCTGTTCTGGGACGTTCCCGTCGACGAGCAGTTCGACCGCGCCCGGTCGTTCATCGACGAGTACCACGACACCTACGGCGGGCGAATCCGGGCGACGATCTGCCCGCACGACGACTGGTCGTGTACGCGCGACCTGTGGGAGCGCACGGCTGCTCTCGCGGCCGAGTATCCCGACCTGCTCGTCCACACTCACTTGCTGGAACTCGAAGAGAGCAACACGATGGCGCGAGCGAACGGCGGCGAGGATTCGCTCGATCTACTCGATGACGCCGGATTACTCGACGATCGGCTGGTTGCAGCGCACTTCCGCGTCGCCGATGAGGCGGATATCGAGCGGACTGCCGAGGCGGACGCGTCCGTGGCACACTGCCCGTCGGTGTTCTGCTACTGGAACCCGGACGCCGAGATGCAGTGGACGCCCGTTCCCGAACTGCGGGATGTAGGTGTCGACGTCGGGCTGGGCATCGACGACCACTACTGGCACGACTCCTACAGCATGTTCGGCGAAGCTCGGCAGGCACGTCTTGCGGCCAACGTCAAGCGAACGAGCGGCCAGTTCTCCTCGATGGAGCTGGTGCGGATGCTGACGATCGAGGGGGCTCATGCGCTGGGTGTTGGCGACGAGATCGGGAGCATCGAACCGGGCAAGCGGGCGGACATCATCCTCCTCGACGTGCACAAGCCGAAGTTCACGCCGCTGACCAACGTGCCTGCCCACGTCGTGAACAACGCCGCGCCGGCGGACGTGGAGACGGTTATCGTCGACGGAGAAATCGTGATGCAAGGTGGGACACCGATGACGATGGACGCTGACGCGGTACAGGAGCGCGTGGAGGTGGCAGTCGAACGGTTTGCCGACGAGACAGGATGGGAACTGGACATTGGAGGCGGTGAACCGCCGGGGTCGGTCGAGACGATTCGAGACCTCCCCAAGCGTGGGCCCGCCCGCCTGCTCTCTCGGCTCGCCCTCCAATCAGCGCGTGACAAGCTCCCCTTCTGATCGACCATGTCCACGTCACCATTTCCTCCCGGGTACGTCCGGTTCGATGACGTCCACAGCTCGATGCCGAAGCCACGCCGGATGCAGGTCTCCGAATCGGTCGCATTAGAGACGATACACGTGGATGGGTCGGATCCAGCAATCGTGTTCGTCCACGGTGGTCTCGGCTCGCTGTGGAACCCGTATCCGCAACTGGACGCGTTCGAGGGCGAGCAGGAACTGGTGACGTATGCGCTGGCCGGAAACGGCAACTCCACGACGCGTCCCAAGCAGTCGCTCATCGGGCACGTCACCGACCTCCGGAATCTACTCGATGCGCTCGACGTCGACCGGCCGATCGTCCACGGCCACAGTTACGGCACCGCTATCGCGCTCGAATACGCCAAACGCCATTCGACGGTTGGCCTCGTGCTCCACGCAGGGGGCGATCACGACCTCACGCCGGCGTGGGAGAAACCGCTGTTACGGCTGTTCCTCGCGCTGCGGCTGTATCATCTGCCTGCGAACGACGCGCTCATCCGTCAACTGGCCTACAACGTCGGCTTTCACGAGGAGACAACCGAGGCCGTCGTTGAGGATTTCCTGCAATCGAATCCCTTGCCTCGCCGCCGCTCGGCGTGGACGACTGTGACCGAGGCGTTCTGGGGCTACGACGGACGCTCAGATACAGAGCGGGTCGACGTGCCCACGCTCGTCATCCACGGCCCTGCCGACGGGATCGTCTCGGTCGATGCGGCACGCGGGACTGCGCGTCGGCTCCCCGAGAGCGTGTTCTGCCGGATGGAGCGCACCGGTCACGTCGCGATGATCGAACGCCCGGCTGCGTACAATCGGCTCTTCCGGACACTCCTCGCGGCAATCGAAGACGAGCGCAATCTCGAACCGGCGGTTCGAGACCAGCTTGGTGAGTACAACGGGTAGTTGATCATCCCCCACGAACACGTTGTCTCTCCGCTTACCCGGAACTTCTACGAGAACGACGTAGCTGTCTCGGCGTAATGATTGTCCGCAATCAAGCGTGTTCGGTTCCAGTGATCTCGAAACGTGCTCCACCGCCCTCGCTTTCCGTGATCGTAATATCCCACCCGTGGGCGTCAGCGATCTGCTTGACGATGCTCAGACCGAAGCCCGTCCCGTCATCTGCCGTCGAGTATCCTGCATCGAACACCGACTCGCGCTCGTCGGGTGGAATCCCCGGGCCGTCATCCGCAACGTAGAACCCGTCTTCGAGGTCTCCAACCGTCACCGTGACGTCGTCATCTCCGTGTTCGACGGCATTGCGAATGAGATTCTCTATTAGCTGCTGGAGACGGCTTCGATCGGCTCGAATCGTTGTGTCGGTCGTGATCTCGAGAGTCGCCTCGGCCGTTTCGACGTGTTGCCAGCATGCATCGCAGACATCCCCGAGATCGACATCTTCCATCTCGCTCACTCTGTCGCCCTCGCGAGCTAACGTCAGGATATCCTCGATCAGCGCATCCATCCGGTCGAGTGCTCGTTCGATAGGCGCTACCTGTTCGGTTTCACAGTCCTCTTTCAAGAGTTCCAGTCGTCCCTCGGCCACCCGCAGTGGATTTCGCAGATCGTGGGAAACGACGCTGGCGAACTCCTCCAAGCGTTCGTTCTGACGTGTCAGTTCTGCCTCGCGAGCGCGTATTTCTTCAGTCCGCTCGACCTGTTCGAGTGCCGCTGTAATGTTGCTGGCCAAGATCTCCGCGAGGACGCGATCCTCATCGTCGAAGGTTGCCGCTGTCGGTGAGCTGGCGATCAAAATCCCCGCCTCACCGAGTGGAAGGATGAGTTCACTCCGAACCGGGGTGTCCGGATTGTAGATCTCCGGATTATCGTGGACATCCTCGATTGCACGTCCCTCACCCTGTTGGTAGACGCGCCACGCAATGCTGTCCTCGCCCGTGAACGTCGGTGGCTCACCGATGAGATCGCGTCCAGCGTCGGTCTGCGCGACAGGAACGAGCCCGTCCTGCTCATCGTACAGATGAATCGCACTCGCCTCTAACCCCAGCACGTCGGCGGCAGCCTCAACGCCAATCTCGGCGACATCCGTTCGCGTCTCAGCGGCCATCAGCTCCGGCGTCGTTTTGTTGAGGGTTGCAAGGCGTGTCTCGCGCGTCTTTCTCGCGGTGATATCACGGTAGACCCACAGATGCCCGTCACCCTCTGAGAGTTCGATTGGATGGTAGCTCCGTGCATACGTCTGCCCGTCAGCAAGCTCCAGCTCTTCGTTATACACCGGTTCTTGCCCAGCGATCAGGTCGTCAATCCGGTCGACGAATGCCTCAGAGTCAGCGAACGTGTCACTGATATCTGCCGCGAGTTGGGCGCAGTCCGTGCCGCGAATCTCGTCGGGGGAACCCGGCAGGTCGAACAGCTCGAACATCTGTTCGTTGACGGCGACGACGTTGCGTTGTTCGTCTTCGGCGAGCACGCCAACCGGGAGTGTATCGAACAACGTCGACAGGAGCGCATTCGTCTGCTCGAGTTCCCGCTCGTACTCCTTTTGCTCTGTAATCTCGCGATCGGAGATGATGAGTGAGACGACGTCGCCCTCTTCGTCTCGGACAGGCCTGAAGACACCCTTGACGGTATATTGCTCACCACCGGGTTGGAGAAGATCAGTCTCAAACTCCACGTATTCGCCGTCTGCCGCCCGCTTGATCCAACCTTTCACGTCTTCTTGAAGCCTCTCTGAATAATTGAACCACGGCGTCTCCCAGAACGGTTTGTCCGTCACGTCCTCCCGTGTGGCGTCAACGTAGTCCATCGCGGTCTCGTTGATTTCGAGAACCGTCCCGTCCGTGTCGATCAGACCGACGAGGATGTTCGGATCGTCGAAGATCGCTTGATAGCGACGTTCCTTTTGCTCGAGTTCTTGCTCTCGCTCCTTGTACTCGGTAATCTCGCGAGCGATACCGATCACTTGGCGTGACTCACCACTGGATTCATTCTGGACAGAGATGGTATCCCGTATCCAACGTACATCGCCCATCTCGGGTGTTGTTCGGTACTCTAATTGGCCGCCATCCCTCTCACCGTCGACCAGTTGTTGGTAGAATTGCTGGAATTGGTCGCGGTCGTCAGGGTGTACCGCCTGCGCGAGATGGTCTTCCCACGTCGGTACCTCGTCTGCCGACAGCTCGAAAAACTCGTTGTAGGCCCCGTGTCGAACGACTTCGTCTGTGTTGCAGTCGATCTCGAAGATCACCGAGTTCGTGTGTTCGAGCGCGAGTTGCATCCGCTCGCGCGTCCGTTCAAGTGTCCGTTCGTGTGTCTTGCGCTCGGTCACATCCGCTGCGATACCGAGGACGGCCTGATCATCGACATCGCCGAACTCGTACGGCTGTAATCGCGGTTCGAAGATGTGTGTCTCACCGTTTGGATCGGTAATCTCAACTTCGGGAACTCGCTGTGTCGTCTCATCTTCGAGTACTTCGTCCAGATGCTGTCGAAATTGGTCAGCAGCCGATGCTTCAAGAATCTCAGCGATATTCGACCCTTCAATATCTTCAACAGTCGTGTCGTGGAACGTCGCGAGTGCTTCATTCGCCAGCAGATAGTTCCCTTCCTCGTCAACCACGTAGAGAAGATGAGGAAGGGCATCGACAATCTCGCGCAACCGTTGCTCGCTTCGCTCGACTCGCTCCTGTGCTCGGTGGTGTTCGACAGCGTTCGTGATGCGGTTCGCAAGTACCGTGTACTGGTCGGTGCCGCCTTCCTTCTGGAGGTAGTCGGTCACGCCAGCGGAGATGGCATCGCTGGCAACCTCCTCTGAACCCTTGCCAGTGAAGAGGATGAACGGCAGTTCGGGATGGTGCTCCCGGACGGACTGGAGGAACTCAATCCCGTTCTGTCCGGGCATCTCATAATCCGATACCACACAGTCGAATTCGTTCTGTTCGAGTTCGTCTTTTCCATCGCTCGCACTGGTGGCTGTTTCGACGGCAAACCGGTCGTCCTCACGTTCGAGGAAAGTAGCGGTCAGATCAGCGAAATCAGGTTCGTCGTCGACGTGAAGAACCTGAATGGAGTTTGGAGAGCCGTTGCTCATTATGTACAGCGTGATTGAGACAACGAATAACGGTTGGGACGTGAGTATCGTGACTGAGTTCGACCATCTACATTTCCCTCCCCGATTGTTCAAATACCGTTGAAGTGGTGAATCAAGTGTCTTTGACATACTCGCGTATAATGCGAGGCGAGCAACTATCAGCTCCAGAACTTCTTAGTGATTGCCAGATTCCGAACCTAGTATGGAACCGAAAGACTATGCCGTCCTGTTTGTACTCGACGTGATTGCAACCGTCGTTGGTATTTTTGTGTATCTTGGAATTGGTGGCTCATTCTAACCAGCGAGCAGGAATAGAGATTAGCTGGGGTTGCGAGCGGCGGATTCAGACGAGCTTCGCGAGGCGTTGCTCGCCGATCTTGAAGAAGCACGCCGCGACGAGGCACGCGGGCAGACGAAAGAGCTGTGACGTACTCGGGGCGTCCGATACTGCCTCCGAGTGCTCGGGGGCCATACGTCTTTAGCTAAGTGAGGAATTGGAAGACGGTAGCGGCTTATCGAGACAGCTTTTCTACTCAAATTGTAGGTTTATAACCTACATCGTTCCCTAATTAAGTGTACGACACTGAGAGAGAAGTAGCATGACGCACTGTCCGGATTGCGGAAACGAGATTGCAACGTCGTTGAATGTGAATGATGAAATTGTGTCAGGAAATGGGCAGGCCTACGAGTGCCCGGAGTGTGGTGCCATTCTTGGTGTCGGAGCTTTACACTAATTGGTTAGTTCCGCTCTTGTATTGAGTGAATCAGAGATAAACAGGCGTCTGAACTGTTCTATCACACCCTGTTCAAGCGACGCCTCAATAAGTCGCTGCTGTCACGCCCTTTTCTTCTTAGCTAAAGACGAATGGCTCGGGGGCTAATTAGTAGTCACAACAGATCGGGCCGAGTAGTTGTAGTACTCGTCTCGCCCCGTCATCGGACACTCACCAACGGCTGTGGCTCGGTTCGTACCGGGACTGCAGGCGAATCAGCGTTCATACGGGGAGAAACGCCATGGAAGCGGAAAGGCACATCGAATGGGACCGGCGACACAGGCCCTTCGGAGTGGACGCGCTCGGCCGCCGTCCCCGATCCGCGCCCGCGGAGGTCCGGACGGTCAGAGCTGTGCCAGCAGTCGCTCGACGAGCGACACGTCCTCGTACCGGACCTGCGAGCGGTCGGGGTCGTAGTCGACGATGCCGGCGTCGTCGAGTTGTGGCAGGTGGACGTGTCTGAGCGAGACGGCGAGTCGGTCCGTGGCTGGTCGGCCGGGTTCGCACGCCGCGAGCGATTCGGCGAGGGTCGAAACGGTCGTCGCGTCTCCCTCTATCCTCGCGGCGAGGATGCGGATCACACGCCGGCGCCGTGCGTCGGCGAGGGCGCCGAAGACGGCATCCAGCCGCTCCGTCTCGGCACCGCAGTTTCGGTCGTCCTCCGATTCGTCGGCCGCCACGGTGTCGTGTGCGTCTGCGTTCGATGTGGTCATCGGCTCCCCCCCAGGAACACGGACCTCGCTTCGACTAGCGCGCTGAAGAAACTGTCGGCTGTGATGACGGTCACGCTTGCCGTCATTCGTCCTCGAACAACAGCGCGTTGGTGACGAACGTCACGATGCCGCGGCGCAGTCGTTCCGTGACGGCCTGATCGGAGATGTCGAGGTCGTCGGCGAGTTCGATAGTCGTACATCGGCGAGGGATGTCGTAGTAGCCCCGTTCGACCGCGAGTTCGAGCGTCCTTCGCTGTCGAGGCGTCAGCCCGAACCAGGCGCCCGTGCCCGTACTCGTCGGGTTGTAGACGCGTTGGATCTCGACGGAGGCGTCGATGTCGTCACAGGCCGACCGAAAGGTCGAGAGGTCGTCGTGGCTCGGGAACTCCGCCTCGAACGTCCACGTCTCGTCGGACCCCGTCCCGCGCCGAATCGTACCGTCGTGTTCGTCGAGGATCCGAAAGAAAGGGTCCGCCTCGGGATCCCACGAGACGATACAGAGTTCGCAGTCGCCGAAGGCGTCCACGAACTCCAGTCGGCATCCGTCCACGTCGTCGAACGGATCACCGTCGTCGGGTCGGCCTCCGTCGTAATCCGCGAACGAGAAGATCGGGGTGGATCCGTCCCCCACCGCGTTCATCCGTTCGATCTCCGTAGTACCCCCGGATCGGGTCGGCAGGTACCGACCGAACGCGAACTGGTGAGTCGGTAGTCGTAGTTCTACGATGATACCCATAGATGGCGTTAGTGCGATAACGACGGGGGGTCATAGACCGTATGCTTGGTTCACCAAGTTTCCTTCGCCGCGTAGCGCATCGTCACAAACATCGGTGAGCCGGCCGCCCCGCAGGACGGCAAACGGGGTCGGCCCGCGGGCGGCGATCCCGTTCGCGACGCGCGCTCGCCCGCAACGAACAGCGGGTATTTTTAACGGTCGGGGCGTACCACTGGGTACATGTTCAAGGCCATCGTGAGCGCGTCGACGCTCCGGGATGCCCTCGACTCCGTGAGCGTGCTGGTCGACGAGTGTAAGGTGCGACTCAACGAGGACGGCCTGTCGATTCGGGCGGTCGACCCCGCGAACGTCGGCATGGTCGACCTCTCCCTCGATGCGGCGGCGTTCGAATCCTACGAGGCCGACGGCGGCGTCATCGGCGTCAACCTCGCACGTCTGGAGGACATCGCTGGCATGGGGAACGCCGGCGACCTGGTCCACCTCCAACTCGACGAGGAGACCCGCAAACTCCACATCCGCATCGACGGCCTCTCGTATACGCTCGCGCTGATCGATCCCGATTCGATTCGGCAGGAGCCCGACATTCCCGATCTCGATCTCCCGGCACGGATCGTCGTCGAGGGCAACCAGCTCGACCGCGGCATCACGGCCGCGGACATGGTGTCCGATCACATCAATCTCCGCGTCGACGAGGCGGCGGCGACGTTCCACATCGAAGCCGAGGGCGACACCGACGACGTCGACTTCGAGATGGGGGCCGACGACCTCATCGACCTGGAGGCCGGGCCGGCGGACTCGCTGTTCTCGCTCGACTATCTCAAGGATATGAACAAGGCCATCCCCGGCGACGCCGAGGTGACGGTCGAACTCGGCGAGGAGTTCCCGGTGAAGCTCCACTACGAGTTCAGCGAAGGGCTCGGTCGGGTGACCTTCATGCTCGCACCGCGCATCCAGAGCGACTGACCGTCGACCGCCGCTCACGGCCGCGACACTTCTCCCCGCACGACCGGTCGGCAACCGCCGGTGTCGGCCAGCGCCCGGAGACGACTGGCAGTCGGTCGAACGTGGCGAAAGGCGATCCGTTTCGGTCAACACGACCTCCGGTCGCGAGTGGCGGCGTTCGCGCTCACCGAGGTCGCCAGCGAACTCGAAATCGAGCCTCAGAACGGCATCGAACACGAGGACGAGGACCCTGCCAACGATACGTACAAGACCTATTACGCCGAGGGGCCGTCAACGCACGATCCCTTCTTGCCCGATGTCGAGGAGTGGTACGAACCGGCCGCCTGCACCCACAGAGGACCACTACACGTGGCTTCGAGGTACTCCGTCTACGATTCCGTCGAGGCGGCGACCGATCGGTTCCGTGAAAAATCTAGTATCGGACCAGACTCACGATGGCGTCTCGTTACCCGAGACGACTCTTCGGGGCACCTCCAGGTGAACAGCCGCGACGGCGGGGTCGTCGCGGACTCCATCAGTGCGGGGGACTTCCGTGACGACTACGTCTGGGAAGATCAAGGCTATTACGGGACGATCGGACGTACGATCCTCTCGGGTAATGCAGTGATCTCGATCGGATGGAAACCGGACTGACCGTCCCAGTGGACGCGAGCACCAGGCTCTTTGAGAGAATGGTAGTCCCACCGTTTCGGTCGGAGACTTACCACTTGCGGATCCCAGATGGCGGTGTTTTCGGACTGGGATCCTCGAAATCGTATTCGCCGTTCTGCGACCGAGAGCGATGAGACGAAAGGCCGGGAGGGAGACGCCGCTGCTCCTGTGATCACCTCCGTGGAACGATCAGTGTGCAACCGCGATCTACACGGGACTCACGATCAGCGCCGGAACCGCCGGACCGCGTCGAGCGCCCGTCCCGGTGTGCCGAGCAGGGAGAGTCCGGCGCCAACGAGTACGAAGAGGGCGTAGAGCCCGAGCGTCGAGAGGAAGATGACGATCATCGCGACGATGGCGAGCAGATCCGAGAGGAAGTAGAAGGCACCCAGGGTCATGATCGTTCCATAGAGGAGCACGAGATACGGCCCCCAGCCGCGGGCGTGACCGCGACGCATCCGGCGGCGGACGTACGCCTTCAGGTCCGCCTCCAGTTCCGGCCGATCGACCGTCCGATCTTCCACGTCGGACTCGAAGGCGTCGAGGTCGGCACGGACCGCCTCGACCCGGTCGGCGAGTTCCTCGATGTCCGGTGCCGGGGAGGGATCCGTGTCGCCGCCTCGCGTGTCGTCTCCGGTCATTGCCGTCGTCACGTGGTCTCGGTCCCGTGGATGTTGTACCTGCCGGTTCCGGGCAGTCGTCCGATCGGCGAGGACGGCGTTGAGCGTCACGCCGACCAGCAGCGCCAGCCCCGCGAGATAGAACCACGTCACGAGGAGGAGCACGGCGCCGAGGACGCCGTAGAGCGCGAACTGGCTGCTCGCCGCCGTGATGGCGGTGTAGAAGGCGAAAGCGGTCCCGAGAAGCGTCCAGCAGCAGGCACCGACCAGCGTGCCGGGGAGCGCCTCCCGGATCGACACGTCGACGGCGGGCGTCAGGTAGTACACCGGAAAGAGGGCGGCGACGAGGACGAGGAAGAAGACGACGGGCGCGAGCGCCGAAATCCCGGGAAGGTCGAGGACGGCGACGATCCCGACGAGGGCGACTCCGCCGAAGGCACCGATCCCGACGGCGACGAGGACGGTCACGCCGGCGCGGACGCTCCGCAGGAATCCCCGGGGGGTGGTGTCGTAGATACGGGCGACGGCGGTGTCGATACCGCGAAACAACTTCAGCGAACTCCAGACAAGGAGGCCGAGGCCGACGATGGTGACGCCGCTCTGGCCGGCCGTGTTCGCCAGCGCGTCGGCGACGAGTTCCTGGCCCACGGGCAGGAGATATCGCCCGGCGAGGTCGACGACGGCCCGCCGGAGCGCTGGCCCGCCGAGCGCCGTCGCGACGACGGCCGCGAGGACGAACAGCGGGAGTACGGAGACGAAGGCGTAGTAGGCGATGCTCGCTGCGAGCGTGGTGACGTCGCGCAGACGAACCTCGCGGACGACGGCGCGGGCGATGGCACGGAAGCCGGTCGGTCTGGCTGACACGTGCCGTCGGTTCGGGCGGCGCCGCTAAAAGGCCGTGCCTCGGACGCGGAACGCAAAGTGCGGGGGCCCGGGAGCGAGGATCGGAAAGACGAATACGACCGTCGTCGTAGCGCGAGCATGCGCCGATGAGCCGCCACGCACACGAATCGATCCGGTCGGGAGACGTCGACACTGCGTCGCGATGAGCCTCGCCGCCTCGGTCGCCAGGGAAGCGAAGGCACTGTTCGGGGGGAGCCGCGGCCGCTCGCTCGCCGTCATCGCCGGGTCGTGGGGGCTGTTGCTCGGGGTGCGGATGATCTACCCCATCCTCCTGCCGTACTTCCGGGCCTCGTTCGATCTGAGCCTCACCGTCGCGGGACTGCTCGTGACGATCCTGTGGCTCGGCTCGGCGATCGGTCAGTTGCCGGGGGGGATCCTGGCCGATCGCTACAGCGAGCGCACGATCATGATCGTCGGGATCGTACTGGTTGCGCTCTCGATCGGGGCGGTCGTCGCGGCGCCGACGGCGTTGTGGCTGTTCGCGGCGACCGCACTGCTCGGCCTGGGCCAGTCGCTGTATCCGATCGCTCGGATCACGATCCTCGCGGACATCTATCCGGACCGTATCGGGAGCGCACTCGGCGTGACGATGGCGACGGGTGATCTCGGACAGACCGTGTTGCCGCCCCTCGCCGGCGCCGTCGCCGCCGCCGTCGCCTGGCAGGCCGGCCTCGGGATGTTGCTCCCGTGTCTCGTCCTCGCGACGGTCGCGTTGTGGGTGCAGGTGCCTCGTGGAACCGAGGACAACCGAATCGAGGGTGGATTCAGCGTCGAGACTGTCCGCGACGTCCTGGGAGACCTTCGCGGGCCGAACACCCGCGTCATCGTCTTCGTACTCTTTCTGTACATCCTCGTCTGGCAGGCGTTCACGGGACTCTATCCGACGTACCTCGTCGAGGAGAAGGGACTCGCCTCCTCGACGGCGTCGGTCCTGTTCAGCCTGTTTTTCGGGATCGGAATCGTCGTCAAGCCGCTCGCGGGGGCGGCCTACGATCGAATCGGGGTCCGTGGCTCGCTCGTGATGGTGCTCGTCGCGCCCGTCGTCGGGTTCGTTTCGCTCCCTTTCGTCCATGGTCTTCCGGCCCTCGTCGCGGTCACCGCGTGTATCAGCACCATGCTCGGATCCGGTGCGATCACCCAGTCGTTCCTCTCGGACGCCTTCGCCGGGGAGACGCGGGGCACCGGACTCGGCGTCGTCCGCACCGCCACCGCGACGACCGGGGCGGCCGGCCCCGTCCTCTTCGGGGCCGTCGCCGATCGTGGCTACTTCGACGAGGGATATCTCGTCCTGGCGGGGCTGATGCTCGGCGTGCTTGTGCTCGTGGGACTGCTCACTGACGCGTGAGGACGGCGGCGGAGGCTACGGCGCGACGCCGACGGTGAGGAGCGTCCCCCACGTCCGGTAGCGATCGACCATCGCCTCGCGGCGCTCCCAGCCCTCCGTCGGGAACGCCGACGCCGGCGGGATGTCGATCTCGCGATCCGGAATGGTGTCTTGGGCGACCACGTGGAGTCCGGCCGACCGGAACGCCTCGCGGTACCGCTCGCGGTCCCAGAGTTGCATCTCGACGCCCACCTTCTCCTGCCAGACGTGGGTGTGTTCGCTCTCCTCGAAGAAGTTCACGGCACAGTAGACGGTACCGCCGGGGCGGAGCACCCGCCGGATCTCCCGGAGGACGGCCTCCGGATCCCGTGCGTAGTAGAACGCCTCCATCGACCACACGTGGTCGACGCTCCCGTCCCCGAGGGGGAGGTGCTGGAAGTCCCCCGCCAGGAATTCGAGCGCCGCGTCGTCGGTGTACTCGCGGGCGTTCCGCACCATCTCGGTCGACGCGTCCACCCCGACGCTTCGCCCCACGTCCCGCGTCTCGCGCAGCGCCCGGAGGGCGTACCCCGAGCCGGTTCCCAGATCCAGGACCGTCTCGCCGGCCTCGACGGGCATCCGGGCGAGGGCCTCCTTCGCCGTGTGCCAGTGGCGCTCCTCCATCCCCCTGTCCTTGCCCGCTTCCGCCCACGCGTCGAACTCTGCCTGTACGCTCATTGGATGCCTACGAGGGCGTCGGGGCACAAATCGCTACTGAAAGGGGAGGGATCGGTCAGCGAGACCGACCGTCGGCCCGTGACGCCGACCCATCGGAGCCGTTCGCGGGGCCGCGCCGCCGTCCCGTGAGGGCGCGATAGATTGGGTAGATGTAGTCCTCGATGGGACCGTGGACGCCCCGCGGGCTGGCGTAAACGAGGACTGGAAGGTCCGTGCCGTCCGCGAGGTCGATGACGCCATCCGGGGTGCTGCCGAACACCCAGCGCCGGAGCCGACGGGTGCGGGTAGCGCCGATGACGAGGATGCCGCCGTTCTCCGTGGCCGTCCGGACCAGGCCCTCCGCGACGGTCGCGGCGCGGACGTTCTGGACCTGCACCGAAGGTGCCCCGGAGAGACCGGCGATGGTCGCCTCGGTGTTCTCCCGGCGGCCGTTGCCACCCTCGGGGTCGACGTTGATGACGTGGAGTTCGGAGCCCTCCTGGCCCATCCGCTCGACCAGGGGCAGGAGGCCGAGGTGGTGAGGGCCGCCGCCGGCACCGACGTTGACGACGCTCGTGTCGGGGTCGGAGACGCCGCTGGCAAAGAGGACGCCACAGGGAGCGGTGTACTCCACTTGCTCCGCGATGCGCGTGTGCTCCTCGGGGTAGCCCATGATGATCAGGTCGGCGTCGTCGTCGCGGGCGGTCTGGACGATGTCGAAGGCGACGTCCTGACAGACGTGGCCCTCGACGGTGTAGTCGGCGTCGACGTCGGCGTCGGCGAGGTGCTCCTCGATGCGGGCCGTCCGCCGGCGCGCGGTGTCCTCGACGGTTTCCCACGGGGTTTGATCCGGGATGTGAGTGACGTTGACGACCTGCACGAACGGGTCGTCGTCCCGGAGACGACCGAGCGTCGCCGCGAGCGAGGCGTACCGGGCCGCCCGCTCCGGGCGGGCGACGGCGACGAGAATGCGGTGGCGGCCGGTCGCTTCCTCGGTGGTCTCGGGCGCGGCGCCGGTCCCCGCGGCCGTCCCGGACCGGGAGGGGGGCACCACCCGTTCGAACAGTTCCTCGACGCCGGGGGCGCCACCCCAGGCGAGGTAGCCCGCGAGGAGGAGAGCGACGAGGAGCAGGCCCACGAGGACGCCCTTGACCGGCAGGTTCGAGATGAGTGCGAGGTTGGCGAGGACACCGAGGACTGGGACGACGGGGACGCCGGGCACCCGGAAACCCCGTTCCAGATCCGGGAAGCGGCGTCTGGAGTAGATGAGTGCGACGTTGACGACCGAGAGGGGAAGCAGGAGGTTGAGCGTCGCGAACCCGGTGAGCGTCGTGAGGCCGAGTTCGGTCAGCGTGAGCGGACCGAGCGCCGGGAGCGCCAGGGTGAGTTCGACGGGGAGGAGTCCGCCCTCGGCGGGGAACAGGCCGATGAAGACGACGATGAGGGTGACGATGGTGGCCGTCGTGGCCACGACGCTCCAGAAGGGCGTGCCGTACCGGGTGTGGATGCGGGAGAAGGGACGTGGGGCCTGTCCCTGTCGTCCCATGAGCGATCCGATGCCGCTGGCGGCGAGAATACTCGCATTGGAGGCGCTGACCATGCTGAAGACGGCGCCGGCGACGATCAGCGACCGACCGGCGGGGCCGAGGAACCCGGCGGCGACGCGGCCCATCGCCGTCTCACCCTCCTCGGCGATGATCTCGGCGGGGACGGGCGAGTTGACCATCGCGACGATCACCAGCGCGTAGAGGACGGTCACGGTGACGATGCTGGCCGCGATGGCCCGCGGCACCGTCTTGCGGGGTTCGACGATCTCACCGGCACTCGCCGCGATGGCGGAGAAGCCAAAGAAAGTGATGAACGCGAGGGCGGCGATGGTGACGATACCGACGAAATCGGCCGAGAACCGCGCGGTGAAGGTCCCGACGGCGGCGGACGGGCCGCGGAAACTGAACGCACCGGCGACGAAGGCGACGAGGACGGCCACCTTCGCGCCGGTGACGACCAACTGGAAGGTGCCGCTCTCCTCGGTGCCGCGGGCGTTGAGCGTCCCGAGCAACAGGGCGGCGACGACCCCGGTCGTTCCGTGGGGGAGAAAGTGCAAGGATTCGGGGAGAACGAACCTGAAGAACCACTCGTCCATGGTCGCGAGGTAGAATGCGGTCGTGCCGGTGTAGCCGAGAAAGAGCATCGCGCCGACGGCGTAGATCAGCGTCTCGTGTTCGAGCGTGCGCGCCGAGAAGAGGTATCCGCCGCCGTTTTCCGCGTAGATGGAGGCGAATTCGGAGTAAGAGGCGGCGGTCAGACCGGCGACGAGGGCCGCGAGGACGAACGCGACGATGGCGCTACTGCCGATTTCGGCGACCGCGGTTCCCGAGAGCGAGAAGATCCCCGCGGCGATCATCGTCCCCAGCCCGATGGCGAAGGCGATTTTGAAATCAAGCGTCCGTCTGTGCTCGACCATCACGCCCACCCTCAGTACGAGACGGGAAAAATCGGGGTGGTCGTTCCGAGCGTCTGGCTACAGCAGGCCCTTGACGGTGTTGATGACCGTCCACGTCGCCTGTTTCACCGGTTTGCCGTCCTCGCCGTTGATGACGATGCCGCGGACGGTTCGCTCCCCGTCGCGGGTGACGGTCTTCCCGTTCCGGACGGCGTCGACGAACTGCGGCACCGGATCCGACTGGGCGACCAGCGTCTCGGCGGTGTCGCGGGTCATCTGCATCTTCAGGCCCGCGTCGTCGCGCGGCGACTGGCGGAGGTCGGTGATGGTCCCGTCGGGACGCATCCGGAAGGAGAAGACCACGTCGGTCCCGACGAAGTAGACGTTGACCGTGTTGCCGGCGAGCTGGTTGAACACCTGCCGCTCGGCGAAGTTCATGTCGGTTTCGGTGACGTTGGCGTTGAACCGCGGCTGCATGTCCTGCAGGTCGGCAAAGAGGTCGTCGGCCCACTGTGGCTGGTCGCTCGACTGCGCGGCGGCGGGAAGAGCTCCGCCGGCCAGCGCGACGGTCACGAGGAGTGCAGCGACGATACGTCCGGCAGAAATTGACATACCCGTTCCAACGCGGCCGGTGTATATGGGGGTTGTGGCGAGCGAAACGACGGCGGGGGGAAGGGGGAGGACCCGACGTCGTTGCGATCGCCCGACGTGTGTGGGCCGGATGGGTTCGGCGAGGGGAACGTCCACGACGGCACGAATCCGTGCCGTGACCCGTATGTCATCCGGCCACGTGTAACGTTGGCACACAGGTGGATAAGGGTACGACCTGTCTGGATGGGTACCACGGGGCTCACTCGGCCGTCGCCGACCGGATGGCGGCCACGTCGGCGTCGGTCTTGAACGTCGTCCCGCCGTAGTGGGCGCGGGAGGCCTCGTACCCGGCGGCTCGGAGGTCGGACAGGAACTCGTCCATCGCGTTGGCCGAGCGGCCCCACTGCTTGCAGAGGCGGTGCTGGTCGTAGTGAGTTGGTTCGTCGAGTTCCGCCGCGACCGTGTCGAGCATCCGACGGGCGCGGGCGGCCTCGCCCATGCCGTCGTCGACGGCGTCGCGGACGGCGGCGACGAACTCGCGGTCGCGGATCGCGCCGAGCCAGAGGGGGCCGGCGGTGACGACGCGATTCCCGCCACAGGCGGGGCAGTCGTCGGGCGGGTGAGCGATCAGGCCGAACTCGTGTTCGCGGGTGAGACAGTCCTCGCAGTGGTGGACGTAGCCGAGTTCGTCGATGCAGTCGTCGGCTTTCGTCGCCCGGCCGTCGAGTTCGAGGTAGGTCCGGGCGTAGTGACGGGAGACGTGCGAGCAGACGGGACGCGCGGCGATGTCGTAGCGGGCGGCGGTCCGCACCATCGCCGAGAGCAGGACGCGCAGTCCCATCTCGGGGTGGTAGTCGGTGTTGCGCGGGACCGCTCCGTACGAGCGAACGCCACTCTCGAAGTGGGCGCCACAGAGCGGCGCGGTGTCGGTGGCGGTGACAGCGACCAGGTCGCGGGCGCCGACGAACGCCGCGTCCGCGAAGGGGACGGGCGTCCCGAAGGGATCGACGTCGATCACGTCGAACGTCGACTCGTGCATGAGGGCGTTGGCGTTTCGCTCGACCACCTCGCCGGGCAGGTCGGCACGGTCGAAGTTCTCCCGGGCGAGGGAAACGGCGTCGGGATCGGTGTCTGCGGCGGTCACGGCCCACCCCTCGCTGGCTGCACGGAGCGCACGGACGCCGCTGGCGGTCGTCGCATCGAGGTACGACTCGGCGCGGGGTTCGCGGTCGGCGTAGGCCCGGAGGACGGCGACGGTAACGTCGCGGTTCAACTCCTGTGTCGGGTTGTAGAAGACGTCGTCGCCGCGGCCCTCGCTCGCGCCGTCGCGGGCGTCGGGCACCTCGAACTCCACCTTTCCCTCGGTGACGCGCATGGGTGACCTGCGCGGTGCGTGCCGAAAAGCGACGTGGTTCGGCCGGCGTCGCCGTCCGACGTCCGTCACGCGGTCGTCGCACCGACCGAACCCCTTTAGACGGCGAGGCCCGAGGTGTCGGGTCGTGAGCGAGGTGGAGGACTGGCGCGAGGCGCTCTCGACGGCCGGAGAGCTATCCGGACCGATCGTCGACGCCATCCTCTCGGCCCACGGCGACCGGGGGCGGCGCGCCATCGAGGCCGTCTCCGAGGAGCGTGTCAAGCAGTATCGCGACTTCACGGTCGTCGTCGGCCACGACGACGAGTACATGGTCGAGGACGGCGGCTGTACCTGCAAGGACGCGGCGTACAACCTCGATACGAGCGATCCGAGCCAGCGGTGCTGGCACGCCCTCGCCGTCGAGGTGGCCGAACGCGTCGGCGCCGTCGACCACCACGACATGTGGTACTCCGAGGTGCGGGAGTTCCTCTGACCCGCCCGGGGTTCGCTCCCGATCCCCGTCCCGGTGGCCGCGTGCGGTAGGAAGGATTTTCACGGGGCAGTGCCGACCACCGCCATGCTCGATTACGTCGACCTGGAAGCCGACCTCGATCAGGAGGAGCGCCTGATCCGTGACACCGCCCGCGAGTTCGTCGACGAGGAAGTCCGCCCGGACATCGGCGAGCACTTTCTGGAGGGGACCTTTCCGACCGACCTCATCCCCGAGATGGGGGAGATGGGATTCTACGGCTCGAACCTCGACGGCTACGGCCTGCCGAACGTGAGCGAGCGGGCCTACGGCCTCCTGATGCAGGAACTGGAGGCCGGCGACTCCGGTATCCGCTCGATGGCGAGCGTCCAGGGGGCGCTGGTGATGTACCCCATCCACGCCTTCGGGACCGAGGCACAGAAAGAGCGGTGGCTCCCCGACCTGGGGACCGGCGAGGCGGTGGGGTGTTTCGGCCTGACGGAGCCCGAGCACGGCTCCGACCCGTCGTCGATGGCGACGACGGCCGAGCGCGACGGCGACGGCTACCGGCTCTCGGGATCGAAGACGTGGATCACGAACGCGCCCATCGCCGACGTGGCGGTGGTGTGGGCGCGGGATCGGAGCGCCGAGGGGTCGCCGGTCCGGGGGTTCCTCGTGGAAACCGATCGCGACGGCGTGACGACGCCGGCGATCCACGAGAAGCTCTCCCTGCGGGCGTCGATCACCGGCGAGATCAGCCTCTCGAACGCGTGGGTGCCCGAGGAGGCCGTCCTCGACGTCGAGGGGATGAAGGGGCCGCTCTCCTGTCTCACGCAGGCGCGATTCGGCATCGCGTGGGGGGCGGTCGGCGCCGCTCGGAACTGTTTCGAGACGGCCCGTGAGTACGCCACGGACCGCGAACAGTTCGGCCGCCCGGTCGGTGGCTTCCAGTTACAACAGGAGAAGCTCGCGGAGATGGCGACGCAGATCACGACCGCCCAGTTGCTCGCTCACCGTCTCACGGACCTGAAAGCGCGGGGTGACCTCCGGCCCCAGCAGGTGTCGATGGCCAAGCGCAACAACGTCCGGATGGCCCGCGAGCAGTCCCGCGTCGCCCGGGAGATGCTCGGCGGCAACGGTATCACCGCCGACTACCCGCCGATGCGCCACCTCGCGAACATGGAGACGGTGTACACCTACGAGGGAACCCACGACATCCACTCGCTGATCCTCGGCGAGGACCTGACGGGGCTGTCGGCGTTCTCGTAGGGGTCGTGTGCCACCGGCGCACAGGTGGCGTAGCCACAAGAGTCTCGTGGGCGAACGCCCGAACGAGGTGACGAACCATGTCCCCCGCCACCTGTCACGGCCCCGACGGCGTCGACCTCTCCCGGGAGCAGGCGTGGGTGCTCCACGCCGCCTTGCTCGATCACGTCGAACGAACCGTCGACGCGGGTCGTTCGCCGGACCGAGCGGTCGCGATCCTGGAGCGCACCGAGACGTGCGAGCCCCTCGACCCCGCGGACCGGGCGCTCGTCCGTGACGCGCTCACGACCTACCTGACGGACGCGCCGGCACGCGACCGGAAGCCGGCGCGCGCGATTCTGACGGCGCTCGACGGTCAGGTCTCGTCGAGCCAGTAGTCCACGTCGTCGTCGCGGCGGTAGTAGCCGTCGACCGTCCGCGGATCGTCGCCGCCGGGTGCCGCCCCCGCGTAGACGCCGATCTTCTCGGAGTCGGGATAGACCGTCAGGTCCGGATCGTTCATCGTCGACAGCGCCAGATATCGCAAGGGGTCGTCGCCGTCGTTGACGACGCGGTGGGCCCCCTCGGCGCCGGTGGGGAAGGCCACGTAATCGCCGGCGTCGAGCGATTCGACGCCGTCGGCGGTGCGGAGCTGTCCCGCCCCGGCGAGGACGTAGATGGCCTCCTCGTTGCCGGTGTGGAAGTGGAAGGGCCAGGACTTCTTGCCCGGCGGGAGTTCGTAGAGCGAGCAGCCGAGTTCCTCGCCACCCGCCGCCGTCGCGAGTCGCTTCCGGCGAAAGGACGTCTCTTCGCGTTCGACCGCGTCCCAGTCGAGGTCGGCCTCGTTGACGCGCATGGCGGGGGTTCGACGGCCGGTGGCAAAGATGGTGGGGGTCGGGCTCTTCAGGACGGTCCATCTCGCCGACGCTTCGGCCCGCCGATCGTTGGGTCACCGGCCCCCGCCTCAGGCCGCGGTCACGCCGTCGTCGATCGCCTCCACCAGCAGTTCCGTCAGGTCGACGATCTCGAGGTCGTCCTCGAAGTCGCCGGTCTTGCGCCCGTCCTCGAACATGGTCGTACACATCGGACAGGCGACGACGAACTGTTCGACACCGCCGTCGGTGTCCTCGACGGCCTCGCGGAGACGCTCCTCGCTCGGCTTCATCTCCTCGTCGACTTCGGTCCAGACGCCGCCGCCGCCACCGCCACAACAGAAGGAGTCGGCCCGGTTGCGCGGCATCTCCGCGAGCGTGGCGCCGGTCGCCCGCACCAACTCGCGGGGTGCCTCGTAGACGTCGTTCATGCGGCCGAGGTGGCAGGGGTCGTGGTACGTGACGGTCGAGTCGAGGGTCGGCGAGAGGGGGAGGCGACCCTCGCGAACGAGGCGTTCGACCACCTCCGTGTAGTGAGAGACGGGGTAGTCGAAATCCTCGCTCATCTCGGGGTACTCGTGGGTGAAGGTGTTGTAGCTGTGCGGATCGGTACAGACGATTTCGTCGAACTCGGCGTCCGAAAAGGCGGCGGCGTTGTCCTCGACGAGCATCTCGTAGAGGCCCTCCTCGCCGACGCGGCGCACGTCGTTGCCGTCGTGGGCCTCGTCGTCGTAGAGGATGCCGTAGGAGACGTCCGCGGCCTCGAAGATGCGGGCGAGCGAGCGGGCGACCCGCTTGTTTCGGTCGTCGTAGGAGGGGTAGTCGCCGACGTACCAGAGCAGATCGACCGATTCCTCGCGGGCGTCGGGCACCTCGAAGTCCAGGTCGTCGGTCCAGTCGGGCCGTTTGCGGGCGGGGTCGCCGAAGACGTTGCCCTGTTGGAAGACGTTCATCATCGCGTCCTGGACGTGGCCGTCCATCTCCCCCGACTCGGTGAGTCGGCGATTCATGCCCGTGAACTGTCGGACGTGTTCGATGTCGACCGGGCAGGCGTCCATGCAGGCCATACAGGAGAGACAGGCGTTCATCGACTCGGCGGCGATCACGCTCTCGCCGCCGTCGGCGACGATGGGAACCTCCCCGCGTTCGCCGGCCGCCCGGTCCTCACGGTAGGCCTTCAGATCGAGGATGACGTCGCGTGGATCCAGATTGCGGCCGACCTCGTTGGCCGGACAGACCGAGGAACACCGCCCACAGGTGGTACAGGCGTCCTGATCGAGGAGTTCGCGCCAGGTGAAGTCGTCGACGGAGCCGGTCCCGATCTCCTCCGGACTGGCGTCGGCGGGGACCCCCGGAAGTCGCTTGCCCGCCTTCTCGTCCCGCGTCACCACGTTCGCCATCGAGGTGAGCATGTGAACGGGTTTGGCGTAGGGGAGCAGCGCGACGAAGCCCAGCGCGAGCAGGGAGTGGCTCCACCAGACGGCGGCGTAGGCCGCTTCGGCGGCCGCGGGGGAGACGCCGGCCGCCCGCCCGGCGAGCGCGAGTCCGTACCCGACGAAACTGACCGTCTCGAAGGCGGGGAATCCGGTTCCGAGGATGCGAAGCGCCTCCACCACGTAGCCGCCGACGCCGAGGGCAAAGAGGGTGAGAACGAAGGCGTCGTCCTCCAGGTCGGTGTGTTTCCCCCACAGCCGTGGGTCGCGGACCCCGTAGCGCCGCCAGCACGCCATCCCCACGCCGACGACGAACAGCAGGCCGAAGGCGTCCATCACCAGCGAGTACGACAGATAGAAGTCGCCGACGAAAAAGGAGGGCTGGCCCAGCAGTTTCGTCCAGACGTCCATGTCGATCGCGAGGATGGTCGTCCCGATGAGCAGCGTGAGAAACCCCCACACGATGAACGTGTGCATGACGCCGGCGTAGGTGTCGCGGTCGAACTGCGCCTCGTTGGTCAGGAGGAGGCGGGTCGCGCGGGCGATCCGGCCACCGAGGTCGTCGAGGCGGTCGATGGGGTCGGCCGTCGCCGCGGTGTAGGTGCGGATTCGTGCGTAGACGCCGTAACAGAAGACGAGGATGGCGACGGCCGCGAGGTAGTAGAAGGCGGCCTCGCCGACGGGTCCGATGGTCCAGAACGTCTCCCGCGTGACGGCGCCGGTCTGGAGGACGGGCATACGTAGTTGGCGGCAGAGAGGGGAATTAAAGATTGTCACGGCGCCCGGTCACGCGACCGCCCAGGCGAGCAAGGCCACCCCCACGACCGCCGCGGGCACGTCCCGCCACGTCGGGTCGAGGGCGGGCAGCGTCGGGTTCCAGGCGAAACACCGGGCCCGGAGGGCGAGCGCGAACCGGTCGGCGCGGCGGAACACGCGCCGGAGCCCCGTCACGCCGATCAGCCGGATCCGCTCGCGGAGCGAGCGCTCGCCGCCGAGGCGGGCGTCCATCGCCGCCCGGATCGTCGCGAGGTCGTCGCGGAGGACGGGCAGAAAGCGGAGGACGAAGCCGACGCCGGCGCCGAGGACGACGCCGGCCCGTCCCGGCAGGAGCCACTGGAGGGCGACCCGCGACTCGCGGACCCGGGTCGTGCGGATGTACGCCGTCGAGACGAGAAGCAGGAGGAGCACCCGGTAGCTCGCCAGCGCCGGCGTGACGGCGTCGCCGGGGACGAACCACGGCGCGCCGAGGGTCGCCCCTTCGACCAGCGGCCCGGCGACGAGGAAGGGGAGGAACGCGCGATAGGTGCGCAGGCTGGCGAGGACGGGCGTCGCCGCCAGCCAGCAGACGCCGCCGACGAACGTGGTCAGCGCGGCGAGCCCCCGGGGCGTCGTGTGTGCGAAGGCCGCGACGGCGACGCTCGCCTGGACGAACAGTTTGGTCCGCGGATCGAGGCGGTGGACGGGAGTGTCGCCCGCCACGTACCGGAGGCTCATGGGGGGCGGACGCCGAGGTCGCGCAGGGTGTCGGGAGCGGGATCGGCGGCGTCGAGCGCGACCGCCCCGTCGGCGAGGGCGACGATCCGGTGTGCCAGCGCCGCCACGTCCCGCAGGTCGTGGGTGACGACCACGACGCTCACGCCGTCGTCGCGCAACGCCTCCAGACGCGCCAGCACTGACCGGCGGGCCGCCCAGTCCAGGCCGGTGAAGGGTTCGTCGAGGACGAGGTGGTCGGGGTCCATCGCCAGCGCGCCGGCGATGGCGACGCGTTCGCGCTCACCCCCGGAGAGTTCGTCGATGCGTTCCGCCCGACGCCCCGCCATCCGGACGGCGTCGAGGGCGTCGGTCACCCGGCGGTCGATCACCTCGCGGTCCAGCCCGAGGTTCTCGGGGCCGAACGCCACGTCGGCACCGACGGTGGCGGCGACGAAGCCGTCGCGTGGGTTCTGGAACACCATGCCGACGCTCGACCGGGCGGCGACCGGGTCCTCGTCGATCGGCGTGCCGTTCACCCGGACGGTGCCGCTGTCGGGAGTGAACAGGCCGTTGAACCCGCGAACCAGCGTGGTCTTCCCCGAGCCGTTGGGGCCGGCGAGGACGAGGAACTCGCCGTCGTCGACGGTGAGCGAGACGCCGTCGACGGCGGGGACGCCGGTCCCGTCGTCCCGGTCGTCGCCGCCGTAGCGGTAGGTGTAGTCCTCGACGGTGATCGTCATCGGGCGATCAAGCCGTCGCTGCGGACGATGGCGACCGTCGCGGCGACCTTCAGCCCCGCCACGGGCAGGAAGGGGACGACGACCGCCGAGACGGCGGCGACGAGGCCGATGGCCTGCACGAGGGCGTAGCCGACCGCCCCGGCGGCGTAGACGACGGCCGTGCCGGCGATCAGTGCGGCGAGGAGCCGTGGCACGGGGATGTCGCCGGGGGCGTCGAGGCCGTCGACGCCGTGGGCGACGGCACCGGTGGTCATCGCGGCGAGGGGAAAGCCGATCAGGAAGCCGCCGGTGGGCCCGAGAATGACGCCGAGGCCGGCGTTGCCGCCGGCGAAGACCGGTAGGCCGATCACGCCGGCGAGCAAGTAGAGCGTGAACGCGACGCCCGCCCACAGGGGACCGAGGACGATTCCCGCGAGATACACCCACAGCGTCTGGAGCGTGATCGGAACGTTCGGCGCGAGCGGATGGACCATATCCACCGGCGCCGTCGCACTCGTCGCCGCCGCGAACAGCACCGCGCGGGCGACGTTGCCGGTCACCTCCTCGCCGACCAGTTCGACCGAGTCCGTCGTGGTTGCCATACCGCCACGACTCGCGTAAACCACTTAGTACCTGATGGTTGACGAGAGATGTGGCGGGCGGGGCGCCGGTGGGTTTTTGTCGCCGAGTGGACTTTCTGAAGCATGGACGACAAGACCGCGGAGCTACGGGACATCTTCCTCGACGCGACGGGCGAGGAGACGGTCACGGAGCGACAGGCCGAGGGCCGCGGTTCGCTCGTCGACGCCGCCGACCCGGAGCGGGTCGACACGCGCTTGCGCGACCTCGTCGCGACCATGCGTGACCGCTACGAGTTCGAGACGGACCTCGATCCCGACGCGTACGTCCGCCTCGTGTACGGGTTCCACGACGGCGAGGACGACGCGACGCTCGCCGAGGCGCTGGGCGTCGACGCCGAGACGGTTCTCGGGGCCCGTCTCGACTGCCACCTCGTGCGCGAGGCCGACCACGACGACGGGTCGATCCGGGAGCGCGCCCTCGCCGCCGACCGCGAGGCCACCCGCGCCAACGACCGCTTTCGGGACGCGTTCGCGGAACTCCTGACGGATGCGGACCTCGGCGACCGCCTCGCGAGCGACTCCCGGGAGGACGGACTGCGGGAGGCGACCGAGGACATCGAAACCGACGTGTCCTTCTGACCGCCGTCCTTGCGAAGACTCTTAGGCGATCCGGAACCAGGGAGTGTCAATGGCGCAGTCGTCGCAAAACCAGGAGCTGATCGATCGGTTCGTTCGCTTCTATCGAAACTACTATCGCGACGAGATCAGTCGCCTCGCACAGCGCTACCCGAACGAGCAGCGGTCCCTCCACGTCGACTACGACGACCTCTACCAGTTCGATCAGGACCTCGCCGACGACTTCCTCTCACAGCCCGACCAGATCGGCGAGTTCGCGGAGGAGGCCCTGCGCGTGTACGACCTGCCCGCGGACGTGTCGCTCGGGCAGGCCCACGTCCGCCTGCGGAACCTCCCCGATACGGTCGACATCCGCTCGATCCGTGTCCACGACAACCACGTCGGTCGCCTGATCGCCGTCTCCGGGATCATCCGCAAGGCGACCGACGTGCGCCCGAAGATCACCGAGGCCGCCTTCGAGTGCCAGCGCTGTGGCACGATGACCTACATCCCTCAGACCGACGGCGGGTTCCAGGAACCCCACGAGTGTCAGGGCTGTGAGCGACAGGGGCCCTTCCGGGTCAACTACGACCAGTCCGAGTTCGTCGACTCGCAGAAACTCCGGGTCCAGGAGAGCCCCGAAGGGTTGCGCGGCGGCGAAACGCCCCAGAGCATCGACATCGACATCGAGGACGACATCACCGGCGAGGTGACCGCCGGCGACCACGTCACCGTCACCGGCGTCCTCCACATCGACCAGGTGACCGAGGGCAACGAGAAGTCCCAACTGTTCGACCTCTACATGGACGGGCTGAGCGTCCAGATCGAGGACGAACAGTTCGAGGAGATGGAGATCAGCGAGGCGGACAAGACCGACATCGTCGAACTGTCGAACCACCCCGACATCTACGAGGAGATGGTCGCCTCCGTCGCGCCCTCCATCTACGGCTACGACGAGGAGAAACTCGCCATGATCCTCCAGTTGTTCTCGGGTGTGACGAAGCATCTGCCGGACGGCTCGCGGATTCGGGGGGATCTGCATATGCTGTTGATCGGGGATCCCGGTACTGGAAAATGTTTGAAAGGTGATACGAAAGTGGCGATCGAGGACGGGCGCGAGGTGCCGATTCGCGACCTCGTAGAACGCCACCTCGACGACCCGACAGCCGTGGACGACGGCGTCTACGACGAGACGGACATCGATCTGGTCTCGGTCACGGAGGACGGAACGGTTACGACACGGCAAGCGACGAAGGTGTGGAAACGGGAGGCCCCCGAGCGGATGTATCGGATTCGGACCGCGAGCGGTCGGGAAATCGAGGCGACGCCGTCGCATCCGCTGTTCGTTTCCGAAGACGGCCATCTGACCCCCGTCGAAGCGACACACCTCAGCGTCGGTGACGCGGTGGCTCGCCTCCCGGAGAGTACCGAACGGAGTCAGATCGCATCCGACGGCGGGACGGTGACGGTCGAATCGGCGAGCAACGGCCGTTTGAACGATGTCGTGTGGGACCGCATCGAATCCATCGACACCGTCGAACCGGACGACGACTGGGTGTACGACCTCGAAGTCGCCGGCATACACACGTACCTCGCCAACGGCGTCGTCTCGCACAACTCGCAGTTGCTGTCCTACATCCGCAACATCGCGCCCCGATCCGTCTACACGTCGGGGAAGGGATCCAGTTCGGCCGGCCTCTGTGTCACGGGTGAAACGCTCGTTCACACGGAGGAGGGATTCGAGCCGATCCGTGACCTCGCCGAACCACATCATCCCGATCCGGTCGACATGGCGACCAGTGCGCCGGCCGACCACGATATCTATACGTTCGATCGAACGGACGGCGAACTGGTCCAGCGGTCCAGTTCGCACGTCTGGCGGATGCCAGAGAAGCCGTGTCGACGCATCGAGACAGCCCACGGGAAGAAACTCGAAACGTCGGCGAACACGACCGTTCTCGTCTGTGGCGATAACGGTATCGAATGGCGCGAGATGCACGCTATCGAGGCCGGCGACTTTGTCGCTGTACCGAACTACGACGACATCGAGCGGACAAGCCCGACGCCACGCACGTTTTTCGAGTTTACCGAAGAGAAGTTGAAACCGACCGACCAGTCCGTCGACTTCCTTCGACGTCGCCTCCGCGAGGAGTTCGGGACGCTCAGAGATGCCGCGTCCGAACTCGGCCTATCCGAGGATTTCATTTACGACTCGCTGTCGAACCGGCATCTCCCACTTTCACGTCTCGACCGAATTCTCGACGGGATCGGCGCCGACCGTTCGGACATCGATGTCGCACGGGCGATGCTCGGCCACGGCAACAGCGTCGAGATTCCCGACGCGTTCGACGCAGATCTCATGTATCTCGTCGGTCTCGTGTTCGGCGACGGCGACATCATGGTGTCCCGTCGGGGTGGGAATCGCGGCCACGTCCGAGTCTCCAACGCGGACGAGGAACTGCTGCGGAGGGCTGCCCGCATCGTCGAAGAGAAGTTCGACAAGTCGATCGACATCGAATACCAAGATGAGCGTGTGCCGTGTGTCCGGATCCACAGCGCGACGCTCGCGCGGTTCTTCCGCAATCTCGGGATGGAATCGCCGAAAGACGACCTCTCGCTCGATTCGCGGCTGACGACCGCCGACCACTCGGACGCGTTCTTACGCGGGCTGTTCGACGCCGACGGATCGGTGTGCGCCCGCGACGATGGCGGCTCCAGCGTCCAGTTCTCGACCATCAGCGACGATCTCGGCCGACAGGTACAGTTGATGCTAGATACGTACGGCGTTCGTTCGCGTCGACGCGAACGCGATCGGCGTGGGACGTACGAGCTGGAGAGCGGCTACGAGATCGAATCGAAAGCGATCCAGACGCACCTGGCCATCTACGGCCGCCACGTCGACGACTTCGCCGATCGAATCGGCTTCGAATCATCGTCGAAGACGGCGGCGCTCGAACGGATCGTCGGCGACGCGAGACGCCGGGGCGAACGCATCCCGGTCGGGGGGGCACTGGCAGCCGCAACGGGGCCCGCTGGAGCCTACTATCAGAACATACACCGCGGCGACAATCCCGAACGAAAACGTGCTCGCGCAATGCTCGAAGACCGGGATCTCGGCCCCGTCGAGCCGATCATCAGCGAGGCAGTCGACGCAGATCTAGTGTGGGACGAGGTCGTCGCCGCTGTCGACACCGGCGAGAAAGAACTTTTCGATCTCACGGTTCCCGAGACGAACAACTTCGTCGGCAACGGAATCGTAACCCACAACACTGCCGCCGCCGTCCGCGACGACTTCGGCGAGGGCCAACAGTGGAGTCTGGAAGCCGGGGCGCTCGTGTTGGCCGATCAGGGGATCGCTGCAGTCGACGAACTCGACAAGATGCGGTGTGTAACCGGCGACACGCTCGTCCATCTCGCCGATGGCACGGTCCAGCGTATCGAGGAACTCACACGCGACGCCGCTGCCACGGGAACGATCGAGGAACTCGACAACGGCCGGACCATCAGGGACGTCGACGTCGACGCGTGGACGATGACCGACGACGGCCGGATCGTCTCCCGCCCCGTGACGGCTATCCACGAGTACGAGGCACCGGAACAGCTCACCGAGGTGCGTCTGGAGACGGGCGAACGACTCACCTCGACGGCGGACCACCCATTCTTCGTCTTCGAGGACGGAGAACGGGTCGAACGGGCGGCCAGTGATCTATCGTCCGGAGACTGGGTGTACGTGCCGCGGGAGAGGCCACAACCGGCGACGGACGGCGGTACCGTCGATTCATTAGGGAAGTATCGATCCGAGGCGTACGATGAACGGACTACCGAAGACGTGGCGTTACGTCAGGTCGTGTCAGTAACGTCTACCAACGGCGGCCCGTACGTGTACGACCTGACCGTCGAGGGCACCCACAACTTCGTCGCCAACGGGATGGTGGTACATAATTCCGAGGATCGATCTGCAATGCATCAAGCATTGGAACAGCAAGAAATTAGCATAAGTAAGGCCGGAATAAACGCCACCCTCAAATCCCGGTGTTCCCTCCTCGGGGCGGCCAACCCGAAGTACGGTCGGTTCGACCAGTACGAACCCATCGGCGAACAGATCGACCTCGAACCCGCGCTGATCTCGCGGTTCGACCTGATCTTCACGGTCACCGACCAGCCCGATCCGGAGGAGGACGCTGCCCTGGCCGAACACATCCTGCGGACGAACTACGCGGGGGAGTTGAACACCCAGCGAACGAAGGTGGCCAACGCCAACCACAGCCAGGCGGAGGTCGAGGAGGTGACGGACACCGTGGAACCGGCCATCGACCCCGAACTGCTGCGGAAGTACATCGCCTACGCCAAGCGCTCCTGTTTCCCGACGATGAGCGACGAGGCGAAGGCGGCCATCCGCGATTTCTACGTCGACCTCCGCGCGAAGGGGGCCGACGAGGACGCGCCCGTGCCCGTCACCGCCCGGAAACTCGAAGCGCTGGTCCGTCTCGCGGAGGCCAGCGCCCGGGTGCGCCTCTCCGATACCGTCGAACACGAGGACGCCGAACGCGTCATCGACATCGTCCGCTCCTGTCTGCAGGACATCGGTGTCGACCCCGAGACGGGCGAGTTCGACGCCGACGTGATCGAGACGGGGACCTCCAAGAGCCAGCGCGACCGCATCAAGAGCATCAAGGACGTGATCGAGACGGTCGACGCCGAGTACGAGGGCGAGGCCGGCGCGCCGATCGACGCCATCGTCGAGCGCGCCCAGGCCGAGGGTATCGAGGAGGAGAAAGTGATGGACCAGATCGAGGGACTGCGACGGAAAGGCGACGTGTACAGTCCGACGACGGATCAGTACAAGGTGGTGTAGGTCGGCCGTTCTGACGCACGAACTGGCGCGAGCGGCAGCTCACCTCGACACCATCGACGAGGTCTCCGGACGTATGTGTGGAAATTGGGTCGGGGCGACTAACGTGGCGTGCGGCGGTTTTGGGACGTCTCGGTGGTTGTGAGGTGTTTCATAATCGGTATCGCTCCCCGCAAGGCGGCTGTGTCACGAGCCATTGCGGGCGTGTCTGATGGAGCTGTGGACCGCAGGGATGCGAACGCTTGCGTGGCGAGGCTGGCCGATCAAGCGCGCAACGCGGTCACGAACAGGGAGTCTCGATGTGGCCGCGCCTGCTGTCTGGTGAGCGCACGGCAGGGGGAACACGCGTCACGCTGGACGATGGATCGTTCATACACGGTTGCCGTCTGCCGATTCGGTTGAGTATGAAGACCGCACCGTGCCCACACAGAGCGGCGTCCAGACGACACCCACCGCGGCCCACACGACGCGTGGGTACGGCCGTGCCCACGGCGGTCGTCTCATCACTCTGCTCGCCATTCCCCGAAGAACGCTGGCGAGACGTCGAGACGCGGCCGATTCAGCAGCGCACCTCCCGCGCCACTTCAGGAACCTCTCTCGTCCGAACGCCGCGCACAGCGACCGCGCGACAGCCGGAGTTGCGACTGGTCCCACCAGCCACCACCCACTCCCGGTCGCCACCCACGTCCTACCGGTGCGTCACCCCGATGATGGACTCCACGAGACCCACCGAACTCGGCGCTCGCCCACGGACAGCCCGTCGCCCACCCCGTTTCGCAGTTACACACGCTCCGGGGACACCGCAGTATGGGAGACCCACCCAGCCATCGCACGGCCCGGATATGGGCAGCCGGCAACGAGTGCCGGCTGCCCACAGGGAGCCGACGCCAACGCATGACACGACAGAAAGCAGGCGATCCGGATCGACGCATGGGCATTTACAGCGGTTCAAGGAGAAAGCCCACGGCTTCAGCCCTGTCTCTTACCCATAAGTCTCAGGAGTGCAGTTCGTATCCCTCCGCCCAGGTCTGAAGTTTCTTGAGGCCTTTCCACATCGTCTCCCAACCGGGCGGTGGATCGGAATTTCGGTCAAGGTAGCCGCCGATCTTCGCAACTGCAATTGCGTACGCTTGAGCCTCGTTGTCGGTCAATTCTGGAAATTTCGTTTCCAGAATTGACCGTTCAGTCTCGCTCAGAAGGACATCAGGTGAGTAGTATGTCTCTCCCCGAGCAAGTTCCCGCAACTCCAGCACCTTCCACGCAATCACCGAGTAGACACTCAACAAGACCTCCATACGTTCCCACGTTTCTAGCCGACGTTCCTCGATTCGGCATCCAGTTTTCAGCACCCTGTGCCAGTCTTCGATCGTCCATCGGGCGCGATAGGACTCTACCACACTCAGCGAGTCATTGAACGTAGCGACCGATTCAGTGGTGAGTAACACCCACTGAATCGGGTCATCTTGTTCTCCAAGTTCGTCGATTCGTACGACGTTTACCTCGACTGGCTCGGTGTGAGTTGGATCGTTCTTTGGAGGGAGTAACTCACACGAGCCGGCTTTGACGATGAGCTCAGCCTCTCTAGCTTCTCTTCCACTTCCTTGTTCGATCTCGATAGACGTGCGACCTTGTTCGGGGAGGTCTTCACTCCAGTCAATCAGACGCCCGTCCGTTCCGGACGGCGTCTGAATACAGCGGTTCTGATTTGCACGGATGACGAATCCAGCGTCTAGCTCGTCTGTAACTTCGCGGTAGAACGCAAATGCATCGGCTCCTCGGTCGTGGATGAATATCGGTCGAATCTCCTCGGCAAGCCAGTCGCTGGCTTGCCTGTCCCCTCGAATCCATTTTTCTGTTCGCTTTCTAATTCGATCGGCTCACCCTTCCCATTCGCGTCGTGTTTGGTGCTGGCCTGTTGGTCCTCGATCAGCGACTGCTGATCGATGACCCCAGTCATACGATGTGTCTGTGGATCGACTCCGATCGTCGAGTGAACCTTGACACCTTCGAGATCCGTGGTGGAGTTGCCGATGTCACCGAGTCCTTCCTTTGACGGATGTCTCGGAAACACAAGCTCGGTCGTGTCAGAGATAACTAGAAGCTCCTCCGTATCACGGACGCGTGAGCGTTGTTCTCGCTTGTGCGCATCAAGAATCTCGTTCGGATCCACACGCTCGTTATCACAAAATCGGTACGTAGCCTTTGTGGAGGCCCAGTCCTCGCAGGCGTTAGGGATCGACTCGGCAGGTGCCCTGCCGAGCCGATCTCCGACCTGCATCAATCGGTCAGTGAGCCGTTCGTCACCAAACTCAGCAGACTTGAACTCCTTGCGAACTGTGCCAGAGACGTCCGTTTGACACAGTTCAGCCTCTTCTACATCAGCTCGCCGGCTTCGTGAACCGCTCTGCATCTTGGCCACAGGTTCCACGAACTACGGCGATAGGATTTGTGGGTAAGAGACAGGGCTTCAGCCGTGGGATGAATCCGACAACAGCCGAAACAACTACCACGGTTCGTATCGTCGGTTGTGCTACCGAGTCTTGGGTAAGGATATGCACGCCAGCGCGGCGGTAGATGAAGCCCGCTATCCGAGTCGGGGGCCGGACTGGCACGGCCCACAACCCCACCGAACGACGCGAGTGGGGAACCTCTCCGTCGTGGGCACGGTCTGTGACCGTGGAACCCCACGACTTCAGTCGTGGGAGGATGTCAGAAACGACTCAGCGACGTTCCGCCCGGTGATCGCTTCGCCACCTACGCCGAGCGGTACGATGGATGGGACGTCTGGGCAGACTTCCGCGCGAGTCGGTCGAACGAGTTCGACTCACAGGGGTACGAACGGACGTTCACGAAGACCGCGCGGTCGTGGAAGGCACACCTGCGCGAGCGCGGACGGCATCACGCGCTGGCGCAGCCAGCGGACGTCGAGACGTGGTGTGCGGCCCTTGCCGCATCGCGGACGAGACGAACGGTCTACTCCCAGTACTGGGTGCGCCTTGAGGAGTTCTACACGTGGCTGCGATTCCACGCGGACCATCCGCATCGGTATCAGCCGGTGTTGATGGCGGCGGCGACAACGGACACGGCCGGTCGAATCTGGGAGACGAAGCTGGGACGGCTTGACACGACAGGCGGCGGTGAGACGGATGCGTGACACGGCGTGCGACGTGGCGATGAGTGACGACCACGAAGCCATCGCCGAGGCGTTCGATCGGACGGCGGATCCGCTTGCGGCGCATGCGCCGACGTTCGACGACCTCGACGTGGATCCCTTCGCACTGTTTTTCGACGAGGTGGCCGCTCCGCGAAACCTGACGGCAAAAACACAGCGTGAGTACCGGCATGTCATCGACCAGTGGACGACCCACATGCGCCGGGCGGGTCGCCATCCGGCCTGTCCGCACGAAACACACGTGCGGTGCTTCGTTCAGCACTGTCGTGAGGATCGGGATAATCAACCCGATACGATCCGATCGAAACTGCATCGCCTTGACGCGATCTACCACTTCTGGCAGCGCGATCCCGCCTTTCCCCATCCACGGACGTACGACCCATTCGACATCGTTCTCTCGAAGCTCGATCTGACACGGCCACCACAGAAGGACCCGCCACATCTCTCGGTCGCAGACCTCGCTGACTATGTGGCGGCGCTATCGCACATCCGTGATCGCGCCGTCGTCATGACGCAACTCAAACTCGGGGTGCGAGCGGGCGAACTGTGCAACCTCCGGCTCTCGGATATCGCGATCGATCACCCGGAACTCAAGGCCGGCTATCCTGCGTTGGGATCACATCCACTGCTTGATGGTCGACCCAACGCCGTATGTATCCCCTCACGGTACGAGCGGTCGGGGAACAAATCGGGGCGGCCACGCGTCTTACCGCTCGACGACGAGCTGCGCGCGACGCTGGTCAGCCTTCTGTTCACACGGCCTGACACGGGCGCTGAGGAGGTGTTCTACACAACATCCACACACAATCCTCTGGGTACCGAGGACGTACGGCGCATCTGGGCGGAGCATTTCCAAGACGACTATCCCGAGACTGAGACGCACCGCGCGGTGACGAGCCACTTCGGGCGGCATCGATTCACGACGCACTGGCTGGTCACGAAGAACTGGAACCGCGAGTTGGTCAAGTACATGCGTGGCGACCGGATCGAAGGCGTCGAGATGAGCCGCGAGACGATCGACAGCTACGTGCATACGTACTACGAGGACATCGTGGATGCGTACCGAACCGGGATTTACGACTTCGGTCTTGCCGGGGTCTCAGAGAATCGGTAGGTAGACACCTCCGTGCCACGCGTCCGGGGGGCCAAGTTGGATTTGCGGCCTACGCCCGCGAGCGGTCCCGCCAAAACGTTCGAGATACTCAGCGAATATCATCCGGAACGGTCCGATCAACAGGCAGTCACACCATACAAATCCCTGTTTCAAGAATCGTGCCGAAGACACCCTCTATGCAGGTGCGTACTTTCTGCAAAGACCTGTCTAGGCCTCACTGACTGTGCTGAATACAGGGTGCATATCGATCACCTGGTCGTCGATTTGACTACCTTGCCAGTCCGATGGCCTCGTCACTCACCGTTCGTCCTCAGCAGTAGGGCGACGCCAGTGACCGATACTGACACCCCGAAGAGAATGAGACCAAGGTACCCCAACGCTATCGAATCAATATCTTGAATGGCCGAGTGGTACTGATTGGTGGTGTGCAAGAACAGCAGTGACATCCTCCTCGCCGTAAACGGCGAGGCTTCCCGTGCCGCAGGTGGGATATTTGCTGGTCTACGACACGACCTGTTCTCTCGTGTGAAACGTCCCGCTCTCGCGGTCGAACAGGTATGTCGATGGCTGTGCCACACAGCCGTTACTCCTATCCTCACCGTGAGGACTCGGAGTTATCTTCTGACGCATATTCTCCGCCCCGTTACAATCCGCGTTGGCTACCAACTCACACGACGAGCAGACGTACAAGCCACGCTCGACACGGTTCGATTTCGTGTCGTCTCCACAGCGTGAACACGTTTTCGAGGTGTTCCACTCGTTCTCTTTCAGTACCTCAACACCCCGCATCTCGCCTTTGTATTCGAGGTACTGGTAGATGCGGTCGAATGCCCACGAGTGTAACTTCTTGTTGCCGGTTTTACCCCAGTCTGACGCTCGCACGTCTTCAGGCCAACTCACCGCGAGCGTACCGACACCGCGTTCGACACACTCCGTGATGATGGCGTCCGTCAGCGTGTGGTAGAAGTGTGTCTCAAGTTCGGAGAGTTTCCGACGCGCCCACATCGACTTCTCTGACGGGCCGTTCTCTCCCTCGGTGTCGTACTCAGCTCTGGTGAAGTAGTGTTTGTCTTCTTTGAGCGAGTTGCCGGGGTACAGGACGTATTCGTCCGGGAACGCGACCGTGGAAATATTTGTAATTCCGAGGTCGATCCCCGCAACACCGTCGTCTGCTGTGTCAGCAGATTCGAGCTCGACGTTACAGACGAAGTGGATTTCCCATTCGTCACCGTTCCAGACGGTACGAACATTCTGGACGCTGTTGACTTCCGAGAGATCAACATCAGGTCGAGTCTGGTACTCACAGAGCAGGAAATCCGAGAAGTGTTCTTTCAGATTCGAGCCCTTCGAGAGCCGGACCCGGTTGTTCTCAGGGTCGTGTTTGAACCCGTCTTCTTTGAACGTCACCGTACTCTTGGGTCGGTTGTCGCCGTGTTTGCGGTAGCCGGGGGGATTCGCCTCTTTGGAGTTGTGTCGCAGATCGAACCATGACTGGAAAGCGTCAGAAAGTTCTTCGATGACTTTCTGACTGGATTGTGCGTTCAAATCTTTCCAGCACGACTGGTTTTTCATATACGATTTCAGCACACTCCCGTTTGGGATCTCGCCGGTTGCGTCCCAGATACGGTCGGCTGTCCATCGTGCGACGTTCCAGATTTTCGAGGCGGAGTCTCCGAGCGAATCAAGACCATCACAGACCTGTTGGTGGTTCTGGATGGACCCAACGTAGGTACGTGTGGCCTTAATCGCCATACATAGACTATGTAGACAAACTAACTTAATGGTGTGGATGTGCGTGGAATATCCAACCTGCCGTCCGTGATGGATTGGGTCAGCGTTGTCGGATTCACTCTCGGCGTAAACGCCGGGATTCTCTCCTCGTAGAAAGATAGGCCGACTCAATATCCGCCGCAGGCCGCCACTACAAGCAGGTCAATTCGAAGGGTTATGATCTTTTGCATTTCACATATTTGAATGACATCAACAGCTACGAGAATATCTGTAGTGACTGATCTGCCTCCTCAGATGACTAAATCTTGGACGACAACGAGCGTTCTCTGTCGGGACGCGGGAAGTGACCAAGGCGGCAACTGGCTACGTCGGCCAACGGTTCACCGTCGATAATCTCTCGGACGACGTTGACGTGTCCTGGCGCACGGTCCAGCGGGCGCTCAAGGAGTTAGCCGAACTCGGCCACCTGGACCGGCGCGACGATGGTACAAAGCGGGAACTCGTGCTGGGTTGAGGACGGCCTGTCTCCAGGGACCGCCGACCTCTCCGACATGGCGGTCCACGGTGTGGGTGGTGGCGAGGACCGCGAAGGTTTGCTTGACAGTCCTCGGTAATTGAGCCTCAGTTCTCAAATTCAGGATGGCCTTCGAGACGGAACGGATAGCCATCTCCGAACACCTCCCGAACAATGTTACTTCGAACTGATAGATCTCGCACTTCTCCGATATCAATATCCTCCATGTCAAGCAGCATGGCGACCATCAACTGGTTGGCGGTGAAGGGGTAACGCCCCTGGTCATCTTTCACCGGGCGGTCGTTCTCCACAGCGTACTTCACGTTCGACGCCATCCACATCGCGTTGTAGATGAACGCCATGCTGGCGATAAATTCTCGCTGGCTCCGGAGTTCGCTTGCCGACTTCGCGGTAAAATCGTGTTTCATCAGTCGATAGGATGTCTCCACTGCCCAACGCTGCCGATATCGCCGCCCGATCTCCAACCCGCCGAACTGCTTGGGATTGAGGTTGGTGTAGTAGATCTCCCAATTCCCCTGGTCCTCGGTTCCGGTGTCAGCCCTGGAGATACGTTTCTCCGACGGCATCGTGATGAGCCACGACTCGGCCTCGCTTTCCGGGACTTCCTCACCGATGCGAACGTCGTATCCCGCTGCATTGTAGTCCAAGTCGTTGTAAATCGCCCCTTGCTTGAGTTCCCTCACGATAGAGGGCATACGCCCTCGCAGACGGGAAATGAAGTCGAGACTGTGATTTTCGAGACACTCGTGCATTCCGCGACCGTAGAATCCCCCGTCCATACAGACGACATCGGGATCAACGTACTGATCGGCGTAGGTGAGCAGTTCGTCTATCTGGTGCTCGATGTTCCCGCGGCGCTGGATGCTCTTCGCGGCCAGCGTCACGGGTATCTCGACGTTGGCGAGGCTCACGGACGCGATCTGGAACGCGTAGGCGCTTCCCGCCTTCTCATTCACACCCTCGACGCCGATGGGCTGGTCTTCGTGCGGAATCTCATCCCGGTCGAGCGGCTCCCCGTTCTTGTTTTTCTGGTTCGAGTGCCGACCGTACCACATGATATTCGTGAGGTCCACGGCGATATCGGTCGTCTCGGGCAGGTAGCCGTACTCGTCGATTACGGTAATGATTGACTCCAAGGCGGCGAGGTACATCTTCCGCAGTTTGAGCATGTCATACTCGCGGAGCTGGTTCCAGAGCGCTTTGAATCCGGGCACGTCTCGGTAGTAAAAGTACGGGAGAAACCGGAGTGGTTCCTCGGCGTCGTTGGGGTGGATGTTGCATAGCCCGGCGATCTCCATCAGCTTGAACAACTGCCACTTGGGGTACGTGACCCGTGACTCGTCCCGGTCAAGCTGGAAATACTGGTACGCTCTCTTCCGCATCTCGCGCGAGATGAGCACGAGCGGCGGCTCTCCGCGCCCGTCGGCTGAGGATTCCGGCAGCGTGACGACCTCGTCGTTGTCCTCCAGTTCCTCTAGGACCTCCCGAACCTCGGTACGTACCTCACCGCCAAGTTGTTTCTCGACTTCCTCGCTGATGCGCTCGATGGTATTTTCCGTGACGGTGTCGTTCAGGCCGAGATGTTCCGCAACGCCGTCCTTCAACTCCTCTTCGATGGCGTAGTCCTTCGAGGCGGTGAGGGACCGGTAGAGATAGAGCCGTGCGGCGTCCTCCCTGTCGAGTTTGTACCAGTTCTTCTCCAGCTTCCAGAACGGGAGGGTGTCGGTGACGAGGTCAAGCTCGCCAACGGCTTCGGCTGGATCGAAGCCCTGGTTCAGGTAGGCCTGAAGTTGCTCCGAGATGGATGCCATCGGCCACCTCTTTGCGTGTAGCAGCTCGAAACCAAGCATCAGGAGTGCCTTCGAGTTATCAGGGAACTCTGCCGCCAGCTCGGGATTCGACGAAAAGTCGAGATCGATAGATCCAAACTCCTGTGGAGGATTCGGCACGCTTCCGGGACGTTACTGCTGTATAGGTTATAAATTAGCAGGTGTCACCTATCATCCATCTTGACTTCATCCTCCGCACCGTAGTACTGCGACGGGCTCCGGTATTGGGCTTCTTCCCGGTCGTTGCTGGCATCGTACTCGTCGGCACAACCTATTCAGTCAATGAGCAGTAATAGAGTTCTACGTCGGTTTGATAGATTCGGTTGCTTCCTGTTCCTGAGTACGTACAACCTCCTCGAACTCACGCATGAACTCATCGACGGTGTTTCCCATGATGACGACAGGCTCGCCCTCTGCAAGAAGATCGGTCAGCACAGTCTCGGCGTCGCTTCCTTTGTCGTGTCGGATGACCGGCAGCTCGGTATTCTCAGCGAACGCACGCGTATTGGCCCCACCAACGTGGGCTTCATTGACGTGGCCTTGATCGTGGAGGAGGTCAACGTACTCTGCGAACGAGGCGGTTCGACCGCGCCGGTCTCGCCGGAGATAGACGAACGGCAGTATCTGTTCATCTTCCGAAACGAGTGCCTGACGGACCATTTCCGTACTCTCGACGTCGTTCACTTGTGCTGCGTTGAACACACGACCGTCAGGAAGTCGGGTCCACTCCGGCTGGATCGCATCTAAAAACGCTTCGAGTTCACCGTCGGGCAGAGGCGATTCGCCGAGAAACGACAGGACCGCGTCAATCGCGTGCGCAGTCTCTGCCCCGATCATCCCCTCGTGTCGTTCTGGAATCTCGACCTGTTCGATGGTACCGCCCCGCCGTTCGATCTCCTCTCGCATATACTCGTGGAGAACAGGGTGTTGTTCCCCACTAATAACGTGTGTCCCGGCGGAGACCGACCGTGCGAATGATCGGGCGATATTGGTCCGCGTCTTGCCAAGCGTGTCGTTGTGATCCTGGCGGACGTTGGTGAGAATGACGATGTCCGGATCGATGAGTTGTTGATTAATGAGCCGGGTGGTGTACTCGGTGATGCCCTGGTTTTCGAAGATGCCGATATCCTCGGCGGCATAGGCATCGAGTTCCGGAGCGAACTCCCCGATGACGCTGATGTTCTCGTACAGCGTCGTCCGAGGCCCGCGTCGGTCGATGGGGTGAACCTCGCCGTTGTGGATGAGTGTCGGGTGGTTCCCGGTGATCTTTGTCAGCGTATCGTAGCCCCGGCGATTGAACACGTCGTCGAGGCGGCGGGTCGTCGATGTCTTGCCACGGCTCCCCGCCACGGCGATGCGAGTGTCCAGGCGTCGGAGTGCCTTGCGGTGACGGAACCCTCGTGTTAACTCTTTAATGATACCGGTCAGGCTCGGCTTTCCGACCTCGATAGATCGTGGTCCGTCCCGCCACTCGTATTCGGCACCGACCATGAACATGGGGAGGGCACCCGCGGCCCGCTCTAGGAACCGATCCAACGCATGCCTGGCATCGCTCTCGGTAGGGAACCGGTCTGCGCTGTTGGCGAGGGTGCGCTCGGGTATCTGTAATTGCCACACCCAATTGTTCCGATCTTGTGGAAGCTCGCCGGACGGCGTCGGGTCCTCTCTGACAATCGTTCGCGGGTCGCTGATATCCTCGCTTTCGAACGCCTCGTCATCACCAGTGAGCGAAGCAACTGCTCCTCGAACTCGGTCTACAGCCTGTCGGGCCTCGCGTGATGTATCGTAGTGATGGCCGCCGGTCGCTACCACGCGTTCCTGAGTCCGAAGTCGCCACGACCAGCCGAACCCTCGCCCGTATATCTCGTATGCATTCGTACTCATGAGTTACCCCCTGAAAGAACGGATGCCGACAGGACCTCGGACTCGTCAGGCTTGTCAACCGCATACCAGCGCCCGATACCCAAGCCGACCAACACGACGAACACGCCTATCAGTATCACTGGAAGCGTGAGTTCCTTTGGGATTCCCTTCGGTTCCGGTGTAGCGAACAGTCGCGCCACGAGCAACGCTGGAACGAATACGACTGCCTGGAGAGGTAGTACCAGACGCCGATCAAACGAGCCTGTCACGTGAGCGTTATATGCTGTGATGCCCGCGAGGAAGGCAATAAAAAACGCAGACAGCCCACGACTAATCGGGAGCGAGAGCGTGAGTGGCACTGCCACGAGAAGTGCAAACGCGGTGGTGGTCCCGAGCAGTACCCGGCCATACCGCAGTGTTGCGGAGTTCATCGCCTGAACGAAGCCGAATGCAAGAACCAATAAAACCAGATACATGGCGATCAGCCAGACGTTCGTGAGTGCGTAGACTGCCAACAGGACAGCCGTAATGACGCCCACCCGGACGCCGAATCTCCCCCGGATACGCTCAGATAACAGAAGACCGAGAACAAATAGGCCAGCCACGATTTCCCTCGGAATGACGACTGTTCCTGTTGAAATATCAACGACTGCATTATTAAACAACGCAACGTCGGCGGTTTCTGCGAACAACACCGGTGGCGTTACCGTCCCGAATCGGGCAGCTATCCCCGGCGTGACCAGTGCCCAACCGATGATGACCAGTCCTGTAAACAGTCCTATCGTTGCGAGCAAATCGTTCCGGCGAAACTCCGGCTTGATGCTGTGGAAGTTGTAGGCCGCGAGACCGGGGAGAATACTGCCGATAAACACGATGAGATCTGCATCAAACCCGACCTGAATCAGCCCAAGAAGCGTTACCAACGGGACTGACGTTCCGATGACCAACGCGGCGACAAATTGGTCTCGACCGTAGATCAGAGTTCGCTCTCGAAGATACCAGAGGCCGATGTACGCTGCGATAGTACTGAGGACGAACACCGGCACCATCAGGACGTTCTTGAGGGTGTACACTGCGAGTACCGGGACGGTGATCGTTCCACCGAGTCGGTAGCCAGTAAACTGTGTCGTCACTGCTACGCCAAGTAACCCTACGACGGCCAACAACGTAGCAACCCACATTAAAAAAGAAACGAGACTGATAGTTAAAGGTCTACGCATATGAACGACTACTACTCGACACTCAGACTGCGTCGAGAACGACCTCAATTCGCCCCACAAGTTCGGCTTCCGAGAAAGGCTTGGCCACAAAATCGTCAGCACCGGCGTCGAGTGCTTGCACGATATCTTCCTCCCGGTTGCGGGACGTCAACATGACGACTGGCAGATCCACGAGTGCGTCGTGATCCCGGATACGTTCGAGGACCGAAAGGCCATCGAGTTCGGGCATCATCACGTCTAACACCACGAGATCTGGTGGATCGCTGGTCCGTGATCCGAGATGCTCCCAACACGCATCACCATCTGTGAACGCCACCACGTCCCATCCGTTGTCAGTCAGGTTGAACTCGACGACTTCCCGGGTCGTCTCATCGTCCTCAGCAATGACTATTTCGGTGGTCATGTGAGTCTCCTATCCACACTTTATTACGGCGACGCTTGGTTCCACGGGTCATTCGCTCCGTTCACCAGTTCGGATTTCGATGCGTGCTCCCTGATCTGTGGCGGGGACTAAGAGGTCCCACCCGTGTGCTTCCACGATATCGATAACGCTCATGAGTCCGATTCCAAATCCCGACATCTCGTCCGTGTCTCCGAGTGCTTCGATCTCCGTCCGTTGCTTGTCGGAAAACCCTGGCCCGTCATCGGCGACGTAGAACCCCCCCCCGTCAGCGAGGGGGCCAACTTCCACGGTAACGTCGTCGCCGCCGTGTTCGACACTGTTGCGAAAGAGATTACCGAACAGTTGCAACAGTCGTGTCTCGTCGGCCTGTATCTCACCGAGCGGGTCGTCTACGGACAGCGTCGCTTCAGGGGCGTCGGTATACGACCACGCTTCCTCGACGATTGGTTGCAACGAAAGTGTGCGTATGTTGACTGCCTGGCGATCACCGCGTGCGATCATCAACAACTCGTCGATGAGTTCCTCCATCCGGTCCAGGGACTGTTCGACGCGCTCGAAATGCTGTGACTCGTTCGTTTTGCGAGCGATTTCGAGAAAGCCGATCGCCCCCGTCATTGGGTTTCGAAGGTCGTGTGCCACGACATCGGCAAACTCTTCGAGGCGGTCGTTCTGTCGCTGGAGTGCTTCACCACGCTCGGCCAGTTGTTCTTCGCGCTTGACTGCGGTCATTGCCTCCGTGACCAGTGCTTCAAGCAGTCGGAGGCTCTCGATATCGATCTCGTCGAACGCACGTGGCTCGGTCGCAGAACTCGTGATAATTCCATGATTCCCGCAGGGAACGTGGACCTCTGACCGCAATGGTGTCTCCGGGTTGTACGCTCCTGGTTGTTCGGCCAGGTCCTCGTAGTTCCGGATCTCACCACTGTCGAAACTCTCCCACAAGAGTGCGTCACCTCGCTCGAACGTCGGAGCCTCCCCGACGATCCGTACTGCCTCGTCGGTTTCAGCCACCGGGCGTAACATGTCGTCACTGGCGTCGTACTCCCAAAACGCGCTCACCGGGAGATCGAACAGGTCCACAATCATCTCGATCGTGATGGTTGCGATGTCCGTCGTCGTTTCAGCCGCCAGCAACTGCTGTGATATTTGATGCAGACCTTCCAAGCGTTCTTCGAACCGTTGCCGTTCGAGTTCGTACCCGGCCCACTGTCCAAGGAGCTTGATCACCTCCCGTTCGCCGGCGGTGAATTCCCGGTCACGGTCGTGTGGGGCCGCAAAGCAGAACGTCCCATAGAGGTTCTCTCCGACCATGACCTTCGTTCCGATATAACAGCCCAAGTCGAACAGTTCGTACGCCGGGTCGTCTTCGCCTAACTCCGCTTGTGCGTCCTGCATACCGACCAGGTCGTCGCTTTGGATGGTTTTCCGACAGTACGACTGCTCCAGCGGTGCGGTTTCGTCTGGCTGGAGCAGTGTATGATCGCCAACAGCGTGTACAATCTCTTGTGTGTCTTCCTTTATTCTCGACAGGAACCCAAACGGCAGATACAGGTACTCACACCCGATGGAGAGGATACGCTCGGCTTTTTGTTCGAACGTGAGAGCGTCCTCTGCACCAACTTGATACAGTTTTGCCAGCACCTCCTGTTTTTGTTCTGCCGCTCGGGCCCTTCGTTCGCGCTCTGTCACATCCCGGACCACGCCGACGATATCGTCAGTGCCGTCGTCCCGGATATGTTTCGAGACGCGAACGTCTACCATCTGTTCGGTTTCCTGGTCAATCTCGAAGGTCAGAATTTCATCCTGGATTTCTCCGTCGGCAATGGAGTTGATGGTTGTAACGAATCGATCAAACTCGGCTGATTCAACCAGTCCTGATTCAACCAGCGTGTCGAACGTGTTGCCAACCAGTTCGTTCCGCTCACGTCCAGTCAATGAGCAAAGCGAGTCGTTGACGTAGATGATAGTCCCGTCCAGATTGACGACGAAAACGCCGTCTCGAACAGCTTCGATGATGGATCTATAGCGGCTGGTACTCTCTCCGTTATCCCCCAAAGCATCGTTATGGGGGCCTGTGTCCATGAATGAACTTTCCACGAATTCATCATAGATGTTTTCATTGACGGATCATAACGTCGTGAAGAGGGATACCCACCAGTGGAGACCTAGCATCACAGAATTGGCTACGAGTTGCGAGAGATCATCTGTAACAATGTTCAGGATCATGAGGGGACGGGAAGAACTCCGACTAAGTTACGCGTAATAGACAAGTCGAAATGAATCCCGGAATTACGAATCTGAATTTGAGAATCGAGTCTCAATTACCGAGGACTGTTGAAGAATACTATACGTGGTTTGTCGGGATTCATAGGGCATCGAACGTGGACACGCCGGATCGGCAGGGAGCGAGTGCGTAACTCCCGCCACCTGGACACGCATAGACGGCTGGACCCCGGAGTAACGTCAGCTGCGAGGCGATCGAAATCCCGACGTTCGCCCCGGGTCACTGTCATGGCGCTCTACTGCCGCGTTCAACATGTCCGGTCAACCCACCGGCAAAACTCATGGAAGTCGTTTGCGCCGGCCTGATCGGCGATGTCCTGAAGCGTCCCGACCGGAATTGGGTCACCTTTCGGAACCGTCACCGTCCGAACCTCGCCGGTGTCGGCGTTCTCGTAGCGGAGCGTTGTGTGGCTCCCCTTCCCGCCGACCGGAACGAAGCCGTGCTTGGTGAGCGCTTTGATAATTTCCCGCGAGGAGAACGTCGTCCGAACCACGCTATTCGAGCCAAGGTGGCGAGCCGGCCTCGCCGATCTCGGCGTCGATCCCTTCCTCGGCGAGCCAAGTCTCGGGATCGTCGATGGACTCCCCAGCGCCGAAGTGACTGTCAAGAGCGTCGGCGAGCTGGCGGAGTGCATCGGTCTCGCTGTCGCCGAACGATGCAACGCCGGATTCGACGTGCCGGGCCGTCACTCGCCCGTCCTCCTCGTGGACGAACTCGACGCCGGCCGGCGGCTCTGTAGCGGTGGCCATGCTCAGTTAATAATATTAATCGCTGGGAATGACGTAAGCCTTCCCCCTCCTCGTCCACGAACGGCCGTTCCTCGACAGACTGTTGAAAAACGCTGTTACTCACATACTCGTACATCTTGGTGAGATACACAAAGTCACCTTCTCCGCCCTAAAGGGCGGAGCTTGTCGGTGAACTCCCGTTCTGGCCGACCCTACTGGGTGGCAGGCGAGTAGCCGCCATTCACGTTCAGCGTCCCCGACTTCAGGGCGAGGTGACGTGTCGCCCCTCCATGCGGAGACTTTTGCTCCGCACGGAGTAGCCGAAATCCGATATTCTTCGCCGCGTTGTAGTCCGCGTTAACCTCGTACCCGCACTTCTGGCAACAGAACCTCGCTTGTGACGGACGATTCTCGTCCAGCGTCGTCCCGCACTTCGAGCAACGTTTTGACGTGTACGCTGGGTCTACCTGCATGGCTTTGATGCCCTCCGCTTCGGCCTTGTACGCCGTGTAGTCGTACAGACGGTGGAATGCCCACGTATGGAACTTCTTGGCGCCCGGCATCCGGTCGCGGATGTCGGTCAACTCCTCGAAGGCTATCCGGTCGCAGTCGTGCGCGACGGCTTCTTTGACGATGGCTTTCGAGATCCGGTGCAGGTAATCTTCGACCCACCGTGTTTCTCGGTCGCCCATCCGTTCGATAGTTCGATGGGCTGATTCCGTACCTGTCCGTTGCAGGTCGCCACGCACCCGCTCGTACTCCCGACGGCGGTGATTGAGGTAGTCGCCGCTCCAGAACATTCCGGTTGACGTGACGGCAATCTGTTCGATACCGAGGTCCACGCCGAGGACTGTGCTGTTCTCGGCGTCGCCTTCGTCCGGTATCTCGGACTCCACATCGGCCTTTGTTCCGATGTGGAGAAAAAGGTGTCCGTCGCGTCGCGGTACTGGAGCGTCGCACCCGTGACCTTGTAGTCGTCGTCGTGGAGGAACTTCGTGTGCGGGTTGTCTCCCTCTGGTGGAAAGACGTATTCGGCTTCGATACGTCCGTTCACCGTGGAGAGGGATACGCGGTCGTCGTAGAACGTCGCGCTCCGTTTGTCGTATCTGACGGATGGGGTCGTGAAGTGTGGTTGTGACGCCTTCTTGCCGTTCTGCCAGCGGGCGACGACGCCCTTGATGGCTTCGGCGGCTTTGTTGCGTGCGGATTGAACGAGGTTGGCTTGAAGCCGTGTCTGTTCGCGAACGTCGGAGTACGTCCGGTCGTGGAGTTTGGTTTTCGAGGTGGGCTTGTAGTCGTCCTGCCACGCGTCTTGGACGACGTAGTTGCACGCCCACAGGTACTGCTTGACGGTTCCGTGGAGGAGAGTCGCGTCGCTGTCGTCCATATCGAGTTTGACGACGACCGTGCGACGTACCTCCGCCATACTTCATATGTAGAACCTTACATTCATATAGGTTGCGTTTGGTGTGGGGAGTCGGTCGGCCACCGAACGGCGGTTGTTTCTCACCGTGTCGCGTTCCTCCCCGCGGTAAACGGCGGGGTTTCCCGCTTGTAGAAAGATGACATCGTCTTCGAGTCGATTCCGCATCGTGGCTTCGATCCAGCACCACGACCCGTCGGCGTGTTCGAATCTGACTTCGACGGTCTGGGGTTCGTCCTGGGCCGACAGCACGGCTTCGACCACGTCTTCGTTTCGCTCTCGGTCGTCGGGATGGACGTATCCGTATCCAGTGTGCCCGACTAATTCCTCGGAGTCGTCGTCGAGAACTCGTGTGACGGCGGGGGGCTCACGTACGTCATCGTTCCGTCCGTGTCGATGGTGGTGGTGACGTCGTGCGACGCTTCAACGAGCGCCCGATACCGGTGGGTTCGTTTCTCGCTCTCCTTTTCCGAAGTCCTTCGTTCCGTCATTGGCTCAGTGAGTATCGGCGGGCGCGATCCGGGGCGAGGAGTCGACCGACCCCTGTGGGAGACTCAGTACAACGTGCGTTCCACGCGGTGCGTTTTCTTCGATCGAGATCTCACCCCCGTACAAAGAGATTGTCCAGTAGACGATCCACAGTCCGATTCCGGTACCGTGTTGCAGGGATGTTTCCTCTCCGCTTTCGATCGTTTCCTGTTCCTGATCCGGAATTCCGGGTCCGTTATCGGCGACTACGAGTTCGATCCACTCGCCGGTTCGATCTTCGCTCGGTGATCCGGTCGTAACCGTAACCTCCGGCGTGGACTGGTCGTTGTGGACGATTGCGTTTTCTATGAGCTCTGCAAGTGCTGTTTTCAGCCGGTCGTCGGCCCGTGCGTGGAGGGAATCGGGCGTACTGACCGTGAGCATCGCATCGGGGTACTCGTCGGAAAGTTCGTCGACGACCTCGGTCAGCAGCCGAGTCACGTCGCAGGCCGTCTGAGTAGCTGCTTCGTTGTCGAACAGGGAGCGCACCGTCGCGCTTTTGTCACCCAGACTCGACAGTGCCGCCGATCGATCTTCGATCGCTCTCACGTCTGCTCGGAGTTCTTCGTCGTGTAGCGCCTTCCGAAGCATTGCCGCATGGCCTTCGATTACGTTCATTCCATTCCGGAGGTTGTGGCGCAACACACGATTGAGGACCTCGAGTTTCTGTTTGCGCAACCGCCGGTTCGTCACGTCGGCTTCGATCGCGACGAAGTGCGTGACCTCTCCTTCGTCGTTCGCTATGGGCGAAATCGTCTGGTCGACGTGGTATAACTCTCCATTTTTGCGGCGATTGATGAGATGGGCATCCCACTGGTCGCCTGCGAGAATCGTCTGCCACATCCGATCGTAGAACTCGCCCTCCTGTTTGCCTGACTTGAGAATACGGGGCGTTCGACCGACGGCTTCCTCACGAGTATAGCCTGACCGGGCCTCGAATTTCGGATTCACGTACTCAATAATCCCGTCGCTGTCGGTGATGAATATCGACTGTCCCGCGTTCTCGACAGCGTTTTTGAACAGCTGCAAGTCCATCTCGCGCTCTTTGCGTTCGGTGATATCCTCCTGGAATCCGACGTAGTTCGTTACGTTTCCGTCCTGGTCTCTCACCGGGGCGATACTGACACGGTCCCAGAACTGGCTCCCGTCCTTACGGTAGTTCCGGAGTTCCACGGAGACCGGTTCGGCTGCATCAATCGCCTGCCGCATCTTGGCAACGGGGTGCTCCCGCGTCGCCTCCCCCTGAAGCATCCGACAGTTGCGACCGATCGCTTCCGAGTCGGAGTACCCTGTTAGCGTCTCGAACCCCTCGTTCACGTAGATCATCGGGTTGTCCTCTTTATCGGGATCGGTAATCGAGATCCCGACCGGGGCTTCGTCCATCGCCCGGGACTTCAGTTCGAGCTCGCGTGCGTACTCCGTTCGTTCCGTAACGTCGCGTGCGGAGAGGATTATCGAGGACGGTTCGGAGTCCTCGAGTGCCGCAGCCGACACCTCCAACTGTCGTTTTTGGCCTTCGTTTGTTTGACACGTGAGGTCGTCGGTCGACCCCTGACCCGTCTCCTGTACGTCTCGAAGAAAGGACTGGAACCGTTCGCGGTCGTTGGCGTAGATCGTCTCAGTCGGGGAGCACGAGAGCAACTCATCGCGCGGATATCCCACGAGATCACACGCGGCCGGATTACACTCGATGATCTCATCACCGGTTGGGGTAACCACGAAGAGAGCGTCGTTCGTCGATTCGAACAGCCGCTGAAATCGAATCTGGACGTCTTCGTAACGTTCGGACAACTCCACCGACTGCTCTCGCCGGGCCAACAAATTCCCCACCCGGCGAAACAGGGTCTTCCGGTTGACGGGAGCTGGCACCACTTCGTCGATAAGCGGTGGGCCGTCGCCGTTCTGCTCGGACGGCAGTGGGACAGTTCCCCGCGACCCTTCCTTCTGAATCAACAGTACTGGGATGAAGGTGGGGTGGACCTCCGTTTTGTGTGCTCGCAATACGTCTCGATACGTTGGCACCATCTGCTCATCAACGACATAACAATCGGCAGGGTGGAGCGTCTCGCCGTCGATAACGTCGTACCGTTCGCGGAGCGATACTTCGAGGGCGTCCCGGTCGTTGTCTCCGTGTACGAGGAGTTGTATCGTGGGTCGCTCAGTCGCTTCGTGGCTCGACCGGCCGGTCATGAGTGATCGGTTGGCTGGTGGCGGCCGTCTGAAACACGGTGCGTTGAACGTCCCTGCATGATCCCCCGTACGTTATCGAACGGTCCTTCGATCACGAGTCCTGTGTCGGATTCGATGGAGAACCGGTGGAACCGGCTGTCGAAATCCCCGAGTCGCTTTTTGACGACTCCGATCGCACGGTCCAGCTCGCCGTCGACTTCCACGTACGAGAGAAAGACGATGTTATCGGCGATGTAGCTGGTGTTCGTACTTGTCGCTTCCGGGATGCCGGTGAGCCGGTCCGCCTCGTCCGTGATGATGACTGCAATCCCGCGGTTCTTGAGTACTCGGGTGAGACCGTGCAGCCGGCGAACGAGTCGCTGGTCGTCGCCTTGAAGCGAGATCTTGTAGCCCGAAAGCCCGTCAATGAACACCGCATCCGGTGCGTGCTCGTCGGCCTGGTCAAGGATATGCTGACTGAGTTCCTCGGCCGAACGCACGAGTGGTTCGGTTTCTGTCAGCTGCATCGATCCCTGCGCTTGCATCTCCGAGATCGGGAGTCCGAGAGTTTCCGAGCGGTGGACGAACTGGTCGGTAGACTCTTCGAACAGGTATCCGAGTGCCGTACCGCCCTGTTCGACGATACCCGAGAGGATCTGTGCGCCAGTGGTCGATTTGCCGATCCCGGTCGGACCGCTGATAAACGAGACGGTTCCGCGTTCGATCCCACCACCGAGGATATCGTTGAGGGCATCGTGTCCGGTTGGGATGAGTTCCAGATCGAACGTTCGGTTGTCGTGTTCCGGGATGGTTTGTGGGTAGACTTCGATCCCGTCTTCGCGGATTTCGAGCCCATGAGTGCCGTCTACCTGTCCGAGACCACGGTGTTTCGGAACCGCGACCCGGCGTTCGTGCTCGTCGAGATACAGGTTGATGACGCCGTCACTGAGCGATTCGAAATCGTCGTGCGTGGTCTCGGGAGTACTTTGCCTGTTGAGTGTTCGCGTTGCAACTGTCGTCACCTGCCGATCCCGGAGGAATCGTATGAGCGATTGCAGCCGCTTCCGGTACTGGTATTCGTCCCGTTCCACGTACTGGAGCTGTGTGATCGGATCGATGAGAATCCGGGTCGGGTCGACGTCCTCGATCACCTGTTTGATATCCTGCGTGAACCGCTCGGATTCGACCTCGGTCGCCTCGACCAAGTTGTACGACTTGTCCTCGGCGAAAAAGTCCGTTCCGGGCCCGATGTCGAGGAACTCGGCATCCTGGATATCGACCCCCAACCGTGCGGCGTTAACGAGAATATCGTGTCTGGACTCTTCGCCGTGAATGTAGACGACTGTCTCGTCTCGATCGAGTCCTGCCCGCAGGAAGTGCTGGCCGAGCAGTGACTTTCCCGTTCCCGAGACGCCCTGGACGAGATACGTCCGGCCCCGGACCAACCCGCCGTTGAGTAGTCCGTCCAACTCGGGGATACCCGACGCTACCAGCTCGATTTCCTCGGTCGTCGTACTGCCGGAATCGTCGGACATCGAATATCGTGTTACTAAAGCGGGCCTTCGAAAAGATAAGTCGAAGGTCTAGATAACGAGATACCGGAAGCGGTCTGTTGACGCTGGTTTCGCTCAGCGTGCGGTCACGATGCCGGTAATCTCGAAGCGTGCGCCACACCGCTCGCCGTCGACGACGCGGATGTCCCAACCGTGCGCCTCAGCTATCTGCTCTACGATCCGCAGGCCAAACCCGGTTCCGTGGTCTGCGGTCGAATAGCCGGCTTCGAAAATCTCGTCCCGGTCGCTCTCGGGAATCCCAGACCCCGTATCCGCGATGTAGAAGCCACCGTCCAGGTCACCGACGTGAACGGTTACCTCATCGCCCCCGTGTTCGACCGCGTTCCGATAGAAGTTCTCAAGGAGTTGCTGGAGTCGACTCTTGTCGGCTTCGATGACGTGTGTCGCGTCAGTTTCCAGCGTCGCCTGGTCCGTATCGACGGTTTCCCAACTGCGCTTGGCCACGTCGCTAAGTTCCACCGGTTCGCTTCCGGTCACTTTTTTCCCCTCACGCGCCAGTGTCAGCAGGTCGTCGATGAGTGCTTGGCTCCGGTCGATTGCGTCGTCTACCCGAGCCAGATGGTCGCTATCGCAATCTTCTCGTGCGAGTTCGGTGTATCCCTCCGCCACTGTGAGCGGATTCCGGAGGTCGTGGCTGACGATGCTCGTGAACTCCTCCAGACGGTCCCGTTCCCGTTCCAATCGTTTACGCTCACTGATATCAATGTAGAACGCGAGCGTCCCGCGCGACCCCTCCGGTGTATTTTTCCGAGGAACCGCCCGGAAGAGTGTCTCGACTGTCTCCCCGTCAGCGGCCACCAAGCCTCTGTTCTCGCGGACGAACTCGCCACCCAGTGCACGCTCGTAGCCGCCTTCGTCCAGCAGTTCGCGCTGGGACTCGGCGGTGTAGAACCGTTCGAGTTCCGCTCCGACGAGTTCTGACCTCTCGTAGTCCAGCGTATCGACGAACAGGTCGTTACAGTCCTCGATGATCGGCCTCCCGTCCTCGGCACGCGTAACGACCGCCATGAGCGGTGCTTCCTCGAACAGATACCGGTACTGTTCCTCGAGTTCGGTGGTCAGTGTGTCCAGTTCCTCGGTCTGTTCTTCGAGCGCCCGTTCCCGTCGTTTGCGTTCGGTAATATCTTGCAGGGTGCCGCGAACGCAAACGACGTTGCCATCTTCGAGTTCGGCATCGCCACGGGTGCGCACCCAGCGGAGGTCGTCCGCTGTGTCGATCAGTCGGAGTTCGAGGTCGTAGGATTCGCCCGTCTCTACTGCTCGGTCGAATGCGTCGCGGATTGCCGGTCGATCGTCGGGGTGGTAGAAACCGAGGCTCGTCGCGGGATTCAGTTCTTCGTCCGGCGAAAGGCCGTGAATCTCGTACGCTTTGTCCGTCAAAAACGCCTCGCCGGTCTGTACGTCGTAACTCCAGGCGCCGACATCGGCGACATCTTGGGCCTTTTTGAACAGGTCGTTTTGTTGTTCCAGCCGTTGCTCGCGCTCTTTGGCCGAGGTAACGTCCCGAAGCGTGCCGACCGATCCTCGGAACTGGTCGCCCTCGTAGGGAAGAACGCCCATGAGATCCTTACAGACGATTGGGTCACCCTCGCGCGGTTGCAATGTCACCTCGAAAGGAATCGTCTCCGGGCCATCACTCGATAACAACCGTCGCAGGTGGTTTTCGCCCCGTTCGATGGCATCTGCGTCCTTGATGAGCGACGGCGTGCTTTCGAGAATCGTTTCCCGGTCGTAGCCAACCAACTCGACGAACTCGTCGTTGACGTAGGTGAATCGTCCCTCCTCGTCGAGCACGTACACCGCATCGGTCAGCGCCTCGATGATCGTCTCGTACGTTTCGAGTTCCTGTCGCCGCTCCTCGCGGTCGGTGATATCGTGGCCAGCACCACGGAGCTTCGTTACCCTTCCCCCCGATTCGACGACCGGAGTAATCGTCATGTCTATGAGACGCTCGTCGCGGTCACTTGGCTGCAGTCGCCACCTTCGTTCCAGTTTCTCGCCCGCTTCGAAGGCCTTGGAGAGCGTCTGCCGGACGTCTTCGCGGTCATCCGGGTGGAATAGTGCAATCGCTTCCTCCAGAGGAATCTCGGCTTGGTCGGGACGGCCGATTGCTCGCCGGGTAGCAGCCGTCAGCAGGATCCTGTCACTCCCTCTATCCAGTTCCCACCCACCGGTATCGCCGGCGAACTCCGTCAGCCGCATCAGTTGTTGCTGTCTGTCGGCCCGCTGTGCCTCGCATCGCGTTCGGACGGCATTGCGGATCCGGTTGGCCAGGAGTTCGTACTGTTCGGTACCGGGACTCTTCTGGAGATAGTCGGTAACGCCAGCCGAGATGGCGTCGCTGGCGATGGCCTCGCTGCCCTTGCCAGTAAACAGGATGAACGGAAGGTCGGGGTACCTTTCTCGGATCGCTTCCAAGAACTCGAACCCGTTCATGCCGGGCATATTGTAGTCCGAGACGATACAGTCGGGCCGCCGATCGTCGATCCTCGCCAACCCGGCGTCGGCGCTACTCGCCGTCTCGACGGTGAACTGGTCGTCCGCTCGCTCGAGGAACGTCGCAGCGAGATCAGCGAAATCGGATTCGTCATCGACGAGGAGAACCTCTACCCCCTCTCCGGTCTCGATCAGGACGTTCGCCTCACTCATGTTTCAGCCGAGGTCGGGTCCGGATCCATCCAGACGGGTACCCGTCCCCGGTGCGGACCCCGTTTCCTATCCGCTCACCGGCCGCCTCGACGGATTCGGCGTCGACTCCCGAGATTCGAAGTCCGTCCGTTACCAGCCGGAACGTCAGCCCGTTTCGCAATCGAGGATGCTCATCATCCCCGCTCCAACGTGAGGGGAGGAATCCGGAACCAACGTCCCAGTCCTCCGAACAGCCGACAATTTCGGAGACGGACCCGATGCCGATAGCGTACTGCTCTCCCACGAGTGTGGACACGGGAACGTGCTGTGTGCTCATTGGGTCACGTTTCTCCATCGTACTCCGTCGATCGACCATCGGTCTCGTCGATGTGGTGTCCGCCGTCGGCTGCGGCCGCCGATCCCGCTGTCGCCTCGGCTCCTGCACCGACGCCTGATCCGGTGTCGAAATCCGACACTTGATCGTGCAGTTCCTCAGCGAGCGTGGACAGTCGTTGAACGTTCTCCGAGGCCTCGGACAGGGAGGCGGTCTGCTCTTCGGTTGCGGCGGAGACGTTGCTCGCCTCGGCCGCCGTCTGCTGGCTGACGCTGGAGACTTGGTCGACCATCGAAACCACCTCCTCCGACGAGGCCGCCTGGTCGTCGGTGGCGTCGCTGATTTCCCGGATGCCGCTTTCGGCCTCCTGGACGGTGTTGGCGATTTCGTCGAACATCTCGATGGCGTCCTCGATCGTGTCGGACCCGCGTTCGACGCGGTCGCTCATCTGTTGTATGCCCTCGACGGTCTCGTCCGTCGTCGCCTGGACTTCTTCGATGCGCTGTTCGATGTCGGTAGTCGCCTCGGCCGCCTCCCCTGCCAGGGACTTTATTTCGTCTGCCACGACACCGAACCCTTCACCCGCTTCTCCAGCCCTCGCGGCCTCGATCGAGGCGTTCAATGCCAGCATGTTCGTCTGTTCGGCGATGTCGGCGATCATCTCGACGACCTCGCCGATCCGGTCCATCTTCTCGTCGAGCGCCTCGACCTGTGTGGCCGCTTCGTCGGCCCGCGTTTCGATCGACTGGATCTCCTCGGTCGCCTCCGAGGCGTACTGTCGGCCTGTCTCGCCGCGCTCGACGGCCGTGCTGGCGGTTGCAGCCACCTCCTCGGCCGATGAGGCGATCTCCTCGACGGTCGCCGACATGTCGTTCATTTCGCCGGCCACCTCGTCGAGGTTCTCGCTCTGTGTGTCCGCACCGCGCGAGATTTCTTCGACGGACTCCGCGACCTGCTTGCTGGCCTGCTCGATCTCTTCCGAACTGCTCGCCACGCTCTGACTCGACGTTGCGACGTCGTCCGCGATGGACTGGACACGTGCGACGCTCGTATCCAACTGCTCGATCCCGTTCTCGAGGTCACTCAATGTCGATCCAAACGTTCCAGGGTAGTCCGTGTCGACGTCCTGATCGAGCTGCCCGTCGTTCAGACCCCGACTCACGGCCGATATCTGTGCGAAGCTCTCCGATAACTGGGTCGTCCCGGTCGCGAGATCGGTGAGCACTTCGCCGTACTGGCCGGGGCGGTTCGCATCAACGTCTCCGTCCAGAACTCCCTGCTGGAGATCGTCACTCACACCTCGAATCTCGTCGAAACTCTCCGCGAGTTCGTCGGCACCCGCTTCGAGATCGGCGACGGTTTCGCCGTACCGACCGGGATAGCTGGACTCGAACTCCCACCCGAGGTCGCCCTGTCGCAAGCCACGGCTGGCGGTTCCGATCTGCGAGAATACGCCCCGGAGGTTCGTCTGCATCTCGGTGAACGCCTCGATCATGCGGCCGAGTTCGTCGTCTTCGACGTGGCCGTCGAGGTCGTTGTCGAGGTTACCTGCACTGACGGCCTGTGCCGTCTCTTCCAACCTGGTGATCGGAGGGATGATTCGTCCCGCGACGAACAGCCCGACAGCGATAGCCAGGACGAACGCCCCGGCGGTCAGTCCGAGAAGCAACCGCTGGACCGTCACCGTGGTGCTGTCTGCCGACGCGACTGCTGCGTCTTTATCCTCGGCAGCGAGCTCTTCGAGCGTGTGTGCGTCCTCGCGCATGTCGGTCAGTATCGGATCCAGTTCCGCCAGGTTCTGCCTAGCACTCGTCATCTCACCGGCCTCTGCCGCGTCGAACACCTCCTGAGCGACGCCCGTGTACTCCCGGTGTCTGGACTGCAAATCGGCGAATGCCTGCTGTTCGTCCTCGCTCAGGTCGCTACCCTCCATCCGCCCTGCCCACTCTTCGAAGTGGGAATTGGCCTCCTCGAAGTCGGCTCTGGCACCGTCTTCACCGAGTAGGGCCGCTTGAACCGCCACCTGCTGTTCCTCGACGGCGACCAACATCTCCATCGACGCGTCGATCTTGTCGGCGTCCTCGGAGATGACGTGGGCCTCGCCGTCGACGGCACCGACCGCTTGGTATCCCACCAGCCCCGTTGCACCAACCAGCAACGCCACGAGCACGAACGCCAGGATGAGTTTCGGCCGCAAGTCGAACCGATCGAGTTTCACCTGTTCTAACATGAGCTATTCTCCCGCAGCAAACCCAATAACTGACCATTCTAGATACCAGTATGAGTATCGCAGCTGAGAACCGGCGGCCGTCTCGCTCGCTTCGCTGTTCGAACCGTTCTGAGGGACGCTATCCGAGGTACGCTTCCGGGCGTCTCCCGTTATCTAGATGGGTGACTTACCTTCTCCGTCGGTGTTTGCACGTCTATGCCCGATTCGACCCAGCGCGACCGAAATCGTTTCCAACAGGGAGAAATCGACGGCGATCCCCCCATTCGGTCGCTAACGTTCGACGCCGATGAAGAAACGTACGCTGCGGAGTTCGACGGTGGTGACGTGTCCCCGAGTGTCGCAGTTATTTCGGTGGTTACAAAAATAACCGGACAGTCGGTAGCTGATCTCCAACCACTGCACCACGTCGTCGACCCGGACGCTCTCGACCGAATCGTGAGACACCGTCCGTCCGGACCATCCCGTAACGACCGGCTCGTCGAGTTCACTTATGAGGGGCTCACGATCCAACTCTCGAGCAGCGGTGTGGTCGAAGTTGGCCTTCCGCGTGCGGGGAATACGGAATAACTGGATGATCGGAACGGACGAACGTCTCTGAAGAAGTCACGAAACTCATAGAGAGTGTAGACCGGCGCGAGCGTCCCGAAATACAGCGATCGGCAACGTGTTATTTATATATGGGTGAAGACGTTTGATGTGTGATGGACAGACAGGATCGGCAGGAGGACGGTGGGGGAGGTGAGCGGCCGAAACGCGCCGACTCCGTCGAAGCCGATTCCGATGCGTCCCGCGACGTTTCCGAGTCAGACGCGCACACACCGGACGGAGACAACGGGGCGGACGAGAACCCCGAGTTCGGAGAGGCGGCCGAAAGAAAACTCCATGAGTGGACGGATGCGTTCGACGCGCTCGAACGGGCGAGTGAACTCTTCGTTGCCCTCGATAAGGATATCGACGACAGTGTTCGGACGTACGTCTCGGAGCTCCCCCAGTGGTTCCGGGACTCGCAAGCGATCGAGGCCAAGATTCGGGTGGGAGACGACGTGTTCGAAACCGACGGGTTCCACCCGACACCCGACGCCCTGACAGCGAAGGCTCACACACACGTCGGAACAACCGTCTCGATGACAGTCGTCTCCACGGACCGGCGACCGGGCACGGGCCGGGAGGCGTGGCTCCCGAGCGAACGAGAACTGGCCGAAACGACCATCTCACTCATCACATCCGCAGTCGATCGACGGGAGATAGACAGTCTGAAGCGCGTGTCGGACGGCGTTGCCGTGCTTGATTGCGACCTCACGTATAGATACGTGAATCAGCAGGCCGAGCAGCTTCTCGGACGGGACAACGAGGAACTGCGTGGTGAGTACGTCTGGGACGTCTTTCCCGAAGCGGCTGACACCATTGCCGAAGAGAAAATCCGGACGACTCTCGACACGGGGTCATCGACATCCTTCGAGCGATACAACACGGAAAAGGAACAGTGGGTCGAAGCTAGCGTCCACCCAAGCGACGATGGCGTCATCATCGTCTTCACCGAAATCACCGACTCGAAGGTAGCCGAACGGGACCTGGATCACATCTTGGAAACGGCGCCCATCGGCATCGTTTTCCTGACCGGCGAGGGAGAGATTGCTCGCGCAAACGCCCGTGCAGAAGCGTTGCTTGGCCTGTCCCGAAGCAGGATAGAGGGCGTGGCGTACGATCACCCGGACTGGGATATCTGGGACGAGGCGGGTAATCCGATTCCACGCGAAAACCATCCCGTCACGCATGTCCGCAGAACCGGCGAGGCTATCCAGGGGTTCATCCACGGGATCACAGGTCCGGACGGCTCCGAACGCTGGCTATCGAGCAACGTTGCTCCCGTCAAGCGTGAAGACGGATCGATCGAACAAATCATCGTCGCACTGGAAGACGTGACCGTCCCCAAACGGCTCGAACAACTCACCGAGACGTTCCAGCCGGTCAGCGAGCTACTCAATAGCGCAACTGCTGACGAGGAGATCGAACGACCCATCTGTGAGTTACTGACGGACACGCGCGAATACCAGTACGCACGGATTAACGAGTACACCCTGGAAACGGAACTGACCGAATCGGATCTCGAGGAGGAGTCGGGGGCTGTCGCTGCCAACGAGTCCGTAACTCGTCCGATACAATCGCGGACTGAGGTCGCTCCGGCAGCGGTCGCTGTTGAAACGGCCGAGGTACAGGCAGTTCGGAGGAATCAGTCGGACTCGCGGTTCGAGCGATGGCGAACATACACACTGGAGCAAGGGTTCCAGGGTGGAGCTATCGTTCCGCTCGCGCACAGAGGCCGCGTCTACGGGCTGCTCGTCTTGTATACGGACCGTGGAAAGGCGTTCCGGGACCGCGAGCGGGCACTCCTGTCAACGTTCGGTAAGAGGGTTGGGCAAGTGCTTCACTCACTTGCGACGGAGCGCATTCTCCATGCCGACGAAGTGGCCGAGCTTACGTTCGAGAGCACCGACTCGGCGTCGTTTTTCGTCTCGGCGTCCGAACGACTCGATTGTACGATCGACATCAGGGACACGATTCCGGCCTCCGATGAGATGCTCGTCCACTATGCGTCTATCCGGGGTGCTTCGTTGGATGCCTTCAGGGACTTCACGGAGAGTGCAGACTGGGCTGCCCAGTTGCGGCAGCTCCGACAGACTGAGGATCCTCCCGGCGGGGACGTCGAAATTGGGCTGTCCCGGCAGTCCTTGGCACAAGCACTCGTTACAGACGGTGCCGTCGTCACGACGGATACGGTAACCGACGGTCGGGCTGAGATCGTCTGTGAAGTGCCACTCAGTAGCGACATTCGTTCGCTTGTGACGCACGTGCAGGAGTCGTTCCCGGAAACGACGTTGGTCTCAAAACGTGAATACACTACCCCTGCGAAGTCAGACGCACACGCACTCGGTCAGGTGCTGGGAGACATCTTCGAAACCGAGCTTACGGATCGTCAACAACAGATCCTGCGAGCCGCGATGTACGGCGGGTACTTTAAATCGCCCCGAGAAAGCACGGCCACGGAAATCGCTGACGCACTCTTGCTGACTCAATCGACGTTCTCATATCACCTGCGAAACGCGCAGCAAACGCTTTTTGAGCGATTGTTCGACCGATTACAGCGATAATTCGTGCCCGTCTCTCCTCTAGAGACGGACGGTTCGAAGCGGGATGTGGACAGTTGCCACGCCTCTACGATACCCTCTGTACAGCGCTTGCTGTCTAGTGTTCCCGACTCTCGAGTGGCTGAGGCTGTCGTCTCTGCCAGATCCGGTTAGTGAGCGCGGGGGAGGCGGTCCTCAATCCGGGGGATACCCCGGACGAACAATCATCTGCCAGACACAGTACCGCTTGCACGGGAGAGAGAGAGCACGAGTTCAAAATACATACACGCGTGGTGGACACATTACGACCAATGGAAGACGATACGACTCTCCGAGAGAATCATAAACGCGGGGCTGGCTGGTATCGGACGCTCGTTGAGGGGGTGAATGATCTCGCGACAGTTATCGATACCGACGGGACGATAACCTACGTCAGTCCGGCCGTCACTCGGATTCTCGGCTACGATCCCGACGAATTGATCGGTCACGAAGGATACGAGTTCGTCCATCCCGAGGATCAGGAACGAAACGCCGACGCGCTGGAGACCGTTCTCTCGGACCCATCCGAATCCGAGACTGTCGAAGTCCGCTTCCGCCACGCCGACGGCTCGTGGCGCTGGATCGAAGCCACGATGCGGAATCGACTCGACGACGACATCATCGATGGGATTCTGCTTAGCAGTCGGGATATCACCGAACGGAAGGAGTACGAGCTCGAATCCCAAGTCCTGGCCGAAGAGTACGAGGCCCTCCTGAACAACGTGGAGGATGCCATCTTTCTCATCAATGTGGAAGAAGGAGAGGATACTGTCCGATTCGAATTCGAACGGCTCAGTCCCTCTTACGAGCACCAAACCGGCATTACGACCGAGGAAGTGCAGGGCCAGACACCACGAGAGATATTCGGTGAGGAGCAAGGAACCGAGTTAGAAGCGAACTACCACCGCTGTGTCAACGCTGGTCAACCTATCTCGTACCAAGAGGAACTCAGGGTCGGTGAAGGAGCACACTTCTGGCAAACGAAGCTTGCGCCGGTAGTCTCCGATGGTGAGGTAACTCGCCTCGTTGGGAGTACCCGGAACGTGACTGAACGTGTCGAACGGGAGCGACAATTACGTCAGCAGAACGAGCGTCTCGAAGAGTTTGCGAGTGTTATTTCTCACGATTTGCGCAACCCACTCAACGTCGCACAGGGTCGTGCAACGCTCCTCGCAGAGCAAACGGAAAGCGATCATCTCGATCCACTCCTGCAGGCGATCGACCGGATGGAGGCAATCGTTGAGGACACGTTGACGCTTGCTCGCCAAGGCGACACGATAAGTGAAACCGAGTCGATCAGTTTGACCGACCTCGTTGGGAAGTGCTGGGCAACAGTAGACACGGACGACGCAACCATCGAGATCGTCGACGAAATGACCTTCCAAGGCGATCCAGGGCGGTTACGGCACGTTTTCGAGAACCTGTTCCGGAACGGCGTTGAACACGGTGGGCCAGACGTGGCCGTCCGTGTCGGATCTCACGATGAAACGGGAATCTACGTCGAAGACGATGGACCAGGAATTCCAGTCGAACAGCGTGACGAAGTGTTCGAACCGGGGCATTCGTCGGCACAGGGTGGTACTGGTTTCGGGTTGACCATCGTAAAACGAATCGTGGAAGCACATGGCTGGGAGCTGTCCGTAACCGATGGAACTGATGGTGGGGCGCGATTTGAGTTCGAGATGGCGGAACAGGGAGAGTTCGCGTGAGTGTTTAGACGAGATCTGTGCATCGGAAAGTGCGGCCTCAACTGCCGAGCGTAGCGTGTACGACATGAGCACGCTGTATTCAGGACGACCGCCGAAATATGGCCTCCACTGAGAGTGATAGCGGAGTCAACTCGACAGACCGAGCGACCCCGATTGATTAGGTCACACGTCGAACCCGTTCCGCCTGAGCGCCGCTACCAACTCACCGTCAGGATCAGCCGTGAACTCAACCATCGACGACTCCGGTCTCGTCGTCGTATATAGTTCAGAGTCGATATTGTCGGGGATTTCGTTCGTGTGTGACTCGTCTACGACTGCGACGGATATCTGTGGCTTCGTGGCCGTATCTTCTGACTCGCTCATTACCTCCCGGTACGAGAGAGGGACGGTTGGCCTTTGGCATTCGGGGACGAACTGCTTTTGCGACAGGAGCATTCGCGGGGTGGACCTTGATCGGCGGGGGGAGCCTCCGAGCATACAGATACATTGGATTCCCAAGACGAATGGTTTACTGGACTGTACACGGACACCACCGGCCGTCCGATACGCGAGGACCGGTCGACCGAACGGAGGGTCCCCATGACCGACGGGGGGAACCCGTCGGCGTTGGCCACGAACTTCCCAAAGAGGGGCAGACATCGATCGGTTTCGGCCCACCAAGCGCCGGATGTTCGGCTCGGAGTAGCGTTTCCACTCCTTCGGCCGGCGGTCGGGGCGTCCCCGATCACCGGAACGTCACGACGGGCACCGGCCAGCCGTCGTACAACCTTTTTACCGAGGCGCCAGAAGGGGCCAACCATGCACCACGCAAAGGGATCGTTGCTCACCATCGACGTCGGGAACCGCGAGGCGGACATCGACGACGTGACTGCCGAACGGGAGGCGTTCGTCGGCGGACGGGGGCTCTGTACGAAACTCGCCCACGACCGGATCCCGTTCGACGCGGACCCGCTGGGCGCCGAGAACCGCGTCTACTTCGCTACGGGTCCGCTCCAGCAGTCGGAGATGTCCTTCACCGGGCGGATGAACTGTACGGGGCTCTCGCCGCTGACCGACGGGCTCCTCTCGACGAACGCCGGCGGCTATCTCTCACGGAACTTCGTCGAGACTGGCCACTCGGCGGTGGAAGTCGTCGGTGCGTCCGACGAGTTGCTCGTGATCCACGTGACCGACGACGGCGTCGAGTTCGTCGAGGCGCCCGAACTTCGATCGGCGACGGTTCCCGAGGTGACGGAGTACGTACAGCGAGAGCGTGACCTGGACGCGGAGAACGTCCTCTGTATCGGTCCCGCGGGCGAGAACCTCGTCCGGTTTGCCTGCGTGATGACTTACGAGAGCCGGGCGTTCGGGCGGGGCGGCATGGGGGCCGTCCTCGGCTCGAAGAACGTGAAAGCCATCACCTTCGAGGGTGACGCCGCGCCGGCGGTCAACCTTCCCGAAGACGTCCAACGGGAGGTCCACGGCGCCGCGGCCACCTCGGACGACCTGATGCGACGGCAGGGGACCACCGGCGGGACGGAGTTCATCAACGACAACTTCTCGCTACCGACACGCTACTTCGAGAAGTATCACTTCGAGCACGCCGACCGGATCGGCGGCGACGCCGTCGAGGAGAAAAAGTACAAGAAGGGGTCGTGTTCGATGTGTGCCTTCGCCTGCAAACTCCCGACCCGCGACGAGGAGACGGGGCTGGAGACGGAGGGACCGGAGTTCGAGACGGTGTTCTCCTTCGGGAGCAACTGTGAGGTCGACGACGTCGTCGACGTGATGAAGTCGAACGAACTCTGTGACGTCTACGGGCTAGACACCATCTCCTGTGGCAACGCGGTGGCGGCCTATCTGAAAGCCCAAGACGAGTTCGGCAACGCCGAGTTGATCCACGAGACCGTCGAGAAGATCGCGGCCCGCGAGGGCATCGGCGACCTCCTCGCGGAGGGTGTCTCCCGCGCCGCGGACGAACTGGGCGTCCGGAACTACACGGTCAAGGACATGGAGTTCGCCGCCCACGACGGCCGGGTCCTCCACGGGCAGGGACTCAGTTACGCCGTCGCCAACCGCGGCGGCGATCACATGTACTCCACGACGCTCCGGGTGGAGTACAGCGGCGAGGTCGATCCCGAGACCCTGGAGGGGAAACCGGAACTCGTGATGCGGCGCGAAAACCACGCCGCCTTCCGCGATTCGGGCATCGTCTGTGCCTTCGCCGGCGGCACCGATCACGTGACCGAGGAGACCCTGGAACGACTCTTCGAGTGTGACTACGAAGATCTCCAGCGAGTCGGCGCCAGAACGGTCGAACTCGAACGGCATTTCAACAACCAGCGGGGGATGGACCGTGAGGCGGACACGCTGCCATACGACCTCCCCGGCATCGAGGATGCCCTCGACGAGTACTACGAACTTCGTGGCTGGAACGCGGACGGGACGGTCCCCGAGGGGTCGGTCGACGGAGCGGCCGTCGCCGACGACTGATCGGCACCGCGGCGATCCGTCCTCACCCGCCGACGATCGGCGGGGCAAGCCGGACGACGGCACCGTCTTGCAGCGTCGTGTCGTATCCCGAGAGCTGTTGGACGTTCGTCCCGTCGACGGTCACGGTCACCCGTCGGGCCCATTCCTGATCGTCTCGGAGATGATCCTCCAGTCCCGCGAAGGCGACACAGAGGGATTCGAGCGCGGCGTCGACGGTCGCCCCCTCGTCGAGCGTCCGGGAGACGCGCTTTTCGCCGACGACGTCCCGCATCGGACCGAAGAAGTCGAAGTGGACCTCCATGGAGGGAGGAGGCGCCCGGACGGTCTTGTAGCTGTCCCCACGAGCGGGCGATTTATCCCCGACGGCCGTCGAGCCACGACCGTGCGGATCGAGGTTCGCTGTTACGGCGAAGTGGCGGCGGCGGTCGGCGAGCGCACCCGCTCGCTATCGCTCGGAGCCGGAGCGACGGTCGGCGACGCCGTCGCCGCACTCGGCGTCGACGAGGCGACGTTCTCTGGAGGCCTGGTCGTGATGCGGGACGGGCGACACGTCGACCGCGACGAGTCACTGTCGGACGGCGACACCGTCGCGCTGTCGCAGGCGCCGATGCGCGAGTGATGGCCGGGGCGACCCGGAGCCCGGTCGGGAGTCGTACGTTTATCCCTCCCGCGCGTTAGGGGCGAGGCATGACGCCGACCGTCACGCCACGGTGCTGTGGCTCCTTCGAGACGGCCGCGAGCGTGCTCGTCGAGGGAGCTGAGGGGGTCGTCCGGGCGCCATCAATCGTCTACCTGATCGAGGCCGAGGAGACGATACTGGTCGATACGGGGTTCGGTCCGGTCGACCTGATGGCCGAACGCCACCCTTCCTTCGACTGTCGTCGCGATCCCGGACAGTCACTCGAAGCGATCCTCGACGACGAGGGGTACGCGCCGGCCGACCTCGACGGGGTGGTGCTCAGCCACCTCGACTGGGATCACTGTTACAACCTGGATCGATTCGACGGCGTGACGGACGTCTACGTCCAGCGACGCGAACTCGAGTACGCCATCGCACCGTATCCGATGCACGCGGACCGCTACGACGCCAAGTCGCTGGGTCGGGAGCCGCCGTGGCTGACGGTGGACGTGACGCCCCTCGACGGCGAGACGGAGCTCTGTCCGGGCGTCACGGCGTTCCCGACGCCGGGACACACGGTCGGCCACCAGTCGGTGTCCGTCGAGACGGCGGCCGGAACGACGGTCGTCGCCGTCGACGCGGTGCCCACCTTCGAGAACGCCCCCGACGACGGCCCGCCAGTCCGGGGGCTGTCGATGGACGAGTTCGACTGGTGGGAGAGCGCGATCGAGGTGCTCGACCGGGCGGACGAACTTCTCCCGGGTCACGAGTGGGAGGTTCTCGACGCCGAGCCACCGTAGGACCCGACGTCTGTGGCGACCCGCCGGAGCGTCTCGTGGTCGGCCGGGGAGTACGCGATCACCCGCATGTCGTCGAGTGTCGTCGCCGCGTAGTCGTGAATTTCCTCGCAGATGAGTTCGGCCCCCTCTGCGACGGCTGCCTCCCCGATCGAGCCGTCGGCACCGCGGTGGAGCGCGCCGGCGACGCCGCTGCCCATCCGGAGGCTGGTCCCGGCGGTGTTCACCAGCGCGTCGGCGGACCGTTCGGCGATATCTCCCTGGACGGTGGTGAACTCCACGGGCATCCTACGCTGCACGCGACAAACAGTCGGGGCGGTCAGAGTCCCCAGAAGGCGGCGATACCGAGGACGGTGACCACCGACAGGAGCAGTTGGAGCGGCGCGCCGACGCGGAGGTAGTCGGAGAACTTGTAGCCGCCGGGGCCGTAGACGAAGAGGTTGGTCTGGTAGCCGACGGGGGTGAGAAACGCCGTCGACGCCGCGAAGGTCACCGCGAGGACGAACGCGAAGGGGTTGGCGCCGACGCCGTGTGCTGTCTCGATGGCGACCGGTAGCATCAACACCACGCTCGCGTTGTTGGAGATGACGCCGGTGAACAGGCCAGTCGTCATGTAGAACACCCAGAGGACGCCGATGGCGGGGAGATAGGCGCCAGTCGTAGCGACCAGGCCGCCGAGGAGGTCGGCCCCGCCGGTCTGTTCGAGCGCGATGCCGAGGGGGATGATCCCGGCGAGCAGGAAGATCACGTCCCACTCGACGGCCTCGTACATCTCGGTCGGTTCGAGGACGCCGCTGGCGACCATGGCGACGACGCCAGCGAGCGCGGTGACGAGGATGGGCATGGAGAGCGCGGAGAGCGCAGCGAGGGCGCCGACGCCGGTGACGCCGGCGAGCGCGCTGCCGACGGCACCCCAGGGGGCGGCCGCCAGCGCCACCACGCCGACCATGATGGCGATGGCGTGGGGGATCTTCTCGGTGCGGTAGTGGGGTTGTGACGGCTCGTGAGCGACGATGAAGTCGTCGGTGTCGGCGAGGCGGTCGATGCTGTCCGGCGCGGCCTGAACGAGGAGCGTGTCACCGACTCGAATGCGTCGGCGATCCATGTCATCACGGACCGTCTCGCCCCGACTGCGAAAGGCGAGGACGTTGGCGTCGTATCGCTGGCGGAACGTCGAACTCGCGAGCGACTTGCCGGCCAGGGAGGAGCCCCGCGGGATGACCACTTCGACGAGCGTCTGGGCCGTCTCGGCGTCGGGTTCCAGTTCCGCCTCCGTCCGCGGTGGGTGGCCCGTGAGCGTGAGGGTGTCCCGCTCGATCAACCGCCGGACCGTGTCGCGGTCGGCGCGGAGTCGGAGGACATCACCCGCCCGAATCGTCTTGCGACCGAGCGGTTCGATGAACTCCTCACCGTCGCGGACGACCTGGAGGATGTCCGCGTCGAGTTCGGCCTCGCCGTCGCCGTCGGTCCCCGTCCGACCGTCGCGGGGGCGACGGGTCGCGCAGTCGATCGCCTGTGCCACCGTCTGCCCGACGAGTGGGGAACTGGGATCGACGATCACCTCCGTCAGATACTCCTCGATGGCGTACTCTCGAACGTAGTCCTCCTCGACTGGAACGCGTTCGGGGAGGAGGCGGTGGCCGACGGTGAGCAGGTAGACGCTGCCGACGAGGAGGACGATCACACCGAGGTGGGTGAACTCGAACATGCCAAAGGGCCGGCCCAGCAACCGTGCGGACACGTCGCTCGCGAGGATGTTGGTCGAGGTGCCGATGAGGGTGAGCATGCCGCCGAACATCGAAGCGTAGGAGAGCGGAATGAGGAGTTTCGAGGGCGAGGTCTTGCCCGCGTGTGCGAGATCCGTGATCACGGGGACGAGGATGGCAACGACGGGCGTGTTGTTGATGAACCCCGAGACGGGGCCGGCGACGCCGATGGTCGCGAGCAGTTGCCGGTCCCGGTCCGTCCCGGCAAAGGCAGCCATCTTCCGGCCGAGGATCTGCACCAGTCCCGTCCGGCTGATGCCGGAACTGAGTATGAGCATCGCGAGGACGGTGATGGTCGCGGGATTCGAGAAGCCGGAGATGCCCTCCGCGGCGGAGATGTGGGTGAGGTTCACCAAGCCATCGGGGCCGAGCAGCATCAACAGCACCATCACGAAGATGGCCGTCACGTCGACCGGGAGCAGTTCCGTCACGAACAACACGAGCGCAAGCACGACGATACCGAACACCACGAGCATGTCGGTCGTGACCGGGATCCCGACACCGGCGTCGGCGAGAGACACGAGGGTACTGCCGTCGGGTGAGCCGACCGAGGCGAGGGGATCGAGGAGGCTCACGTCTGCGAGCATTCGAGGGCTGCGACGGATTTCAAGATGTCGAAGCCAGGTGTCAGTGCTCGGGCGCGTTCGACCCCTGTCGGGGGCCTTCGATGCCCCTGAACTCGAAGCGCGCTCCGCCGTCCGAACCGTCGACGACCTCGACCGTCCAGTCGTGGGCCTCGGCGATCTCGCGGACGATCGAGAGTCCGAAGCCCGTTCCCGAGGGTTGCGTCGAGTAACCGTCGTCGAACACCCGATCGCGGCGTTCCACCGGGATGCCGACGCCGTCGTCCTCGACGTAGAACCCGCTCCGAGACGCGCCCGCCGTCGTGTCCGCGGACGCGCTTCGGACGAAGTCGTCGAGGACGCCGACGGTGACGGTCACGTCGTCGGCCCGGTCGTCCGTGAGGCCGTGTTCGACGCTGTCATCGGACTCCGTCCGATTGTTCGTGGAGCCATGCTCCACGCTGTCCTCGGGAGCCTGCGACCGAGGGCTCGTCGAACCGTGTTCGACACTGTTCCGAAACAGGTTCTCCAGCAGGCGTCGCAGCCGCCCTTCGTCGGCCCGGATGGTCCGAGTGCCCTCGACACGGAGAGTTGCGGCGGGCGTCTCGACGTGTTTCCAGCACTCGCGGACGAGCCCCGCCAGATCGATCGGGTCGGTGGCGTCGGCGGTCACCGTGCCGCCCTCCCGTGCCAGGGTGAGGAGGTCGTCGATCAGCGCCGACATCCGTTCGTGGGCCCGAGCGACGGCGGCGAGGTCGTCGCTGTCGTGGCTCTCCCGGGCTAGTTCGAGGCGCCCGCGGGCGATACCGAGCGGGTTTCGCAGGTCGTGAGCGACGATGTTCGCGAACCGCTCCAGTCGATCGTTCCGGTGCTGGATCGCCCGCTCGGACTCCAGTCGGGACACCGCGCCGGCGACGAGTTTGGCGAGGACGCCCGCGATTTCGAGATCGGTGTCGTCGAACGCGGCGGGTTCGGTGTCGCCGATGCTCATGACGCCGTACTGGCCGATCGGGAGGTACATTCCAGTCCGGACGTCGCCGCGGTCGTATCCGTCGTCTCTCTCGTCGAGTTCGGGACACAGGAGGGCGTCGCCAGTCCGGTAGGCCGTCGCAGCGGGCGTGTCGCCATCGATGTCGTAGTTCGGCCGTTGGCCAGCCTCGGAGACCGATTCCTCGGTGGCGACGGCGGTACGCAACATCCCGTCGGCCTCGTCGGCGAACCGTAACGTGGTGATCGGGTAGCCGAGCGTGTGTTTCGCCGCGTCGGCCGTGATCCGGGCCGCCTCGCCCTTCGACGTGGCGTCCATGAGCCTGCGGCTCGCGTCGTGGAGCGTTTCGAACCGTTGCTGCCGTTCCGCGAGCGCCCGCTCGCGCTCCTTCAGGTCGGTCTCGTCGTGGTGGAACGAGACGAAGTGGGTGACCGAGCCGTCGTCGTCGGTGATGGGCGTGAGTTCGACGTGGTCCCAGAAGGGCGTTCCGTCACGTCGGTAGTGTCGGAGCACCACCGAAACGGCCTCTTCCGCCTCGACGGCGGCGCGAAGGTCCGCGACCCGGTCGGGGTCGGTCTCGGGTCCCCTGAGGAACCGATAGTCGTTGCCAAGGACCGTCTCCGGCCCGTAACCGGTGAGACGGTAGAACGCGTCGTTGGCGTAGACGATAGGGGCGTCCCCGGCTGTCGAGTCGGTGATGGCGATGCCGACCGGCCCGGCGGCGAGGGCACGGCGCTTGACCACATCGCTCACACCACCATCCGCTCGCGCCGAGTCGATCGAATTCATTCGTCCCTCAGTGGCGCGGGTCGTTAAATAAGCCTTGGCACCCGAACTTCGGATCTGAAATTCGGGGAACGAGCCCCACCGTCTGTTACTCCCGGGGCACCGAGTCGGTCGTAGCCGAACCGACCAATGAGTATCGTCATCGTCGGCACGCTGGACACGAAAGGGGAGGAAATCGCGTTCGCTAGGGACGTCGTCGCGGACGCGAGGGGCGAGCCACACGACGCCGATACCGGCGTCTTGGGCGAGGCGGCGTTCGACCCGGACACGTCCGGCCGCGACGGTGGTGACGATGGTCCGCACGACGGCCGCGGAGGCCAGCGCCATCGGCGCCGACATCGCCGAAAAGCTCACCGCGGCGACGGGGCCGACGGCGCTCGCACTCCCGCTTGAGGGGACCTCCGAACTCGCCGTGGCCGACGGGCCGTTCCGCGATCCGGCGGCCGACGCCGCCCTGTTCGAGGCGCTGCGCGACGGCATCGGCGACGGCGTTGAGTGGTTCGAGATGGCGAGACACGTCAACGACCCGGCGTTCGCACGTCGGATCGCCCGAAGGTCGACGGATATCTGCGGTCGGTCGGAGCGGGACCGTCGTAACGCCCGCCTGCCGACACCGTGTGAGTCGTCATCGTGTGACGCATCCATTCCCGGGTGACAGTCATGAAGGTTTATTATGGATGGGCGCAATGGTGAGTTCACGATGCAACGCGTCGCACTCGTATGCTGACCTCGGTCCCACGAGCCAGCCCAGCCCGGCAACCGACCCAGCATACGACCCACCCAATGAGCACGTCCCGACGCACGACCCTGAAGAACCGTTCGACGACCACCATCGAGCCGATCATCCCGCTTCAGCCGCGATCCGGAACCGGCCCGACGACCGACGGTCGGCGGGACCGGTCCCACCCCGAACGTGGGTCCGAGGCGACGAGGATCCCGATGATCGACGGCAACGGTCTCGGTCCAAAGCCCGGCGGGGACTGACCGGCCATCGATCACGGCCCCTCCCTTTCGTCTTTCGACCGGCGAGCGACGCGTTCCCGGATCCGACAAGGGTTTTGATCGCAGAGTACGAGGAGAGTCCCATGGACGAATCAGAACTGGAGGAGGAACTCCGAAACTCCGGGATCGACGTGTACGACGTGGACGCACTCAGCCCCGTCGAACTGTCGTACGTGACGGCGTACCCCGGCGAAGAGGTCAACCACATGGAGATGGGGCGGCTGCTGAACGCCCTGCTCGACCTGGCGAGAGAAGACGAGTGGGACCCAAAGCGCGTCGAGGCGACTGTCCTTCGGTTCGAGGACGAGGTCATGAACCGGTGGTACGCGAAAGCCGAGTGGTTCGAGGGGCTACTCCAGTATCGTATCTCCGAAACCGAGTTCTCGACGAACGTCCTCGAAACGCTCGACGAGGATCTCGACTGAGATGACGACGACGGGTGCGCGGCCGGCCACGGATCGATTCGCGTTCGCGACGACTACCGTCGAGTTCGAGAGCGAGGGCGGGACACGCCACGGCCGGCTCTACCGCCCGGATCGGCCGTCGACGCCGCCGGTGATCGTACTCGGGCCGACGGTCGCCGCCGAAGCCACCTTCGGCTACCCGCGGTACGCGGAGCGGTTCGCCGGCGCGGGCTACGCCGCCTTCGTCTTCGAGCACGGAGGAGTCGAAAAGAGCGTAGCACGGGGCGTCACGGGACGCCGGACGGAGACCGGCGACCCTCGAAATCTCGTCGACCCGGCCGCACAGGTGGCCGACTGGAACGCGGCGATCGACCACGTCCGGACCCTCGACGGGGACCGCCGCCGGGTCGTCCTGTGGGGATTCGGTCTCGGCGGCGGGCACGTCGTCCGCGTGGCCGCCGAACGGCGGGTCGCCGCGGCGCTCGCCGTCTCGCCGATGCTCGACGGGCGTGCGTTCGCTCGCTCGCGCACGCCGCGGTATCTCGCCCGGGCGGTCGCCGCCGGCGTGCGCGACCGCCTCGGGGCCCCGCTCGGCCGCTCGCGGTCGATCCCCGTCGTCGGCGGTCCCGGCGAGTTCGGCGTCCTCCCGCGGGAGCCGGCCGGCAAAGCGTATCTCGATCTCGTTCCCCGAGGGAGCGACTGGCACAACGAGACGCCTGCACGCGGTGTGCTCTCGCTGTTTCGGTACCGACCGTGTACCGACGCCGCGGACGTCACCTGTCCGACCTTCCTACTCGCGGCCGGCAGGGACGGCCTCGTCCCGCCCGAGACGGTCGCGGCGACCGCGGACCACATCGACGACGCGACCTACCTCCGCTTGCCCGTCGGTCACGTCGACCCCCTCGGCGACGCCTTCGAGGCGGCCGCCGCCCACCAGATCGCCTTCCTCGACGATGCAGTCGGCGGCCGGTAGCCTTCCCGAGGCCCGTGGGTCGGTCCCCGGTGTCCGGCCGCGGCGCGATCACTCGGCGTCGAGGGGGACGACGGCGACGGGACGCGACGACTCCAACAGGACCGACTGGGTCGTACTCCCGAAAAGGGCCTTCCCCGTGGGGTTTCGCTTTCGAACGCCGACGACGAGTTCGTCCGCGTCGACGTCGACGGCGTATGCGAGGAGGTCCTCGTCGGGAGCGTTGCCGCGGACGAGTTGGTGGGTTTCGACCGACGCCAGGGCGCCGAGTCGGGACTGGACCACGTTGAGGGCGTCCTCGCCGTCGCGGACCGTCTCCGCGTCCGTCCGCGATCCACCTCTCAGGGAGTTGACGGCGTGGACCGTGTCCGCGGCGTCGAGCCGACCGTCGAGATAGTCACACAGCGCCGCGCTCGTATCGACCGTGTCGGTGCCCAGTACGTAGGTTCGCATGGGTGAGCTACCGTCGCGGGAGACATAAATTCGGGTTTCACCCTCCGCAAAGCATTTGCGGCGGCCGGGAGTTCTCGGGGCTATGCGTCGCGAAACAGCGCTGGCCGCGGGGACGGTCGGTGTCGTCCTCCTGACCGTCGTCGCGGCGGTCCTGGTCCCCGGTGCCCTCGCCGACCCCAGCGAGGAGCGACCGGTACGGCCCGGCCCGGTCACCATCGCCGACATGGAGATTGCGGCGGGCGACGTGACCGGCGACACGGTTACCCTGAACGTGACAACCCGCCTCTCACACCGCGGTCCGCCGGCCCGGAACGTCAGCCTGCGAGTACAGGCCGTCGATACCGAGTCGGGACTGGTTGAGACCACCCGAACCGTTCGCGTCGGGAATCTCTCCGGGGAACGCGAGGTGGCGGTTCCGACGAACCTGACCGTCGAGCGGGAAGGCGGCTACCGGATTCGCACGGTCGTCTACCGAGACGGCCAGCGGATCGACAGCGGGGCGCGGGAACTCCGCGGCCTCGAAGCCCTCCAGCCGCCGTACGCCCGGAGCGACGTCCGGTTCGCGTCCGCCGACGCCCTCCCGCCAGTCTCCTTCTCGGTCGCCGAGGCGGGCGAGGAGCGGACCACGCTCGCCCTGCAGATGGGGTTGACCAACGGCGGCGACGAGCGACCGGCTGACCTCCGGGTCACGGTGACGCTCCGGCAGGCCGACTCCAACATCGTCGCCAACCGCACGTCGGTGACGGTCGAGTCGATCCGTCCCGGACGGACGGAGACGGTCGAGACGCGACTGGCCGTCCCCGCGGGGTACAACTACTACATCGACGCCGTCCTCTGGAGAGACGGGGTCGTCATCGACAGCGCCCGCGGGGCCGCGAACCTCAACCCCTCGGAGACGATCAGCGTCAACGAGACCCGCCGCGAGGTGGAACTGGAAGTCGGGGACTTCACCCGTGGTGACGGCGAGGGCGGCGACCGGCCCGTACCCGAGGCGACGGGACAACCGACTGCCAGCGGCGGCCCCGGCTTCGGCGTCGCCGTCGCCGTCGTCGCCGTCGTCGCCGCTGCCCTACTCGCACGGAGGAAACGCCAATGAGCGAGAGCAACACCGACACCGAGACGAGTATCGACGACACCGGTACCGACGCGGACGCCGACGACACCGGCGTCCGAATCCGGCGGTACGCCAACTACGCGATCCTGTTGGTTCTCGGCTTGCTCGCCTTCGTCGCAGTCGTGCGGCTATATCTCAGCGTCTCGAACGTGATCGCGACGTGGGTCACCGACGAGTACCGCTCGATGTTCCAGGCCGCATTCAACCTCGTCGTGTTGCTGGCGGCGGGAATCGGCATCTCCTATCAGCTCCGACGCCTCTACGGTTCGTAAGCTACGAGACGAGGAGCCACGCACCGAACACCGCGACGCCGCCGAGCCCCGTGCTGAGGACGGCGTGGACGCGGAGGCGATCAAGCAGAGCGTGGGCGTCGCCGCTCACCGTCAGTAGCTCGTGAACGTCGCTCCCGAGTTCGCATCGCGGCAGGAAGTCCATCGCCACGTGGAGGAAGATGCCGGCGGCGAACCCGAAGACGACGCCCCGCACCGTCGGCGCGGCGGGCAGGGCGATCAGACTGGCGAGGATGGCTGCGATGCCGACGCCGGCCGCGGGCAGGAGCAACACGGTCGGGTCGCGGTCGTTCGTCACCAGTCGGCGGGCGGCGGCGTAGCCCGCCGGCCCCTTGTGCGAGACGATGGCGAGCCCCAGGATCGGGCCGAGATCCGGCATGTTGCCGTAGACGACGCCGATGATGACGCCCGCGGAGAAGGCGTGAGCCGTGAGTTCCGTCGCGGTGCGATCGAAGGGGAGGTCGAGGTGGGCGAGACGGTGACCGACGGTGTGGCTGGCAAAGCCGACCAGCAGGCCGAAGGCGACGCCGAAGCCACCGAACGTCGAGTCGTGAGCGATGGCCTGGGGAACGAGAAAGACGGCGGCGCTCGTCACCATCGCGCCGCTCGCGAGGCCGTATCCCCAGACGAGCGTCCACGGGCGGCCACCGAGCGACCGCCGCCCGAGCGGAATCCCGAGCGCCATCGCGGCGAAGGCGACCCACGAGATTCCAAGCAGTTTCCAGGTCTCCTCGGTCGCCGCGAACCAGGACAACCCCACGAGAGTCGCGGTGGCGACGGGACCGACGAGTGATCGGCGGGTCACGTTAACAACCAAAACGAGGATATTAATAATACGTTCGGTTCGACGCCCGCTACCGTGTCGCCGACTTCCAGGTCCGGAGGTCGAGGATCTCCCCGTCGACGTCCTCGGCGTCGCGGGCCGCCCACACGAACATGGGGGCCACATCCGCCGGATCGCGACCCCTGTCGCCGCTCAGATCCGTGGCCACGTAGCCGGGATCGACGGCCGCCACCGACTGCTCCACGTCGGCCGCAAAGCCCCGAACGAGCGCTTCGGCGCCCGCTTTCGAGACGGCGTAGGCCCCCATACCCGGCGTCGACTCGCGGGCGACGGCCCCCGACGGAACGAGGATCCGGCCGTCGCCGGCGAGGTGGGGTAGGGCCTCGCGAACCGTCGTGAAGACACCACGGAGGTTCGTCCGTATCGTGTCGTCGAACCGGGAGTACGACTCCTCGTCGAGGGGGCTCGATCCCGGATCACCGTGGTTGACCGCGGCGTTGGCTACCACCAGGTCGATGCCGTCTCCCTCCCGCGCGGCCGTCTCCATCAGGCGCTCGACGTCGAACTCGTCGCGTACGTCGGCACGGACGGCCCGCGCGACGCCGCCCGCGTCGGTGATGTCCGCGACGACCGACTCGACTACCTCCCGTCGCCGCGCACAGCACGTGACGTGTGCGCCCTCGGCGGCGAGTCGTTTCGCGACGCTGGCACCGATCCCTCGACTCGCACCCGTGACCACCGCGCTCGTTCCGTCCATGGTCGCCGATCGGACGGTACGGACATGAATGTGCGGACAGTTACCGTGCGAGGGACGTGATCGTTTTCCAACAACGGGAGGTAGTTTTCCATCTGCCAAATCAACTTCAGAATTTTTAAATCCATCAGAGACCGACGAAAGAACACATGAGCAAAGTACCCGAAACGGGGAGCGGCCAGCAGTCGTCCGAGGATGCCCCCTACCTACCCGGGATGCCCCGCCTATCGAACACGTCCGGTCCCGTCGAGCGGTTCCTGACCCGACTCTTCCGCCGTCGCGGCCGGTTCTGACACCGTCTGCGGTTCCGCGCTTTCATCACCACCACGACACACGCTTTTGACCACCGTCGCCGAACGGGAGATATGGCACGCGACCCCTTCGTCGTCGTCGGCGGCGACGCCGCCGGACTGAGTGCGGCCAGCAAGTTCCGACGCGAGACTGACCGCGACGTCGTCGTCTTCGAGCGGGGACGGTGGATCTCCTACGCCCACTGCGGGGAGCCTTACTTCGTCGAAGGCTCCGTCGAACGCCTCACCGACCTCCTCTCGCTGTCCCCCGCCGACGTCGCGGAGCGTGGGATCGACCTGCGCCGCGAACACGAGGTCGTTTCGGTCGCGCCCGGGGACCGGACCGTGACGGTCCGTACCCACGACGGGACCGTCGAACAACCCTACAGCGAGTTGCTGGTGGCGACGGGTGCGAGCGCGACGACCGACCCGTTCGATACGACCCTCGACGGAGTCTTCACGATCCACGGCCTCGACTCGGCGGCAGCCGTCGACGCCTTCCTTACGCCGGCCGGGGAGTACGATCGAGGCCGCCTCGGAGACGGTCCGGTCGACGAGGCGCGGGTCGACCACAACGCCGCGCTCGACCCACCGGAGCGGGCGGCCATCGTCGGCGGCGGATACGTCGGCGTCGAGATGACCGAGGCGCTCACCGCCCGTGGAGTCGACGTCCACCTGTTCCAACGCTCCGAGCACGTCCTCCCCCCGTTCGGTACGTCGGTCGGCGAACGCGTCGAATCCCACCTCGCCGACCGGGGCGTGACGGTTCACACCGGGCGTTCGGTCGAAGGGCTGATCGGTGACGGACGGATCGAGGCGGTCGCGTACGACGGCGACCGCCTCGCGGTCGACATGGCGGTCGTCGGCATCGGCGTAGAACCGAACGCGGCCATCCTCGACGGGACCGGCGTGGATCGGGGACCGGGAGGCGCCGTCCACACCGACGGCTACGGGCGGACGAGTCTGCCGGCCGTCTACGCCGCCGGCGACGTGGCGACCGCGCGCCACGCGGTGACGGGCGAGGAGACGTGGGTCCCGCTGGGACTGACGGCGAACCGGACCGGCCGGGCCGTGGGGGCGACGGTCGCCGGCGATCCCACCCCCGTCGGCGACGTGGCCGGCACGGCGGTGGTAAAGGCCTTCGACATGGAGTGTGGCCGGGTCGGCCTCACGGACGAGGCGGCGGCGCGGGCGGCCGGCTTCGACCCCGTGAGCGCGACCATCACCGCGGGGTCGCGCTCGGGGTACTACCCCGGCGGCGACGAGACGACGGTGACGCTTCTGGCCGACCGGACGAGCGGCCGGGTGCTCGGTGGCGCCATCGCCGGCCGCGACCGAGCGGCGGTCCGTATCGACACGCTGGCGACCGCCATCGGCGGCGATCTGACCGTCGGGAAACTCGAACGCCAGGACCTGGCGTACGCACCGCCGTTCAGCCCGGTCTGGGATCCGGTGCTCGTCGCCGCCAAGGTCGTCAACGGCCGATTGGATGGCTGACCGACGCCTCGGACGCGGCGCAGGCGGGCGATCACTCCCGGACTCGGGGGCGGGCAGTATATACGGATCACGTCCATACGATGAGGCATGAACGATAGCTCGCCGGTCGGCGACGCCGACGGTCGGTCGGTCGTCGTCGTCGGCAGCGGGTTCGGCGGCCTCTCGACGGCCTGTTATCTCGCCGACGCCGGTGCTGACGTGATCGTCTTGGAGAAAAACGAACAGCTCGGGGGGCGGGCGAGCCGCCTCCACGTCGACGGCTTCCGGTTCGATATGGGACCCTCCTGGTATCTCATGCCCGACGTGTTCGAGGATTTCTTCGCCGACTTCGGACGCCGCCCGGAGCAGTACTACGGTCTCGAACGGCTCGACCCCCACTACCGTATCTTCTTCAAGGACGGCGATCGGGTGGACCTCGTTCCCGACCTCGACGCCAACCGCGAGACCTTCGAGTCCTACGAACCCGGCGCGGGCGCGGCGCTCGACGACTACCTTGAACAGGCCGCCTACACCTACGACGTCGGCATGGAACATTTCGTCTACGAGGACCGCTCCCGGTTGCGCGAGTTCGTCGACCCCGACGTCCTCCGCTATGCCCGCGGCCTCTCCCTGCTCGGGACGATGCAGGGTCACGTCGAGGATTACTTCGACCACCCCAAACTCCAGCAGATCGTCCAGTACTCGCTGGTCTTTCTCGGAGGCGCGCCCACCAACACGCCGGCGCTCTACAACCTGATGAGCCACGTCGACTTCAACCTCGGTGTCTACTACCCCGAGGGCGGCATGGGAGGCGTCGTCGACGGCATCGTCACCATGGCCGAGGAACTGGGCGTCGACTTCCGGGTCGATCATCCAGTCGCGGAGATCAGGGGCCGGGAGGGTGCCTTCGCCGTCCGCACCGATGACGGACGGGAGTTTTTCCCCGACGAGGTCGTCTCGAACGCCGACTACGCCCACACCGAACAGGAACTCCTCGTCCCCGAGGACCGCCAGTACGACGCCGACTACTGGGAGTCACGCACCTACGCCCCCTCGGCCTTTCTCCTCTATCTCGGCGTCGAGGGCGACGTGGACCCGCTGGCTCACCACACGCTCGTCCTCCCGACCGACTGGGACGACCACTTCGAGACCATCTTCGGCGACGATCCGACGTGGCCCGCGGACCCCGCGTACTACCTGTGTGTTCCCTCAGAGACGGACGACACCGTCGCGCCCGAGGGGCACAGCAACCTCTTCGCGCTCGTCCCAATCGCGCCCGGCCTTGATGACGGCCCGGAGCGCCGCGAGGCGTTCCGCGACCTGTTGCTTGCGGACATCGCCGAACACACCGGCGTCGACATCCGCGACCGCATCGTCGTCGAGGAGACTTTCGCTGTCTCCGAGTTCGCCGAGCGATACAACAGCACCCAGGGGACCGCCCTCGGCCTCGCACACACCCTTCGACAGACCTCGCTGCTCCGGCCGCCCCACGCCTCCACCGAGGTCGACGGCCTCTACTTTACCGGATCGTTCACCACTCCCGGCATCGGCGTTCCCATGTGTCTCATCAGCGGCCGCCTGACGGCCGAGACGATGGCTGACGCGCGATGACGACCGGACGCTTCGGCTACCTGCTTCGGACCTCCCGCCCGCGGTTCTGGCTCTACCTGGCCGGGCCGGTAGCGGTTGGCGTCGTCTACGGTGCGCGCTCGACGGCGGCCCTCTTCACCCCCACGACGCTCGCCCTCTTCGGATACTTCCTGGTTCCCGCAAACGTGCTGCTGTACGGCGTCAACGACGTGTTCGACGCCGACGTGGACGCGGAGAATCCAAAGAAAAAACGGCGGGAAGTCAGATACGGCGGCGGCCGACTCGTTCCGGGTGCCGTGGGGCTCAGTGCGGCGCTCGCGGGCGTCCCCCTGCTTGTCACCCCCCGTCTCGCGTGGCCGTGGCTCGCTGGCTTTCTCCTACTCGGTGTCGCCTACAGCGCGCCGCCGCTCCGCCTGAAGACGCGCCCACCGCTCGACTCCGTCTCGAACGGGCTGTATGTCCTGCCCGGCGCCGCCGCCTACGCGGCCGTCGCCGGGAGTCAGCCACCCCTCCTCGGGATCGCCGGCGGGTGGCTCTGGTCGATGGCGATGCATACCTTCTCCGCGATTCCCGACATCGATCCGGACCGCCGGGCGGGGATCGAGACGACCGCCACCCGCCTCGGCGAGAGACGGACCTACGCCTACTGTATGGCCTGCTGGACGCTCGCCGCCGTCGCCTTCGCTCTCCTCGACGTGCGCCTCGGCCTTCTGCTCGGCCTGTATCCCGTCGCCGTCGCCGCGGTAGCCGCCTCGGACGTCGACGCCTCGCGGGCATACTGGTGGTATCCGGCCCTGAACACCGCCGTCGGTACCCTACTCACGATGGGCGGGCTCTGGAGGCTGCTGTATGGGTAGCGAGGACGGCGGCGACGGATCGATCGCAGCCTCGACGACGACTGCGCACCGTCCGGCGCGAGCCGAACTCCAGACCCGCCTCGACGATCTGATCCGCGACAACCGGTTCACCGTGGCGGTCGTGTTTCCGGTCGTCGGGGCCGTCCTCCTCGTAGGGAGCGCCGAGGGCGTCCTGCCGCCGCCGCTGACCTTCGATCCCCTCCTGATTCTGCTCGGAACGCTCGTCATGCGGTCGCCGCTGCTGGTCGGCGTGGCGCCACTGATCGACCGTCGGGCGGCTCTCGGGGTGGTCGGCCTGGCCGGCTACGCCTACACCGTCGAGTTCGTCGGCCTGCGGACCGGCGTCCCCTACGGCGACTTCCACTACGCCATCGACCTCGGGCCGACCGTCGCGGGCGTCCCGATCGGCCTCCCCGTCTTCTTCCTGCCGCTGGTGTGTAACGCCTACCTGCTCTGTCTGCTCTTGCTCGGCCCGCGGGCCGGCGCCGCCCGGGTCCGCCTCCCCGCCGTGGTCGGCACGGTCGTCGCCATGGACCTCGTCCTCGACCCCGGCGCCGCCGCGCTCGGGTTCTGGACCTATCCCGGCGGCGGCCCTGTGTACGGCGTCCCGCTGTCGAACTTCGCGGGGTGGATACTCTCGGCGACGGTGACCGTCCTCGTCCTCGATGCCGTCCTCGACCGAGCGGCGCTACGCTCCCGCCTCGACGCCTGCGAGTTCGCCCTCGACGACCTGGTGAGTTTCGTCCTGCTCTGGGGGGCGATCAACGTCTACTTCGGCAACTGGGGCGCGGCCGCCGTGGGCGGCCTGTTCGGCCTCGGACTGCTCTACACCGATCGCTTCGACGTGCCGGCGCCGATCCGCTGGCCGTAGTCAGGTCAGCCGCCGGAGCCCTTCGACCGCTCCGTGCAACAGCCGCCGCCCGAACCCACGGGTGTGGGTGTGGTCGCGTTCGGGAGCCGGTTCGTCCGGGGCGTCCGGCACGGCACTCACCCGCCGGAACACGGTCTCCGGATCACGGTTCCACAGCCAGTACCAGCGCGTTCTGGCGATCAGGGCTAGCTTGCGGGGCGTCCCGATGCTCGGCGTCGCCGAGAGCACGTCGTAGTTCCGTTCGCGGATGAGACGGTGGTGATCGGCGTAGAGCACCGCCGCGACGAGCACCGGGAACCGACAGTCCGCGGGGAGATACTCGATGCCGGCGACGCCCTCGCGGTAGAGCTCTTCGGTCCGGCGGAGTTCGCGCTCCATCGCCCGTCGGAAGTCGTCGCTCATCTCGAAGTTCCGGAGGTCGCCCTCGTCAACGCCGTACTCGTCTAGTGTCTCCCGTGGGAGGTAGATCCGGTCGCGTTCGACGATATCTTCGCGCACGTCCCGGAGGAAATTCGAGAGCTGGAACGCCTCGCCGAGCGCCGTCGCGTGGGGGAGCGCTCGCTCCGGCCGTTCGGGGTCCATCACCGCCGTCATCATCCGTCCGACGGCGGCGGCGGACCCGTCCATATAGGTCCGTAGCTCCTCGAAGGTCTCGTACCGGCTCTTGGTCACGTCGGTCAGCATCGCGTCGACGAACGTGTTCACGTCGTCGTCGTCGATGTCGTGACGCTCGCGGAGGTCGGCGAACGCGGCGAGGACGGGGTCGTCCGTCGGCTCCTCGCCGAGCGCCGCCGCGCGCAACCGCTCCAACTCCGCGCGCTGTTCCGCCGGCGGGACGCCCTCGGCGTCGTCGACGACCTCGTCGGCAACCCGGAAGAAGGCATAGAGAACGTACGTCGCCTCGCGAACCCGCTCGGGGAGGAGGCGCGTCGCGAGGTGGAACGTCTTGCCGGTCCGCCGCTGGATCGCCTTGCCACGGGCGACGCCGTCGTCGCTCACCATCGGTCCGCTCCCGTCACGCTACACACGTTCGTTCCGCCCTCGCGGACCGCCGCCGCGTCGCCGATCGGGTCGGCTGTCGACCCGTCGAGCGAGCGCGCCGTGGACCGGGATGGGTCGTGACTCGTCATGTCACCAGAACGTATCGCTGCAGTCGTAGACGACCCCGTGGTTCGGACAGACGTACTTGCAGTGACGACGATTCATCGCCGTCTCACAGCGGGGACAGGGTCGTCCACCTGACGCGGGCATGCAACCGATTCGGGTCTACATCGATATGATAGTTCCGCCGAGCGCGGGAGGGCTGTCGGATTCGGAACGTCGCGTCGTGCGAAGCGTTCGTTTCTGAACCGCCGTGGGAACGGCACCACCCCCGACGGATCGAGTCGGATCCTAGTCCCCTCCGATCAGCACTCCGACCAGCCACAGGACTCGCAGGTCTTGCAGCCCTCGGAGTAGTAGAGGCTCATCGAGCCACACTCCGGACACTCCGGACTCTCACCGGCGGCGAGGAGGTCGGCGGTGTCGTCGTCGGCCGTCGCGGCCGTCGAACCGCCGTCGGCTTCCGGACCCTCGTCCATCGCGGCCGCCTCGGCTTTCTCCAGTTCCGAGAGGTTCTGCTGTTTGGGGTAGGGCTGGTCGATCTCGCCGTCGAGGTAGCGCCGCATCGCCGTCCCGATGGCGTCGGGGATGGAGTTGATCTGTTCGCCCTTGTCCCAGGCGACCTTCGGCGACCGGATGCCCTGCAGTTCGGAGGCGATTTCGCGTGGATCGACGCCCGAGCGGAGGGCCGTCGAGATGGTCTTGGCCAGTGCCTCGGTGAAGGAGGCGGTGAAGCCACCGGAGTTGCCGATGTTGGCGAACAGCTCGAACGGCCGTCCGGCGTCGTCCTCGTTGATGTTGACGTAGAGTTTCCCGTAGCCAGTGTCGATGCGCTGGGTGACGCCGTGGAGCACGTCCGGCCGGGGGCGCTTGGTGCCGAGTTCCGGTTCGCGCTCGCCGTCGGCGGCCGCGAGCAGCTCCGAGAGCTGCGTGTCGAGGGCCGCCTGGACGTCCTCGTTGTCGAGGAAGCCCTCGATGCCGCCGAACACGTCCTCGATCTGCTCGACCAGGGCCTCCGCGGCCTCGCTCTCGTCGGCGAACTCCGTGTTCTTCGCGCGGGTGGTCAACACCTGCTTCGAGCGCGTGCCGTCCCGGTAGACGGTCACGCCCTTGCCGCCGTGGTCGTAGATGTAGCGGTACACCTCGTCCATGTCCTCGACCGTGGCGGAGTTGGGGAAGTTGCAGGTCTTCGAGATGGCGGAGTCGACGCCCTCCTGACAGGCACACTGGACCGCGGCGTGTTGCTTCCCGGAGAGGTCGCCGGTGACGACGAACAGTTCGCCGATGGGGTCCGGAACGGTGTCGAGTCCCTCGACGCCGTCGAAGGCGTTGTCGGCCATCTGCTCTTGGGCCTCCCGCTTGACCGCGTCGATGTCGATGTCGTTTGCCTCCAGCGTCCGCAGGAAGTAGTCGTCGAACTCGACGAGCATCTCGTCGCCCTGCACGTCGTCGGAGACGTTCTTGTAGTAGGCGACGTTGTAGATGGGCTCACAGCCGCCGGTGGTGTTGCCGACCATCGACGTCGTGCCCGTCGGCGCGATGGTGGTCGTGTTGTGGTTGCGGATCGGGAAGCCCTCGGCCCACTCGTCGGCGTCGAGCCCGGTGTGGTGTTCGAACCACTCGCGGTGCTTGGTGGGCGCGGCGTACTTCGAATCGTCCCAGTCGGCGAAGGCACCGCGGTCGGCGGCGAGTTCGTGGGAGGCCCACTTCGACTCGTGGTTGATGTGGGTCATCAGCTGTCGGGCCACCTCGTTGCCCGTATCGCTCCCGTAGCGGATACCGAGCTGGACGTACAGCTGTGCCAGCCCCATCACGCCCAGACCGATCTTGCGCATCTCCCGGACCTTCTGCTCGATGTCGTCGACCGGGAAATCGGACATCGTGACGACGTTCTCCAAAAAGCGGGTGCCGTAGTCGATGCGGTGATCGAACGCCTCCCAGTCGATGGCTGCGTCGAGGTACGCCTCGACGGCCGCCGCCTCGGAGTCGTACTCGTCTTCGTGTTCCTCGGCCCAGACCCGCCAGTCGGGAGCGTCGAAGTCGACGAGCGTCGAGAGGTTGATGTGCCCGAGGTTGCAGGCCTCGTACTCTTCCAGGGGCTGTTCGCCACAGGGGTTGGTCGCGAGGATGCGATGCTCCGGATGTTCCGCCACGTCGAAGGAGTGCTGTTTGTTGACGCGTTCGAGGTAGATTACGCCGGGTTCGCCGTTCTCGTGGGCGCCCTCGACGATGTCCTCCCAGATGACCTCGGCGGGCATCGACAGTTCCTCCCCCACCTCGACGTACTCGCCGAGGCCGAACATCTCGTAGAGTTCCGCCGTCTCGGCAGTGGCGACGTGTGGCTCGCCCGTGCGCGGGTTGGTGAACGTGAACTCCTCGCCCGCCTCCAGCGCCGCCATGAACTCGTCGGTGACGCCGACGGAGATGTTGAAATTGGAGAGATGGCCTTCGACGGCGTTGCGGAGGTGTTTCGGCACCTTCCCCTCGTCGTCGATGAGTTCGCGAGCCTCCTCCAGCGCCGCGGCGAAGGAGTTGTGGGTGAAGTCGTCGGGGTCGTTGAGCCGGAGGGTGTGCGCCAGCGAGACGTCCTTGTTCTTGGCGTGGATGAACTGGATGACGTCCGGATGCGAGATCCGCATGACGCCCATCTGGGCACCCCGGCGTGCGCCGCCCTGCGCGATGGTTTCACACATCTGATCGAAGGTCCGCATGAACGTGATCGGACCGGAGGCGATGCCGCCGGTCGAGCCGACGGCGTCGCCGTAGGGGCGGAGCCGCCAGAAGGCATAGCCCATGCCGCCCCCGGACTGAAACACTTGGGCGGCCTCCTTGGCGGTCTGGTGGATGTCGTCGATGTCGTCCTCGGGCGAGTCGACGAAACACGCCGAAAGCTGCTGGAGTTCGTCGCCCGCGTTCATCAGCGTCGGCGAGTTGGGCATGAAAGAGAGATCGCCCATCAGCCGTTCGAACTCGTCGCGGGTCTCCTCGACGACCGACCTGACCTCGTCGGGAAGTTCGGGAACGACCGTCTCGTAGGCGAACTTGTTGACGTTGTACTCGGTGAGCGTCGTCTCGGCGTCGGACTCGGCGGTCGTGCCCGCCCCGAACACCTCGGCGGCGAGTTCGTCACGCCGCGGGTGATCCGGCTTCAACTGATCGGGCGTGACCGTGATCTCGACGTCCCGCTTGCGCGACTCGAACACCGCCTCGGCGAGGGCGATGTTCTTGGCGACGCGCGGGAACAGGTCTTCGGGGTCCTCGATCAGGTCGCCGTCGGCGTCCTTCCGGAGATAGCGCGCGGGCAGAATGTTGTGATACGCGTTGGCGGTGAGTCGCTCCTCGAGCGTGTCCCCGTCGGTTCGTTTGATCGGTAGCTCCACTTCGTCGGTGTCGATGTCGTGCGTACTCATGTGTCTCTCGTTGTTGTCGCGGTTCGGGGCCCCCCACCCCATACTGCCGTCGGGCGTGGTCCGGTGGCTGGTTCGAATCGGCTCATCTGTGACGGTTGCTGTAAGTGGAATCGGGGGTGTAAAGGCGTTGGTTCGATCTTCGCGAGCGCCGAACTATCCGATTCCTGTCTACTTCACGGTGTCGGCTGCGGCGGTGGACCGCCTACACGCTTCCAACATCACCGCCGATCACATATAACGCTGTGTAGACCGGAGTGGAAGTGAAATTCGTCGATCACAATCGCCCGACAGCGGTGTGAAATCCAGTCGAATGAGTGGGGGGTTGACGAGCGAGCCTCAGGAGGTGGCGTGACGACCACGTGTCACGGCAGCGAACCACTCGCAGTCAGTCGGGGATTCACGAGCGGACGATTATTGTACTAATAGTGATATATCCAATCGACCGACGGTGGAGAGCCCCCGCCCACAGACTTATGCGCCCGCTGTGAGACCATGCCGAACATGTCGCTCACGCCTCACGTGGTGCTCCAGTTGGATGGCGTCCTCGGTGGACCGCTCGGACAGTTGCTCGTGGCGATCGTCGGCATCGGCGTGGTGATCCTGGTCGGTCGCGTCGTGTTGAAAATCGCCTGGCGGCTGGTCACCATCGCCGCCGTCGTGGTCGGGGTGGTGCTGCTGGCGTCGCTGTTCCTGTTTTAGACCGTCGCGTCCGGCGTCCGGGCCGCCCGCAGGAAGTTGTCGATCACGTCGTGGCCGGCAGCCGTCAACACCGACTCGGGGTGGAACTGGACACACTCGATGGGATGGTCGCGATGCCGGATCCCCATGACGAGTTCGTGGTCGACGCCCTCGGCGTCGGTGTGGGTCGTCGTCGCCGTCACCTCGAAGGAGTCGGGGACGGTCGTCGCCACCAGCGAGTGGTATCGCCCGGCCCGGAACCCCTGCTGGAGTCCGGCGAAGGCGCCCTCGCCGTCGTGGTCGACGGGGTAGGCCTTGCCGTGGATCGGTTCCGGAGCGTGTCCTACCGTGCCGCCGTAGGCGTAGACGGCCGCTTCCAGGCCGAGACAGACCCCGAGGGTCGGCACCGTCGGGCTCACCTCCCGGAAGACCGCGTTGGTCACGCCGACGTCGCGGTCGTTTTTCGGATGTCCCGGTCCCGGACTCACGACGATGGCGTCCGGATCGACGGCCCGAACCTCGTCGAGGCTGGCGGTGTTTTTCAGCACCTCGACCGCGATCGGCTCGCCGGTCAGCGGGTCGGGGTGGTCCGAGATGTACTCGACGAGGTTGTACGTGAAGGAGTCGAAGTTGTCGATCACGAGGACCCTCATCGGCGGGCCTCCGGTTCGGGGGCGGTCGTCTCCAAGCGTTCGAGCGCGTCGAGGACCCCCCCCATCTTCTGTTCGGTCTCCTCGTACTCGCTCGTCGGGTCGCTGTCGGCGACGATGCCCGCCCCCGCCTGAACCGTGATGTGATCCGCCGTTCCGCGCTCGACCGTCGCCGTCCGGATGACGATGGCGAACTCGGCGTCGCCGGACCACGAGTAGTAGCCGACGCCGCCGCCGTAGACGCCGCGAGGCTCCCGTTCCAGATCGTCGATGATCTCCATCGCCCGCACCTTCGGCGCGCCCGTGAGCGTCCCGGCGGGGAACGTCGCTCGCGTCGCGTCGAAGGCGTCGAACGGCGGGAGTCGCTCGCCGCCGGCGCCCGGATCCGTCCCGGTCGCGAGCGTGCTGGTCACCGTCGACTCGATATGCTGGACGTGGGAGTACTTCAGGACGTTCATGAACTCCTCGACGCGGACCGACCCCGGCTCCGAGACGCGTCGCACGTCGTTGCGCGCCAGATCCACCAGCATGGTGTGTTCGGCGCGCTCCTTCCCGTCGGCGAGCATCTCGCCGGCGAGGCGACGGTCCTCGACGGGGCCCGAGCCACGCGGACAGGTGCCCGCGATGGGGTTCGAGACGACACGCTGGCCCCGCACCGACACCAGCGTCTCGGGGCTGGCGCCCACGATCGAACGGTCGTCGTGACGGAGGAGATACATGTACGGCGAGGGGTTGACCGCACGGAGCGACTCGTACAGGCCGAGCGGATCGATCTCGCCGGTGAGTTCCCGCTTCCGGGAGATCACACCCTGGTAGATGTCGCCATCGAGGACGTGATCTTTCGCCCGACGGACCGCGTCCTCGTACGCCTCGCGGGGACCGGCACTCTCGCCGGTCTTCACGAAGCCGCCAGGGTCGGGCGTCTCCGCGCCGACGAGCGTCCGCTCGATCTCGGTGGCCTCCTCGCGGAGCGCATCGAAGAGTGCGCCGGGGTCGGCGTCCGGTTCGACGACCGGCGTGAAGACAAGCCGGACGGTCCCCTCGGCGTGGTCGAACGCGAGCGTCCGCGTCGTCAGGACGAACTCCGCGTCGGGAACCACGGGGTCGGGACGCTCCACGCCGACCTCGTCGAGCCAGAGGTCGTAGACGGCGTCGTAGGCGAGAAAGCCGACCAGGCCCCCATCGAGATGCTGGCGATCCGCGGACGGGAACCCGACACGATCGAGGTCGGGGAGAGCGGTGCGAAGGGCATCGAGGACGTCGGCGTCGTCCCCGAGGCCAGTCCCGGCCCGTTCGGCGACCACCGTCGCCGCCGGCCCGCCGAGTGACTCGACGGTCACGTCCGTCCCCGTGACCGAGACGACCGCATCGGGGTCGTACCCGACGAACGAAAAGCGCGCGTGGCGATCCGTCCCCTCGCCGGACGTGAATGCGCCCTCCGGATCGCTGGAGGGCGTCTTCTCCGCGCTCTCCAGGAGGAACCCGTAGTCGCTGCGGTCGTCGAGCGCGGCGTAGGCCGACAGCGGCGTCGTCTCGGCGTCGAGGGTGACGGCGAGGCGGGCGACGACCGCCTCGTCGCGGTCGGCGAGCGAGTCGACGAAGGTCGCCCGGTCGCCGTCGGGGCTCATCCCGACACCTCCACATCGGCGCCACGGACGAACGCCCTGACCGCCTCGTGGTGTTTCTCGCCACCCCGACGTTCGACGCCGCTCGATACGTCGACCGCGTAGGGACCGACCGTCCGGATCGCCTCGGCGACGTTCTCCGGGGTCAGACCACCCGCGAGGATGACCGGCGTCGAGAGATCGTCGACCAGATCGGCCGCAGTGTCCCAGTCGTGGGTCTCGCCCGTCCCGCCCGCGCCGGACTCGGTCGTCGAGTCAAGCAGGACGGCGTCGGCGACGCCGTCGTAGGTCCGGGCGCGGTCGGCGTCGGCCGCGTCGACGGCCACGATCACGTCCGTCCGCGCCTCCCGGCGTACGTACCGTACGTCCGCGGCCTCGAAGTCGCCGTGCAACTGGACTGCGTCGGGCGTGACGGCACCGGCGAGTTCGACCGCCCGGGACGGCGAGTCGGGCATCGACACCAGGACCGTCGAGAGAAACGGGGGCGCGGTGGCCACGAGGTCGGCGGCCCGTTCCGGCGCGATCTCTCGGGGCGTATCGACCGACACCTCCGAGATGACGCCGACTGCGTCGGCGCCCGCACGGGCGACCGCCTGCAGGTCCGCCTCGGTCGTCACGCCGCAGATCTTCGCCCGGACCATCAGGTGCCTCGCAGATCGTCGAGTTTCGCGGCGGCAGCGCCGGTGTCGATGGCTTCACGGGCCGCGTCGACCCCGTCCGAGAGGTCGTCGGCGATGCCGGCGACGTAGAGGGCTGCACCCGCGTTCGCGAGGATGATGTCGCGTTTCGCACCCCCGACCTCGCCCTCGACGATACCGCGGAGATCGGCCGCGTTCGCCTCGGGATCCCCACCCGCAACCGCCTCGATGGGCGCCCGCTCCAGCCCCATATCGGCCGGCGTGAGGGTGTACTCCGTCACGTCCTCGCCGTCGACCTCGGCGACCCTCGTGGCGTCGTGGATCGTGATCTCGTCCATGCCGGCGCCGTGAACCACCATCGCACGCTCGACGTCCATCTGGGCGAGTGCCCGGGCGAGGGCGGGCACGAGGTCGGGGTCGTAGACGCCGACCACCTGTGCGTCGGCGCCGGCGGGGTTCGTTAGCGGGCCGAGCACGTTGAACACCGTCCGCATCCCGAGTTCCTTCCGGGGACCGATGACGGCCTTCATGGCGGGGTGGAAGACGGGCGCGAGCATGAAGCCGATACCCTCGCGCTCGATGGCCTCCTCGACCGCCGGCGGTTCGGCCTCGACGTCCACACCCGCTACCTCCAGTACGTCCGCACTTCCCGAGGTAGAGGAGACCGAGTAGTTGCCGTGCTTGGCGACGGCGGCGCCCGCGCCCGCGGCGACGATGGCGCTCGTCGTCGAGACGTTGATCGTATCGTAGTCGTCGCCGCCGGTACCGCAGGTGTCGACCAACGGCGTGCGCTCGGGGTCGATGGTCCGTGCCGCATCGCGCATCCCCTGGGCGAACCCTGCGATCTCCGTCTCCGTCTCGCCTTTCGATCTGAGCGCCGCGAGCAGCGCCCCGATCTGGGCCTCGGTCGCCTCCTCGAAGACTATCCGGGCCGCGTCCCGTGCCTCCTCCCGTGTCAGATCCTCGCCGTCGGTAACGCGTTCGATATAATCCTGCATGGATGAACACCAGTGTATTAGTCCGGGTTACAATGAACAAATATATACATCCTCTTAAACCCATCGTCGGGCGTCCTCCGGGCCAGCGCTCTCCAGGATCGCACGCAGACGTGCGGTCGCGGCCCGCGCCCCCACAGAGCGCCGTTTAATTCCCCCGGAATCACCCCGCCGGAAGGCGTTCCGAAAGGTTCAATTACTGGCCGCCGGTACGTAGAGATGCGTTCGAAAGCGCGACGCGACAGGGTTGGTAGTCTAGTCCGGTTATGACACCTCCTTGACATGGAGGAGGCCGGCAGTTCAAATCTGCCCCAACCCACTCCCGTTCTACGGTGCTTTCACGGAGGGTAGCCACGCGCCTCTCCTGACGCCCACCGATCGTTCAGTCGGTCGTCGCCGGAGCCGTCTACGGGGCGATGCTGTGATATCGGACCGAGGACGAACGGCGGACGTCGGAGTGACCGGGCCGCCGGGCGAACCGGTTGTCAACGATGATTAAGTACCACTCCGGGAAGAACATTTAATTGCAATGTGTCCAAACGGAGACAACGGAGGGCGGCCGGGGTCGGCAGGCGCTGGGGTGGGTGACGCCCGCCGTTGCGACATGCCAACTCGCGATCAGGAACTCCAATCCTGCCCACGAAAGCATTGTTGCCGCCCTCTTCTCTTGGAACACGTCGCGTAGCCGTGGTGTTCGTCGTGGGCGGAGGGGGCGGCGGTACCGGCGCGTCGGCGCGGGTCGCGCCGGCGACCGCACGCGATGAGGGAGGGGTCCCGGGTGGAACGATGGTACAGGGGGTAGTTCGGGACCCGTCCGTGGAGACGCTCCGAGGGTTTGAATACTTCGTGGCCGTCGACGGGGTCGCCGAGTCGGCCGATGGACGTCGTCGGTCTGCCCGGGTGTAGGGGCCGCCAACTCGGGCGTCTGCGAACCCGTGTTTCCGGTTCGGACCCCTCATCGAGGAGACCGGACACCGGAACGACTCGATACCGTCGGTGCGCCGACGTGACACGCACGTGGTCCGGTGTCGGCACACGGCGAGCGCTCCGGGGTCCCCGACTACCCTCCCGAGGCCGTCACCGGACGACCGGGAAGACGAGTGGTACCATGGATCGACGCACCGACTATCACGGCGTCACGCTGAAGAAACAAGTTTCAAGCCACCGGATGATCCACGTGTAGCCATGGATATTGCCGATATTGCGACCCCCGAGTACATCGAAGTCGACGCGGGCGAGCGGCTGGGAAAGATCCGCTCGATCTTCGAACGTGAGAACCCGAAGGGTCTCATCGTGACTCGGGACGGCGAGTATGCGGGCGTCATCGGCGAGCGGGACCTGATCCGCTCCCGGATCGAAGACGACACCAAGGCGAGCGTGCTGATGAAGTCCGCCCCGCGAGTCGATCGCACGGAGGACGTCCGGGAAGTCGCACGCGTCCTCGTCGAGGGCGGCACCAAGGTCGCGCCCGTCTACGAGGGCGAGAACCTGTGGGGAATCGTCACGGCCGACGCCATTCTGGAGTCGGTGCTGGACAGTCTCGACGCACTGACGGTCGAACAGATCCAGACCAAGGACGTGATTTCGGTCGGGGAGAAGTCCCACGTCGGGCAGGCCATCAACCGCCTGCGCGAACACGGCATCTCGCGGCTGCCAGTCGTCGACGGCGACGGCTCCCTCGTCGGGGTCCTGACGACCCACGACATCGTGGACTTCGTCGTCCGCGACGCCGATCGGCAGGGACGGGGCGACCGCCGTGGCGACCTCGATCGGATGCTCGACCTGCCCGTCTACGACCTGATGACCAGTCCGGTGCTGACGACCACCGCCGATGCGACCGTCGAGGACGCCGTGCGGACGATGCTCGACAACGACGTGTCGGGACTGGTCGTTACGCCGAGCGAAGAAGCGGACGACCTCGTGGCGGGCGTGCTCACGAAGACGGACGTGCTCCGCGCGCTCACGTTCACCGAGGAGGGCCAGATGGACGTACAGATCACCAACGTCGCCCTGCTGGACACCATCGCTCGCGAGGAGATCGTCGAGGGGATTACCGACGTGGCCGACAAGTACCAGGAGATGCAGGTCCAGCACGCCCACGTGCGGTTCCACGAACACAAGGAGAAGCTTCGCGGTACGCCCCTGATCCAGTGTCAGATCCGCCTGCGGACCAACCGCGGCCAGGTCGCGGGCTCCGGAGAGGGCTACGGCGCCGACCACGCCTTCCACGTCGCCGCCGACACGCTGGAGCGTAACGTCCTCGAACTGAAGGGTCTGATCGCCGATGAGCAGTACCGCGGGCAGCTCCTCCGGAAGCTCGGCGAGCTATAGACTCCGACTCTCCTCGCCGGCGGCCAGTCCGTCGGCGGTGATCCGGAACGTTGCCGTCTCGCCGGCCGGCTTCGACCGGTGTTTCTCCAGCGTCGCCCGGCGGTTGCCGCCGCGGAACCGGTCCAGCCGGATCACCGTCCCGGTCCAGTGGTTCAGGGTGTGGCCGCCGAGCGCCCGCGCCCGATCGGCGTCCGGGTCGGTGAACACCTGATTCGTGACGACGGCCGCGAGGTCGTGTTTCCGCGCGAGCGACAGCAGGTGGGTCACCTGCCGGCCCACTCGCCGGAGCGTTTCGCCCTCGTCGCCGTCGGTGCGTTCGAGCCGGTAGAACCCGGTGGCGCTGTCGAGGACGATCAGCTCCGCCCGCGGCGCGAAGTCTGCGGCGTCGCGGACGGCCTCCTCCTGTTCGGCGAAGTCGTGGGCCTCGGTGACGACGATGCGGGAGGTGACCGCCGCCAGGTCCTCGTCCCCGTCGTCGCCGACCACAGCCGCCGCGAGCTGTCGGAACCGGTCGATCGAGAGTCCCTCGGTGTCGACGTACACCGCGGTTCCGCCGGCGGCGGCGACCTGCACGGCCGCCGAGAGCGCGAGGTTCGTCTTGCCGGCGGCCGGCGGGCCGTACACCTGCGTCACGGTCCCGCGTTCGAACCCGCCGCCCAGGAGGTCGTCGAGCGGGGCACAGCCGGTCGGTACTGGCGCTGGCTCTGACTCGGACACACTCCCCCTCGGTCGCTCCGGATCATAAACCCTCGACACCGGGCCGTGTCGGGGACTGGCGGAGCGTGGCGAGGGGACCTCCCGACGACCACGACACGTTTTACCTCCCACGGCGCCCAAGAGTGGCCGTGATCGTCGTCGCCACCGCGGATTTCGAGCTGTACCACGAGGTCGTCGACCGCCTCCGGGAGCGCGGCGTGGCGTTCACCACGGTCGAACCGGACGCCGACCTCCCCGACCGGGCGTCGGTCGTCGTCACGGCGCCAGACGACGACCTCGCGGCCGACGTGGCGGACGCCGACCGCGTCACGGCGACGGCCGACGAGGCGCGCCGCGCCGTCGACGAGGCGCTCGCGCTCCTCCGAGGGAGCGATGGACGAACCGTCGTCGGCGTCGATCCCGGCACCCGCCCCGGCATCGCCGTCCTCTCGGGCGAGACGGTCGTCGCCGCCTTCCACGTCCCACTTTCCGACGCCGTCGACGTCGTCCGCCGGGAGGTCGCGGACGCGGTCGACCCGCTGGTCCGGATCGGCGACGGCGCCCGCCTGCAGGGGGCCCGTCTCGTCAACGACCTTGACGACGTCACCGTCGAACTCGTCGACGAGACGGGGACGACGCCGTATCTCGGCACCGGCGCTCGGGGCATGGGCGACGTACTCGCCGCGGTCAACATCGCTCGTCTGGAGGGCGAACGGGTCGACTCGCGGGAGGTCGATCCCACGGCGGGGGAACTCCAGCGGATCAAGGACCGCTCCCGCCGCGTCTCGACCGACGACCGCACCATCGACGACCGACTCGCCCGGCGGGTCGCCGCCGGCGACCTCACCGTCGAGGAGGCCCTCGACGAACACCGCGAGGGCCAAGGGAGCGATTGACCGTCGTTTCACAGCCGATGGCAGCACGTCGTACGAGCGGCTGTCCACACCGGTTCAGTCGCGACGATAGTCGTCCCTCGGCGCCGTCGCCGTCGCCTCCACCTCGACCACCAAGCGTGGGTCGATCAGTCGCTCCACCTGTACCATCGAGGTGGCCGGCCGAACGTCGCCGAACGCCTCGGCGTGGGCGCGGCCGACCGCCTCCCAGTCGTCGATGTCGGTCACGAACAGGCGGGTCCGCACCACGTCGGACAGCGACGCGTCGCGTTCGGCAAGCGCCGCCTCGACGTTCGCGAGGGCGCGCCGAGTCTGTGCGCCGGGGTCGTTCGGTGCGACGACGTCGCCGTCGTCGTCGGTCGCCGTCGTACCGGAGACGTGAATCTCGTCGCCCGCCCGGACCGCCCGCGAGTAGCCGACCGCCGATTCCCACTCGGTGCCCGAGGAGACGCGTGTTCGCTCCATACCGGTGCCTCGTCACGGAGTCCGGAAACGGTGTCGTTCAGTCCCGGACCGCCGCCTCGGCCCGCCGCAACACCTCGCGGACGGGGAGGCCCGTCTCCCGGGCGACCCCGAGGGCGTCGTCGTACTCCGCGCTCACGTCGTAGACCGTCCCGTCGGCGTCGCTCGCGACTTTCACCGCCACGCCGTACGCCTCGCCGTCGACCGTGATGGAGGCCGTCTCGAACGCGCGGTCCGCGACCCAGCGGTGGTCGGCGCTCCCCTCGCGGACTCCGAGCGTTCCCGTCTCCTCCGCGAGACGGCGTGCGACGGCGTCGGCGTCCGCCGGATCGACGATCACCTTGATCAGGTGGCCCGGTCGCGACTTCTTCATCGTCGTCGGGACGGCCGATACGTCGAGTGCCCCGACCTCGGCCAGCGACTCGTGGAGGCTTCCGAGTACCTCGGGCGTGGTGTCGTCGAGGGTGGTTTCGAGCACCGAGATGGACTCCCGGCGAAGGCCGCCCGTCCCGTCGCCGACGACGGCCCGGAGGACGTTCGGATGGTCGGAGAGGTCGGCGTCGCCCGCGCCGTACCCCGTGGCCGTGACGTCGAGCGTGGGCAGGTGATCGACGCCGTCGGCGAGTTCGGCGAGGATCGCCGCCCCCGTGGGCGTGAGAAGTTCCCGGTCGACGGGACCGCCCCGGACCGACCAGTCGGCGTCGGTCAGGCTCTCGGTGACCGCCGGTGCCGGAACGGGGTAGGTGCCGTGGCTCATCGACACCGTGCCGCCGCCGACCGCGACGGGCGTCGTTACGATCCGTTCGACGCCGAGGTCCGCGACGAGGAGACAGGTGCCGACCACGTCGGCGATGGCGTCGTCGGCGCCGACCTCGTGGAACGCCGTGTCGTCGAGATCGGTGCCGTGGACCGTCGCCTCCGCCTCGCCGAGGCGACGGAAGACCGCGAGGGTGTCGCGTTCGACGGCGGCGGGGAGATCCATGTCCTCGACGAGGGCGACGACTGCCGGATAGGTTCGGTGGGGACCGGATCCCTCCGCGTGGTCGTGGTCGTGGTGATGGTCGTGATCGTGGTGATGGTCGTGGTCGTGGTGATGGTCGTGGTCGTGGTCGTGATCGTGATCGTGGTCGTGGTCGTGGTCGTCGGTCGTCCCCCCACGATCCGTCGCCCCACTGCCGTCCCCGTCGACGAGTACGTCGACGGTGGTCGCCTCGATCCCGGCTCTCGTCGTCGAGCCGACCACGTAGCGAACGTCGAGTGCCGCCTCGACGGGGTCGAGAACGGACGGATCGGCGCCGGCGGCGACCAGGGCGGCCAGGAGCATGTCGCCGCTCGCTCCCGTGCGCCCGTCGAACGCGAGCGTGTGCATACTCCGTCGCTCGGGTTCGACGGGCAAACGGCTTGCGACCGCCCCCGGATCGGCAAGGGTTTGTACCGCCCGGACGTATGCTATATCATGACACAATCCGCTGCGGATCCGGTCCCCGAGATTCCGGGTAACAACAAACTTATCCCGCATCACCGTCGAATCATCACCATCCTCGCGGGTACATCATGAACGAAGTGCAACTCGAAGTGGCGAAAGCGTACCCGAACGACTCGGGACGCGGCATCGCCAGACTGGACCCCGATACGTTGCTTCACCTGAAGCTATCGCCAGGTGATATCATCGAAATCGAGGGGGCCGACACGACGGCTGCGAAGGTGTGGCGTGCCGATCGGCAGGACTGGAACACCGACACCGTTCGGATCGACGGCTTCACCCGGCAGAACGCGGACGTGGGCATCGGCGAACGCGTCACCATCCGCAAGGCCGAGGCGACGAAAGCGGAGACGCTCGTCCTCGCGCCGCCGGAGGAGGCGAGCGTCCAGTTCGGCTCCGACGCCGCCGGCATGGTGAAACGGCAGATCCTCAAGCGCCCGGTGGTCGAACGCGACATCGTGCCCGTCATGTCGAGTACGAACCACCCGTTCATGCGCTCTCCGGGACAGGCCATCCCGCTGATCGCCGTCGAGACCGAACCCGACGGCGTCTGTCTGGTCACCGAGGAGACCGACGTCGAACTGCGGGAAGAGCCCATCTCGGGGTTCGAGAAGACCGGAGGCGGCATCACCTACGAGGACATCGGCGGTCTGCAAAACGAGATCCAGCGCGTCCGGGAGATGGTCGAACTCCCGATGAAACACCCGCAGATCTTCAAGAAGTTGGGAATCGAGCCCCCGCAGGGCGTCCTCCTCCATGGCCCGCCCGGGACGGGGAAGACCCTGCTAGCGAAGGCCGTCGCCAACGAAACCTCCGCGAGTTTCTTCTCGATCGCGGGTCCCGAGATCATCTCCAAGTACTACGGCGAGTCCGAACAGCAGTTGCGCGAGATCTTCGAGGACGCCAAAGACGAGTCGCCGTCGATCATCTTCATCGACGAACTCGACTCAATCGCTCCCAAACGCGAGGATGTAACCGGCGAGGTGGAACGCCGGGTCGTCGCCCAACTGCTGACGATGATGGACGGATTGGAGACCCGGGGTCAGGTCATCGTCATCGCGGCCACCAACCGGGTCGACAGCGTCGACCCCGCCCTCCGGCGCCCCGGCAGGTTCGACCGCGAGATCGAGATCGGCGTCCCCGACGAGGCGGGCCGCAAGGAGATCCTCCAGATCCACACCCGCGGCATGCCGCTCTCGGACGATGTGAGCCTCGATCACCTCGCCGACGAGACTCACGGTTTCGTCGGCGCGGACATCGAGAGCCTGACCAAGGAGGCCGCGATGAAGGCGCTCCGGCGGTACCTCCCCGAGATCGATCTCGACGAGGAGGACATCCCGCCGAGCCTGATCGACCGCATGATCGTCAAGCGTGACGACTTCGGGGGCGCGCTGGGCGAGGTCGAACCCTCCGCGATGCGGGAGGTACTGGTCGAACTCCCGAAGATCACGTGGGACGACGTGGGGGGCCTAGAGGAGCCCAAACAGAACGTCAAAGAGGCGGTCGAGTGGCCGCTCTCCTCGCCCCAGAAGTTCGACCGCATGGGTATCGAGCCCCCGAAGGGCGTCCTGCTGTACGGGCCGCCGGGAACGGGGAAGACGCTGATGGCGAAGGCGGTGGCCAACGAGACGAACGCCAACTTCATCTCGGTCAGGGGGCCACAGCTCCTCTCGAAGTGGGTCGGCGAATCCGAGAAGGCGATCCGACAGACCTTCCGGAAGGCACGGCAGGTGGCCCCGACGGTCATCTTCTTCGACGAACTCGACTCGCTTGCCCCCTCGCGAGGTAACGAGGTCGGCAACAACGTCTCCGAGCGAGTGGTCAACCAGCTGCTGACCGAACTCGACGGACTGGAAGAGATGGGTGACGTCATGGTCATCGGGGCGACCAACCGTCCGGACATGATCGATCCCGCACTCCTCCGCTCGGGGCGGTTCGACCGCCTCGTGTTCATCGGCGAACCGGAACAGGAGGGCCGCGAGCAGATCCTGCGGATCCACACACAGCAATCGCCGCTCGCCCCCGACGTGAGTCTGCGCGAGATCGCGGAGATCACGGACGGCTACGTCGGCTCCGACCTGGAGAGCATCGCCCGCGAGGCGGCGATGGTCGCGCTCCGCGAGGACGACGACGCCGAGGAAGTGGAGATGCGTCACTTCCGGCAGGCGATGGAGAACGTCCGCCCCACGATCACCGACGAGATTATGGACTACTACGAACGTATCGAAGAACAGTTCAAGGGTGGCGGCGGCGAGAGCTTCGCCGAACGCGGAAGCGGTGGTCGCATCGGCTTCCAGTAGCGGGTGTACCGGCGGAGCGTTTTTGTATCCGCTCGTCTCACCTCCGGGAGTGGCGTGGGACCCGACCCTCTACACCCTCCTCGGTATCGCCGCGGCCGGCCTGTTGTGTCTCGTCGCCGTCGCGGGGTGGAAACACCGATCTGAGCCCGGTGCGAAGGCGTTTCTCGCACTCATCACGGCGCTTGCCGGCTGGGCGCTGGTCTACGGCGTTCAACTCGGGTTCGCCACACTCGACGCTCAACTCGCCTGGCAACGCGTCGCACTCGCCATCGGGGGGCCGGTACCAACCCTCTGGTTTCTCTTTGCGGTCCAGTACACGAACCGCTGCGACTGGCTCACCCGTCTCGTGCGGGCGATCATAGTCCTCGATCCGATCGTCTTCGGCCTGTTGACGCTCACGAACCCGTCCCACGGACTCGTCTGGCACGAGGCGACGCTCGTCTCGTACGGGTCCACGCAGGCCCTCGGTCTCGCCTTCGGTCCGGGGTATTATCTCCACATCGCGTACGCGTACATCGCGATGTCGGTTGGATTCGGGTTCCTCGTCCTGGCGACGATCCGGTCGACGCTGTACCGGACGCAGGCGGGACTACTGGTACTCGGGGCGATCCCGCCGCTCGTGGCGAACGCGACGTTCTCGCTCGGGCTGAACTGGTCCCCACTCCCGGCCGTCGACTTCACGCCGTTCGCGTTCATCGTCACCGGCCCGTGTTTCGGCCTGGCGCTGTTCCGGTTCGACCTCCTCGAACGCGTCCCGGTCGCGAGAAAGCGCCTCATCGCCGACGCCGACGACGGCTTCGTCGTCCTCGACGAGTCCGAACGGATCGTCACGTTCAATCCGACCGCGGCACTGATCCTCGACGATCCGACCGAGGGGGAACCGATTCGGGAGTGTCTCCCGGCGACGGCGGATGGCTCGACGCCGGAGAACGTCGACGGGACGACCCTGACGGCGATCGTCGATCAGCAACGGCGCGTCTACGACGTGACCCGGTCGACGCTGTCGGATCACCACGGCCGGGTGGTGGGATACGTCCTCCGCTACCGGAACGTGACCGATCGTCACCGGTACGACCGCCGTCTGAAGGTCGCAAACCGGGTGTTGCGTCACGACCTCCGAAACCGAATGAACCTCATCACAGGGTGGGCCGACCGTCTCGGGCGGAGCGACGACGAGGAGGCGGCGGTCGCCGCCGAACGGATCGCGGAGACGGCAGAGTGCCTGATCGAGTTGAGCGAGCAGGTCCGGTTACTGGTCGAGACGGCCAAGGATACCGGCGACACCGCCGAACGCGTCGTCCTGAAAGCCCACATCGAACCGCTGCTGGAAGGGTTGCGGGAGGCGCATCCCGACGCAGTCGTCGAGTCCGATATCCCGTCGACGACGGCGGTGATCGTCCCGAGCGCGAAACTCCTCACTATCGCGGTCCAGAATCTCCTCGAGAACGCGATCGAACACAACGACACCGACCGGCCCTGGGTGCGGTTGACCGTCGAGAGCGCGAGCGGCGACGACGAGTATACGCGAATCCACGTGGCCGACAACGGGCCCGGCATCCCCGAGACCGAACGCGACGTGTTGCACGAGGGACTCGAAACCCCCCTAGAACACGGGAGTGGTCTCGGCCTCTGGCTGGTCCACTGGACCGCCACGGCCGCCGGCGGAGACGTCTCCTTCACGGACGAGGCCGCCGGAAGCGTCGTCACGCTCGCCCTCCAACCTGGGAACGGGGACTGACGGTGGCCGGTGCGTATTAGTGACTCGTCGGCGTACGCTCGTGGTGGAAGGGTGGCTCAGTGGTAGAGCGTACGCCGTCCACCGCCTACGTGGGGCGGTCGACGGGTCGTCGACCGACTCCGGTCGGCGCATGGCTTCGCGTGGTTCGATTCCCGCCCCTTCCACTTGCGGGACGAGGTGGGAAAGACGGGGGCGGCGTCAGGAGTTGCGGGGGGAGCGAGCGTTACGAACGTCAGCGCCGTCACGGACCATATCCTCACAGCGGGGGCACACGCGCGGATCCTCGACGCCGTTCGGCGTGAACACCCGGGCGTAATCCCGCGTGACGAACGCACCACAGTTCTGGCACTCGGGCATACGGACGTCAGTTCTCGTCAGATTTCACATAAGTCTTGGGGGCCACGGCGGTCGAAAGTAATTTTAATAACCATTGGTTATTAGGCCCCATGGATCTACCGACGCCGCAGGACCTGCGGGAGCGCCGGACCTCCCTGGATCTGACACAGAGCGCGCTCGCCGAGATGGCCGGAGTCTCCCAGCCACTGATCGCACGAATCGAGGGCGGGGACGTCGACCCGCGACTCTCGACGCTCCGCCGGATCGTCGCCGCCCTCGACGAGGCCGAGGGGAGTGTCGTCCGGGCGGAGGATCTGATGAACGAAACGCTGGTCAGCGTCGCGCCGGACGACTCCGTGGCCGACGCCGAGCGTCGGATGGAGGAAGCGGCCTTCTCACAGTTGCCGGTGTTGCAAAACGGGCTGCCGGTCGGCTCGATCAGCTTCAGCGACATTCGCCACGAGGGCGAGAACGTCGGGCAGAAAGCCGTCGCCGAGATCATGAGCGAGCAGTTCCCGACGGTCTCCCGCGAGGATTCGGTCGACAAAATCAGTAACCTGCTCGACTACTACAAGGCGGTCATCGTGACCGAGAGCGGCGAGGCTGTCGGTATCATCACCGAAGCGGACATCGCAGCGGCGCTCTCCTGAGACACGGACGGCGTCGTCCGAGGGTTTTTGACGGGATGGCGGCCATCGCGGGGCGTGACCTGACCGCCCGCCCGGGACGGGTACGCAGTCGCGTGTCGACCCCGTTCCGGCGCCGTCGCCGACGACACCTGCTCGCCACCTACAGCGTCAGGCCGCGGATCGAGACGCCGTCGCCGTCCTCGACGCGGCCGATCACTCTCCCGTCGACCGCCGCGGCCAGGGCGTCGGCGTCGGCCGGATCGAGCGCGGCTACGAACCCCGTCCCCATGTTGAACGTGCGGTGCATCTCCTCGTCGGAGACGTTGCCGGCTTCCTGCACGAAGTCGAATACGGGGTGGGGATCGAACGGATCGTCGATCACGTAGCGGGCGTCGCCGAGGCGGTGGAGGTTCGTCCATCCGCCGCCGGTGACGTGAGCGGCGGCGTGGACCCCGTGGGTCCGCATCGGATCGAGGAGATCCGTGTAGATCCGCGTCGGTTCGAGCAGGGCGTCGCCGAGGCGGTCGTAGTCGCCGAACGGACAGGGATCGGTGTACTCGCCCCGGCGCGTGACGGCTTCGCGAGCCAGCGTGAGGCCGTTCGAGTGGATACCCGAGGATGGCACGCCGACGAGCGCGTCGCCCACCTCGGCGCTTCCCGGAAAGATGGCGTCCTTGGCCGCGAGACCGGCACAGGTCCCCGCGAGATCGAGTCCGGAGACGACCTCCGGCATCACCGCCGTCTCGCCGCCCACGAGTTCGATGCCGGCGCGTTCGGCGCCCTCGGCGAGTCCGTCGCCGATCTGTTCGGCGAAGCGCTCGTCGGGGTCGTCGACCGCCAGATAGTCGACGAACGCGATCGGCCGGACGCCCGCGGCGACGAGATCGTTCGCGTTCATCGCGATACAGTCGATACCGACGGTCGAGTAATCGGAGAGCGCCTCGGCGACGAGGAGCTTCGTACCCACGCCGTCGGTCGCCAACCCCAGATATCGGTCGCCGATGTCGAGGAGTCCGGCGTAGTCACCCGTGCTCTCGCCGACGGCGCCGACGAGTGCGGCCGTCGCCGCCTCGCTCTCGGCGATATCGACGCCGGCCGCCGCGTACGTGAGTTCCTCCTCGTCGTCGTCGCTCATGCGCCACACGGCGTGGGCCGAGGGCAAAAGCACACCGTTTGCGGCGGCCGAGATATTTGCTTGTCCACGTGAGAAGGGTGGTATGGACCGAACGTTTCTGGCCGGCGCCGCCCTGTCGGTCGCCGGTATCGGCGGATACCTGGCGGGCGTGGCCGTTGCCTACCCGGGACGTGCGTTCTCGCTTACGGCGGTCATGGTCGGTATCACGCTCGTCGCGGTCGGCGACCACCGGAGGGAGCGTACGTGACCGTCCGGACGGTCGTCTACGACTCCGGGGCCGTCGAGAGTGCCGAGGAAACGGACGCCGCGACGCTCCAGGAGGCCCGGGTTGCGACGGGGACGACGTGGGTTCGACTCTCGACCCCGACCGAGGAGGAACTCGCCCGTGTGAGCGAGGTCTTCGGCCTCCACGCCCTCGAGATCGACGACGTACGGAGCAACGCCGCACCGAAAGTCGAGGTGTTTCCGGAACACACGTTCGTCTTGGTGAAGAGTGCGCGCCTCCGCGGCGGCGAGACGACGTTCGAAGAGGAGATCAGCGATCAGCCCGTGGGGTTGTTTTTCGGCCACGACTGGATCGTCACGGTCGCTATCGAGGAGACGGCCGCCGTCGGAACGGTCTGGGATCGCGTGAGCCGCGAGGAGCCGCGTCTGCTCGGCCGCGATGCGGATTTCACCGCCTACCGGATCCTCGACGCCATCGTCGACGAGTACTTCAATATCCTCGACGAGATCGGACGCGACATCGAGGCCGTCGAGGACCGCATCATCGACGACCCCGACACTGAGACCCTGGAGATCCTCAACAGCCTGCGTCGGGAGTTGCTGTCGATCAGGCGGATCGTCTGGCCGACCCGCGACGCGGTGAGTGTGCTCTCGCGGGGCGACGCCGAGCACGTCGGAACGTCGACGGAGAAGTACTTCCGTGACGTGTACGACCACCTGGTCCAACACGTCGAACTCGTCGAGACGTACCGTGATCTGGCCAGCGGTGCCCGGGACATCTACCTCAACACGCTCTCGCAGTCGACGAACGAGGTGATGAAGCGCCTGACCGTCGTCGCGACGATCATCCTTCCGCTGACGTTCGTGGTCGGCGTCTACGGGATGAACTTCGGCGGCGAGCCGTACAACATGCCCGAACTCGGCTGGCGCTTCGGCTATCCGGCGGTCATGTTGGGGATGGCACTCACCGCGGGAATCATGCTCGGATACTTCCGCTCGGAGGGGTGGCTGTGATCACATGTACATCCGATCCTCGGGCACCTGGCTCTCGTCGACCTCGGCCTGCCGGGCGGCGAGGTCCTGGTAGTACTGCTCGACGTTTCGGGCGAACTCCTCCAACGGTGCGGAATCGACGCCGAGATCATAGACGTGGTCGAAGGCCTCGATGAGTCGGATGGCGGCAGGGACGTCGGGCACCTGTGCGTGGACGGGCGTGATGAACACGGCCGTCCGGAGGTCGGACTCGATACCGCGGTACATGAGCGCGCCGTTGATGCCGTCGAGAAATCCCTTTCCCATCGGCTGGATGTCGATCCCGTCGAGGAGGTGTTCGCGGTAGTCGTCGGAGGCGACGTAGAAGGCGTCGTGAGCGTCCGGGCCGTGGGCGTAGGGGATTCCGGAGAGGGTGAGGATCTCGCTCACGTCGTGGCCGTCGGTCCAGTCGAGCAGGGCGTCGGCGAAGGGGTCGGCAGCCCAGGCCGGCAAGAAGAGTTCGTTGACGAAGACGGTCAGATCGACGTCGGGGCTGGAGAAAAACCGCGAGTGGTGGCGGGGGGTGCCGTCCTCGAAGGGAGTGATCGACGGCAGCGACTCCGCGGTGACGTGGCCGGTCTCCTCCAAGCCGAGGTGATCGACGAGATAGTCGGCGGCAGTGAGGCCGGCGAGGCCGAACGACGAGAAGCCGGCGACAACCGTGGTCGACGGTGCCGTGCAGTCGGAGATGTGAAAGGTCGGGTCCCGAAATTGGTCGTCTGACATGTCGTGAGCTACGCCGGAGTCACACTTAGTCGTTGCCGGCGGCGTCGGTCGTCGCGGGGTCGTCGGTGACGTCGGCGACCGGCGGCCCACGGCCGTCGGCGGACCGCCACGTGCCCCGCTGGAACCAGACGTAGGCGATGACCGCGCCGGCGACGTTCGAGATCAGAAAGGAGAGCCAGATGCCGGGCGGGCCCATGACCCGCGAGGCGACCCAGGCGATGGGTAGGCGGATGCCGCCGAGCATCGTCACCGCGATCGCAGCGGCGGTAAGCGTCTTGCCCGCACCCCTGAAGCCCCCGTTGTACGAGCGCATGATGCCGATGAAGCCGAAGGAGGGAGCGACATAGCGGAGGAAGGTGGCACCCACCTCGATCACGGCCCGGTCGTCGGTAAAGAGCGCGACGATGGGATCGGCGAAGAGGAACGTCACCACGCCCGCGGCGGCGAGGACGGCAAACGTCGTGCGGGCGGCGACGCGGGCGGTCAGCGCGGCCCGGGCGGGTTTGCCGGCGCCGATGTTCTGGCCGGACATGGTTTCGACGCCGCGGGAGACGGCGATGGCGGGGAGGAAGATGACCGAAAAGACCCGGACGCCGATCCCGAACGCGGCCACGACCGGCGTCGAGAAGGTGCCGACGATGAACATGAGGAGGTTGATCGCGACGGCCTGCCCGGTCCCCTCGACGGAGGCAGGGACGCCGATCCGGATCAGACGCCGGCCGTAGGAGAGGTCTGGGACGACGCTTCGGAGCCTGATGCGGACGCCGCGTCGTCCGGTGAACATGATCCAGAGGCCGACGACGAGGGCAAGTCCCCGAGAGAAGACCGTGGCGATAGCCGCCCCCTCGATGCCCCACTGCGGGAAGGGACCCCACCCGAAGATGAGGATGGGATCGAGGACGACGTTGAGCGCGACGGATCCGAGCATGACGAGCATGGGGGTGATCGTGTCTCCGTACCCGCGCATGAGCGAGACGAACACCAGAAAGCCGAACATGAAGAAGATGCCCAGCGAGATGATCTCCATGTACCCGGTCGCGAGACGCAACACGTCGGGGGCGGGGCCGAGAAGCGCGAGGACGTCGCCGACGAAGACGTAGGCCACGGCGCCGATGACGACCGAGACGACGGATGCGAACCCGATGGTCTGGGAGGCGGCGTACTCGGCTTCCCGCTTTTTGTCCGCGCCGGTGTACTGGGCAACGAGGATGCTTCCCGCCACCGCCAGCCCCATCCCCAGTGAGATGATGAGAAAGACCATCGGGAAGGCGAAACTGATCGCGGCGAGGGCGTCCGTGCTGTACTGCCCGATCCAGAAGGTGTCGGCGAGGTTGTACGCCGTCTGGAGCAGGTTGGTGACGACGATCGGAAGGGAGAGATAAAACAGGGGCCGCCCCACGTTGCCCTCGGTCAGGTCGAACTCCTCGCGAGACTTGAACAGGTCCCGGAGGTTCATCGCACGCCCCCCTCGAGATGGTCGTCGACGGCGGCGTTGATGGCGTCGCGAACGCCGTCGGCGGCGCCGAGGGCGACCCGCCGGGAGTGGGCACCGTTGACGAGTGTCACGAGAAGAACCGCCGCCATCTCCGGGTCGGCGTCGGCCCGGAACGCGCCCGCCTCGATGCCCTCGGCGACGATACGGCGGATCTCGGCGGCGAGGTAGTCGTCGAACCGTTCCAGTCGCTCGCGAAACGCCTCGTCGTGTGGGGCCTGTGCTTTCACCTCGAACAGCGCGGTCCGGAGTTCGCGGTGGGCGTCCGCGCGCGGCGGATCCAGTGCGGCATCGATCAGGGCGTCGAGGCGAGCGCGGGGCGACCCCTCGTCGGGCGCCGCGACGCGGTCGGTGTAGGCGGTAAAGAGGTGCTCGAGGAAGGCGAGCAGAAGGCCGCGCTTGGTGTCGTAGTGGTAGTGGAGGGCGGGCTTGCTCTTCGACCACTCGTCGGCGATGTCCTGCATCGTCAGGTTCGCGTAGCCGTGCCGACAGAGGGCGCGATAGGTCGCACACATGATGTCGTCGGTCGGTCCGGGGACCGAGTCGTCGGCGTTCACACAGTAACTGACCGATCAGTCAGCAAAAGGCTTCGGAATGCCGGCGAGCGGGGGCGCCGGTCAGAACCCGATGCCGAGGACGAACACCACGAACACGGTGACGGCGGCGGCGGGGACGAAGGTGAGGACGAAGACCGCCGTACTCCAGTCGAGGACGGTCCGACCGTCCAGCGCGCCGAAGGGAACGAGGTTGAACGCGGCCAGAAAGAGGTTGATCGCGACGCCGCGGCCGCCGACGAGGGCGAGTAGGGGCGAGCCGACGAAGTGGCCGGCGACGTAGACGGGCGCGAAGACGAGGGCCAACAGGCCGTTCGTGACGGGGCCGGCGAGGGCGATGAGGCCGTGTTCCCGCGGGGTGAGCCGACCACGGTGGTGGACGGCACCCGGCGCGGCAAAGAGAAATCCGACGAGGGCGCTCATGACGGCCAGAAAGAGCATACTGTAGTCGGCGCGGAACTCGGCGATCTGGTCGAACCGGACCGCCACGACCTTGTGGGCGAGTTCGTGAAGGAGAAAGCCGAGGCCGGCGGTGACCAGGGAGACGACGAGCGGCCCCACGACGCCCGCCTCCAACAACATCGAGACCGCGCGGCTCCCGCCGCCGGCGAAGAAGATGGCGAAGGCGACCCCGAGGGCAATCCACGCGACGGCCAGATCGCGGAGTTCGCGCGAACTGAACCGCAGGGTCACGAGACGGTCCTCCAGAGTAGTTCGGCGCTGTTGCGGGCGCCTTCGAGCATCAATCGCGAGATGCCCTCGACCCCGCCGATCTCCGTCGCGAACAACGGCAGGACGTACACGGCAAAGAGGAGGCTGGCGATCATGCTGCCGACGTTCGTCATCGCGACGATCATGATGAGTCGGAACAGGGGGACGTCGAACATTTCGCCGACGAGCTGACGGATCGGCTTCTCCTCGTCGCCGAGGAGTTCGTTGAGACGGCCGATGTCCGAGACGTTGACCGCGGTGTGTCGGAGTTCGACGTAGCCGGTGAACCACCCCGGTGCGAGCAGCGGGTTGACCGAGGTCATCCACGCCACGAGGCCGCCGACGGCCGTCGACGACCACCGGGCGCCGGCGAGTTTGGCGAGGCCGGCCGCGAAGACGCCGTTGACGACGAACCACGCGGCAAACAGCCGGAGGAGGAAGCCGTCGCGGACGCCGGCCATGGCGAGGAGGACGAAGAAGGCGACGAAGCCGAGGGAGATCAGGACGCCCGCGGCCTTCAGCCACGGCACGCCGCCGCCGGAGTCGGCCCCGACGAGCGACTCCCGGGACGGCAGCGTCTCGGGCGCTTCGAGGTAGGATTCGATCCCTTCGCGGTGGCCCGCGCCGACGATGGCCACGACGTCACGGCCCGCCTCGCGGAGGGCGACGAGCTCGTGGGCGATGTAGGCGTCGCGCTCGTCGATGAGCGCGCGGGCGCCGGCCGGACTGAACGCTCGGAACTCCTCCATCATGACGCTGACAACGTCGGCATCGGTGAGTTCTGACACCTCGAAGTCGTCGAGGTCGTCGGCCTCGACGGCGCCGTAGCCGGCGCGGTCGGCGAGAAAGCCACCGAGGAGGCCGACGGTTACGCCGCCGACGAGGCCGAGGGTGAGGCTGCCGACGATCCGGGAAAAGAGTGGGCCGAGCGAGGTGACGACGCCGTCCGCGAGGCCGAGGCCGAGGCCACCGAGGAGGCCGGCGGCGACGCCGACGCCGCCCGCCGCGACGAGCGCTTCGTCGGGACCGAGGACGGTGTCGGCGAGCGTGTGGGCCAGAACGCCGGCGACGACGGCGATCAGGACGCCGCCGGTGATCCGCGTGAGCAGCGGGAGGGTGAGCCCGAGCGAGGGCCCGAACAGGCCGAGAAGGGGGCCGGCGACCACGCCGGTGAGGACGCCGAGCGCGAGGCCGATCCCGCGGGCGTCGGTGACGCCGAAGGCGAGGCCGCCGACGAGTCGTGCCTTCTCCAGGGGCCCCATCCGCGCCCAGAACCGCTGGATCGTCGTCTGGATGTCGCGATCGACGAGCGCCACGTCGATACCGAGGCGTTCGGCCGTGTCGACGGCGGCCATCATGTCCGCTCCGGGCTCGATGTCGAACTTCTCGCCGAGGCGGGACTGGACGTACGAGAGCATCCAGTAGGCGAGAAACTGGAAGACCGTGTTGCCCCGGAGGAGGTCACCGGGTTCGATGTCGTCGGGCGTTTCGCCTTGCAGTTGGCGGTAGCGCCCCTCGTCGAGTTCCACTGCGACCACGTCGGGGCGGTCGTCCTCGATGGCGTCCTCGACGTCGCGGACGCTCTCGGCCGAGACGTGGGCGGTTCCGACGACGCGAACCCGCCCCTCCCGGCCGGTCGACGCCCCCTGCTCGTTCATTACCGCCCGCTACTGGGGCACGCTTTTTACCCTTGTCGGAGAGAGGCGACGTATGGTCTCCTTCGAGAACGAAGGTCGACTGGCATCGACCCGCGGGCGCGAGACGGCGCTCGATTGTGTGAGTGCAGGCATCGACGCCGCTCGCCCCGATCGCGTCGTCGACGAGACGGTCCACCTCGACGACGACGGCCTCCACGTCGGCGACGCGACCTACGACCTCTCGAACGTGGATCGCATCCTCGTCGTGGGCGGCGGAAAGGCGGCTGACGGCGTCGCGACGGCGTTGGAGGACGTTCTCGGGGAACGGATCGACGCCGGCGCCGTCGTCACTCCGGAACCCGCGGAGAGCGGTCGGATCGAGCGGTGGGAGGGCGACCACCCGGTCCCCAGTCAGGCGGGCGTCGAGGGGACCGACCGGATCCTCGATCTCGTCACCGAGACGGACGACCGGACGCTGGTCCTGGCGATCATCACCGGAGGGGCGAGCGCGCTCCTCCCGTCGCCGGCGGAGGGGATCTCGCTCGACGACCTCCAGACGACGACGGACGCACTCCTCGACGCGGGCGCCGAGATCGGCGACCTCAACGCGGTACGCAAACACCTCTCGACGATCAAGGGCGGCGGCATCGCCGAACTCTCGGCCCCCGCCCGGGTGGTCGGCCTCGTGTTCAGCGACGTGGTCGGCAACGACCTGAGCGTGATCGCCAGCGGACCGACCGCGCCGGACGAATCGACGTACGAGGACGCCCTCGACGTGTTGCGGCGCTACGACGTCGATCCCCCAGCGGCGGTCCGGGATCGGCTGGAACAGGGGGCGGCCGGCAACCTTCCCGAGACGCCGCGTCCCGCCGATCCCGCCTTCGATCGGGTGGACAACCACGTGATCGCGGACGCCTTCACCGCCATCGAGGCCGCCCAGGAGGTGGCCCACGAGCGGGGGTACGACACTTGCATCCTCTCCTCGTCGGTGCGGGGCGAGGCCCGGGAGGCGGCGCTGACACACGTCGCCGTCGCGGAGGAGATGGACTCGACGGGCAACCCCATCGAATCGCCGGCGGTCCTCCTCTCGGGCGGCGAGGTGACGGTCACCGTCCGCGGCGACGGCGTCGGGGGACCGAACGCCGAGTTCGCCCTGGCGGCGGCTGTCGACCTCCCGTCCTCAACGACGCTCGCCTGTGTCGACACCGACGGCTACGACGGCAGCAGCGACTTCGCGGGCGCGGTCGTCGACGCCGACACCGTCGACGACGTCCCAGCCGCCCACCGTGCGCTCGCGAACAGCAACGCCTACGGCTTCCTCGGCGGCCGCGAGGCGGTCCTCAGCACGGGCGCCACGGGGACGAACGTCAACGACCTGCGCGTCATGGTCGTCGAGTAGCTCCCGTCGACGAAACGCTTATTTTGTTTTAGGTTAGCCTAAACCATATGGTCGAGGCAGGTATCGACGTGTCGATCCGGGGGCGACACGCGACGATCCGCGAGACGCGAGGTCGTATCGAGGCGCTGGCCGAGGGCGGGCGCTACCGCGTGGCGTCGGCCCGAACCGGCATGGAGCCGGTACCGGTCGTCGGACTCCGGTATCCCGACCGTGAGACGGCCGCGACGGCCGCCCGGTTGACCCGCGCGTATCGGGCGGCGCTTCGACGGTGGGATCCCGCGTTGGCGTTGGTGGACCCGGTCGTTCGCGAGTCCCGGTCGGCGTCGGCGAGCCACGATACGGCATCCGGACAAGGGCGTCTCGGGGCAACCTCGGCGGGGAGGAAGTCGTGATCGGTGAGACGCACGTGCCGGCGGCCAGAGAACGGGTCGACGCGGAGCAGGTGACGGTGGACGCGAAGGTCGCAGCCTACGAGACGTTCGTCGACCGGGTGCGGGACGTGGCGACCGACGCGGGAGGCGGAGAGGCACCGGGGCCGGTCGGAACGACGCTCGCCGCGACGACGCGTCGGAGCGGTGGCGCTGCGGCGGTCCGGGAGGCGTTCGAGGCGACGGTGCGGTCGATCGAGGGCGTCGACGACGACGCCTCCGTCTTCGAGACGCTGGCGGCCGAACTCGGCGAGGAGGTGGCGGTCGCGCTGGCGCCGACGACGGGGGCAACGTTCACCGCCCAGTTTCGTGACCAGTTGATCGAGGCGGCGACCGAGCGGCGGTGGCAACTCCGGACGATGGCCACGGCACTGGAGCGCGAGGCGGCCTCGCTCGAGGCCGCGAGCGAAGCGTTCACCGCGATCCGTGAGTGGCTGGAGCGGGCCGACGAGACACCCCTGCGGGCGCTCGGGTTCGACGCCCTGCAGGCACGACACGTCCGTCTCGACGACCATCTCGACCGGTGTGCGGAGCGCGCACGGGACCGGCAGGCGTTTCTCGACGGGTCGACGAGCGAACACGCGAAGGTCGGCCTCGGACACCGGTGTCTCGTCGCCTTCCTCTACGAGGACCTCCCGGTCGACTACCCGGTTCTCGACGGCGTGGCGACGCTGGCGTCGACGTGCGAGCGGTGCCAGCGCAACGTCAGGGCCCACCTCACCCGGTGTGGGTAGGCCGACGGCGTCGGCGGGAGGAATCGATGACGGCGTCGGAAACGGGACCTGTCGGGCGTCGTCCGTCAGCAGACTGCGTCGATCTCAGTTCGTCGCGGCGTCGAGGACGAGCGTGTCGTCTTCGAGATAATGTTCGAGGTGATGAGCGTGTTCTTCGAGCGTCACGAGTTGCTCGCGGAGCATCTGGGCGGTGGCGTGGTCACCGAGCCCCTCGGCCAGTTCGACGTGGTCGCGCACCGTCTCGATGATATCGCCGTACATCTCCATGTCGTTGTGAAGCGAGGTCCGGATGTCGTAGACGTCGTCGTCCTCGGGTGTGACGGGGGCGTGCTCCTCGAGACGCTTGCCGCCGGCGAGCGGGACGCCGCCGAGCGCCTGGGCACGCTCGGCGAGTTCGTCCGCGGCCGCCTCAGCGTCCCCGGCGGCCTCGCCGAGATACTCGTGGATTTCGAGGAACTCCGCGCCCTCGACGTTCCAGTGGTGCTTTTTCAGCTGGTGGTAGAGGACGTACGTCGCCGCGAGGTCGGTGTTGAGCGCCTCGACGAGCTGTTCGACTTTTTCCTGATCGAGCCGGAGTGCGTCGCTGGCTTCGACCGAATCGGCCTGCTGTCGGACGGATTCTTGCGTGCTCATTGCGTGTTTTCGTAGGGGCTCCACCCACTTACCCTTTTTCGCTGCGGGTGGTTGTCACGATTTGAGACGGCCGATATCGGAGTTTTTGGCGGTTCTCTTTGCCGTATGGGATCGGGGGATCCTCGGGACTGACAGGAGAAGAGAGGAAGGTTTGTACCGGGAGACACCGTACGGCCACCCATGGCAGACTTGCTGCCCTCACGCCCGGACACCTCGGCGGCCGAGGAGGCCGACCCCCGCGTCATCGGCCTCGATAACGAGAACGCCGACGACCTGCTGTCGGCGCTGTCCTCCGACACCGCTCGCGAGGTGCTCGCGGCCCTCCACGACGAACCGGATACGCCCGCACGCGTGGCCGACCGCGTCGATACGTCCCTCCAGAACGCACAGTACCACCTCGGCAACCTCGAAGAGGCGGACCTGATCGAGGTCATCGACACCGTCTACTCCGAGAAAGGCCGGGAGATGAACGTCTACGCACCGGCCGACCGGCCGCTCGTGGTGTTCGCCGGGAGCGAGGCGGAGAGCGGCGGCCTCGAGAGTGCGCTCAAGCGCCTGTTGGGCGCCGTTGGCCTCCTCGGCGTCGCGAGCCTCCTCGTCCAGTGGCGGTTCGGCGAACTGCCGGGGCTGGCACGAACCGGCGGCGCGGGCGATGCGGGAGGCGACGGCGGAGGTATGGGGACGATGAGCACGGAGGCTGCGCCGACCGCCGCCGACGCCGCGGGCGCCGGCCTCCCGCCCGGACTCGTCTTCTTCCTCGGTGGCCTCGCTGCGCTCGTCCTCGTCGCCGTCGCGTTCTACGTCCGGCGGTAGCACTCCCCGTAGCTATTCATACTCCGCGTACGAACGGTCGGGTATGGAGCACACCGCCGAGGTGACCGGTATCGGGGTGGGCACGAGCGAGGACGGATCGAACGTTCCCGCGGTTCTCCTTGCGGCCAGATCCGAGTATCTCCCCATCGTCGTCACGGCCGATCAGGCGCGTGCGATCCAACTCGGACTGTCGGGCGAACCGTTCGAGCGGCCCCTCACACACGACCTACTCGTCGAGATGCTCACGGAGTTCGGCGGTGCCGTCGACGGCATCCGGATCGACGACCTCGCGGACGGAACCTTCTACGCCAAGGTCGACGTCGAACAGTACGACGAGGGCGAGGCCCGGAAGTTCGTCTTCGACGCCCGCCCGAGCGACGCCATCGCGCTCGCGGTCCGGGTCGACTGTCCCATCACCGTGACCGACGGCGTCCTCGACAGCGCCGGTCGCCCCGAAGACGAGTTCGAACCCGAGCGGATCGACGACTTCGACGACGAGCCCTGACGGACCGCCGACCGACGGATCGAGGGGACTTTTCACCTCGCCGGCTCACTCTCGGTCCATGACTGCAGGCGAGACGGCGACGCTCGCGGAGTCCCACACCGAGATGACGGAGATCGTACTCCCCAACGATACGAACACGTACGGGCGGGTACTCGGCGGCGCCGTCCTGCACTGGATGGACGTCTGTGGCGCCATCGCGGCGATGCGCTTCGCCAGCGAGGACGTCGTCACCGCGTCGATGGAACACGTGGACTTCAAGAGTCCGATCGACCTCGGCGAGGTGGTCGTCGTCGAGGCGTACGTCTACGAAACCGGCGACACCAGCATCGAGGTGACCGTGGCGGTACGCGCCGAGAATCCGAAGGCGGGCACCGAGCGCGACACCACCTCCTCGTTTTTCACGTTCGTCGCCGTCGACGACGACGGGGAGCCGACGCCGGTGCCCGACCTGGACTGTCCGACGGAGGCCGAACGCCGCCTGCGCCGGACGGCCCTCGACGACCGGGCCGCCGAACTGGAGCGTCTCGTCGAGCGGATGGAGTCCTGACACCAGTCCTCGCCGATGAGCCCCGGTGTGCCACGCAGGATCCCACGCATCCGAGAACCGAGGGTCGCCGACGGCGATGCCGTCTGGAGTGATCTCGAACTCTCGGAGAATCCGCTCGGCGTCGCTCGTCCGCTTTTAGTGGAGGCCGATGGCCTCCCGGAGTTCGCCCTGCAGTCCGAGATGCCGGAGGAAGACGGTGGTGGCGGCGAGGTAGCTGATGTGCTCCCGGGGGACGGAGAACCCGCCGTTGACGTCAACGGACGGACTCAGGATCGCGGAACTCGATGACGTCCGTATCGAAATCCAACGACGCCACGTTCGCCTTCAGATCGCCGAACCCTCTACGAGGTCGACGAACAGTCCCGCCTCGCCGTCCGCGAGGCCGGCTTCGAGGATGAACTCCGGGGATTGTCTCACCCGAGCCCACAGTCCCCGGACATGTAGTTTTGTGCCGACATGAGGCTACGGTGTAGGTTCTCGTCGAGACCCGTGATGCCCGTCGAGAGCCGACTGATCGACACCGTAGCCGCGCCGTCCGTACGGGGCCCGGTATCTGATAGAACAGCCGTCGTGACGGCCATCCATCAGAAGCGAAGCCTTACCTTTCGGTGGACCATGAGAAATGATGACACCGACCTCGACGACCACACATGTCACACGAAACGGGTCACGAGGGGCCGATCGAACGGGGGGAGAGCGGCCAGTCGACCGGTGACGAGCCACGGGTGTTGTTGCTCATGGGCCCCGGCCGCAACCGCGACCTCCTGACGGAGACACTCGGGCGCCAGTACCGGATCGAGACGGCGACCGATTCGGCGGCGCTCGGGACCGCATTCGACTGCTGTGTGTTCGATCGGAGCGGGATCGAACGGACCGGGTTCGACCGGATCGCGGACGTCGTCGATGCCGGGCGGAGCGAGGGAGGACCCTTCCTGCCGTTCGTGTTACTGGTTCCAGCCGACACCGCCGACACGGTCGGCGCCGCCGCCTGGGAGTACGTCGACGACGTGATGGAACTGCCCGTCGAGAAGGCGGAACTCCTCTCGCGGGTCGACAACCTGATCCAGCGGCGACGGACCGCGGTCGAACTCGAAACCCGATCCCAGGAACTGGCCGAGACGGTCGCGGAACTCCGCCTGAAAGAGCGGGCGATGGACGAGGCCCCGGTCGGTATCACCCTCACCGATCCGGACCGCGACGACAATCCCATGATCTACGTGAACGAGCAGTTCCAAGACCTGACGGGGTACGTCGCCGAGGAGGCGATCGGTCGGAACTGGGGATTTCTGCAGGGAGAAGACACCGACGAGGAGACACGTCGAAGACTCCGCGAGCGGATCGACGCCGAACGGCCGGTGTCGGTCGATATCGTGAACTACCGCAAGAACGGCCGACGGTTCTGGCAGAAACTCGACATCGCACCCGTCCGCGACGAGGACGGCGTCGTCAAGAACTTCGTCGGCTTCCAGACGGAGATCACCGACCGCAAGATCAGGGAGCGACGTCTCCGGGTGTTGAACCGTGTACTCAGCCACAACCTGAAGAACAAGATGAATCTGATCGAGGGTCACGTCTCGTTGCTCCGCGAGGAGATCGGAACGGACGATCCGATCGACTCCCTGACGGTGATCGAGCGGGCGGCGGTCGATCTCATGGACCTCGGGGAGTCGGTGCGGCGGATCGACCGGATCATCTCGACTGCCGAGCCGACCGCCGAACCCGTCGATCTGTGTGACCGAATCCGGCAACTGGTGACCGTGTTCGAGGATCGCTACCCGGATGCGACCCTCTCCGTCGATCTCCCCGACGACCCGTGTGCGGTGTCCGTCGGTGGGGTGACGACGGCCCTCGAGGAGGCCATCGAGAACGCGATCGAGCACAACCCCGACCCGACCCCGTCCGTCGAGATCGGGGTCGAGAGACGCGAGGAAGAGTGGGTCGACATCGAGGTGGTGGACGACGGACCCGGCATTCCGGCCCGGGAGGTCGAGGTCCTCGAGGGCGGCGAAACGCCGCTGAACCACGCGGATCGACTCGGACTCTGGCAGATCCACTGGATCGTCACCAAGGCCGGCGGGAAGTTCTCGACGGGCGAGACCGAGGACGGCGGGACCGTCGTGACGCTCTCGATCCCGCTCGGCGACTAGTCGAAGTCTGGGAGGTCGTCGGGGGCCTCGTACTCCGTCTCCCAGTCGATGTAGTCGTCTTTCAGCACGTCACACACGATCTGTCCGAGTTCGGTCATGGCAGCGTTGATGCCGGAGACGGTCCCCCACGAGTCCAGATCGGGGTGGTACTCGCGTTCCTTCCAGTCCTCCGGAATCCCCGGCGCGTGATAGCCCACTCGCTCCGCGAAAGAGTCCCAGAAGAAGTCGAATCGCCCGAGCAGCCCCAGGTCGGTGACGACCTCGAACTCCGCCTCGTCGAGGGGCGTCGTCGCCGCCCACTCGTCGAAGGCGTCGGCCCACGCCCCGTTTCGGAGCAGCGCCTCGATCTCGTCCCGCTTGTAGTCCGTGTCGCCGACCACGTCGGCGTCCTCGTACTCGTTCGGGTCGGTCTGTTCGAGCTCCGGCGGGTCGGGACGCTCCACGTCGAGGGTCATAGCGTCCGTTCGTCGAGCGCGGGAATAAAGCTGTGTGGCGTTCACGGCGCCCGATCGGCGACGCGACCGAACCACACCTTTTTATTTTAGGTGTGCCTAAATTCTGGCGATGGACGTCGACTCCCGCTTGCACACCGATGGAGTATCGGAGCGAAACCAGCCTTCTAGCCCCGACATCGCCGTCTGTGAGGGCGGTCCCGAGACGACCGTATTCCTCGAATCGGGGAACACGGATGGGTGGATCGCGAGCGACGTGACCGTCGACGTACGTCGGTGAGCACCATCATGTCAGATAGCGAATCAGATCGGACGACGATCCGAACCGGCCGAGAGTTCGAACGGGAGTACCGTCTCGACGCGAGCGAGGCGGGAGCGTTCCTGATCGAACTCGGGGAGCAGTTGCGGGCGGACGGCGAACTCACCATCAGCACCGACGAGTGGAAACTCCCCTTCGCGTTCGGGGACCCCGTCGGACTCGCCATCGACTTCGACGGGGTGGGGGACCCCGAACTGGAGATCGAACTCGAACTCCCGGGGCGAACCGACGAGGCGGCCCCCGACATCTCGTAAGCGGTCGGGCCGATTACTCAGCCGGCGTCGTCGAGCAGCCGTACGACGGCCGCGTCACCCCGCCACCAGTACGCCTCCGTGGCTAGCCACGCTGCGGCGACGCCGAACGCGAGGACGGCCGCGAGAAATCCCCACGGCGACAGCCACGCCGGGCGGAACCACGGCGCTCGGTGGGCCCACCACGTCGCGAGCCCCGATCCGAGTCGCTCCGCGGGCGTTCCGTCGGTGGCGCGGTCGAGCCACGCCTGAGGGGTGGCACGGTCGACACCCGGCGACTCCCCGGCACCGCCACGGACGGTGTACCTCCCCGTCGCGTTGAGTTCCTGGACGGTCGGGCCGTTCGACCCGTCTCCGGTGCCGAGGCGCTCGGCGTCGTAGGGGGCCCACGTGGCGTAGAACTCCCAGACGACTCGTCCCCGCGGCGTCACCTCGATCACCCGGTGGCCGAGGCTGTCGACGACGAGGGTGTTGCCGTTCGGGAGGCGGTCGGCGTCGCGTGGCCACGTGAGGTTGCCCGTCAGCGTCCACGTGCGGTTCCAGTCGCCGCCCTCGCGGGCGTACTCGACCACGCGGTCGTTCCCGCTGTCGGCGACGAGCAACGTCGGCCGGCCGTCCGGGCCGCGGAGGTAGTCGGGGTTGTGCTGGGCGTCGAGGGTGTCGAGGTCGCCGTCGCTCCCGAGACGTATCTCGATTTCGCCGGTGGTGCGGTTGATCAGGAGCACCTGGTCGAAGTTCCGTGGCGAGACCAGTAGTCGGTCCTCGCCGACCGGATCCACGTCGTTGACGTGGGTCCAGTCGTCGTCGACGCCGCCGTCGGTGTCGGCCGGGAAGTGATCGGCGAAGCGCCACTCCCAGGTGACCTCGCTTCGTGACCGGTTCCAGACGACGACTCGGTCGCCGCTGGTGCCGTTCTCGACGTCCGCTCGCATGTGCGCGACGACCAGACGGCCGTCGTCGAGTCGGTCCACGTCGTGCGTATCGGTGAACGGAAGCCGCTCGGTCCAGACGCGCTCGCGCGTCTCACGGTCGAGTTCGTAGACGAGCGTCTCGCCGCCCCGCGGACTCACGACCAGCAGGTTGCCGTTCGGCAACGGGTCGATGTCGTAGAACCAGCCGCGTGCTCCCTCGTCGTGGTCGCCCTCGTACTGCCACCGCAGGGACCCGTCGGGATCGATCGAGAGGAGCCGCGGCGGCCGCGACCGGTCGAACTGCCCGGCGAAGTGAACGCCCTGGGTACTGACGACCGTTACGTTCCCGGAATCGCGCTCGACGGTCCCGGGACCGAGTGCGCCGTCGTCGACCGGATCGTACGCGAGCGAACTCCCGGCGGCGGCAAGGAGGAGGGCGACGAGAGCGAGGCCGAAGACACGACGAGCGGACGAACGTGTGACCACATCCGGGTGTGGAAAGAGGGAGGCCTGAATCCTGTGGTATCGTTCCACGGCGGCGCGACCACCGTTTTGATATACGCGCGGAAACTGGAACGGGTATGGACGACGTCAGCGACCAGTATTCCCCCGAGGCGGTGGAGTCCTCGGTGAGCGACTACTGGGACGAACACGACGCATACGAGGCCGCGAAGGAGGCCCACGCGGACGATCCACCCTTCTTTTTCGTCGACGGGCCGCCGTACACGAGTGGGCAGATGCACCTCGGGACGGCGTGGAACAAGACGCTGAAAGACGCCATCATCCGCTACAAGCGTATGTCGGGGTACGACGTGACCGACCGTCCCGGATACGACATGCACGGCCTCCCCATCGAAGTGAAAGTCGAGGAGGAACTCGGCTTCGACTCGAAAAAGGACATCGAGGAGTACGGGATGGAGGCGTTCATCGAGGAGTGCAAGTCGTTCGCGGAGCGCAACCGCGAAAAGATGGACGAGGACTTCCGGTCCATCGGGACGTGGATGGACTGGTCGGACCCCTACCGCACGGTGTCGCCGGAGTACATGGAGGCGACGTGGTGGGCGTTCAAGCGCGTCCACGAGAACGGCCTCGTCGAACGCGGCAAGCGCGCAATCAACCAGTGTCCCCGGTGTGAGACGGCCATCGCCGACAACGAGGTGGAGTACCACGAGATCGAGTCGCCCTCCATCTACGTCCGATTCCCCCTGCAAGAGCGCGAGGGATCGCTCGTCGTCTGGACGACGACCCCGTGGACCATCCCGGCCAACGAGTTCGTCGCCGTCGACGCCGAGATGACCTACCAGGCCGTCGACGCCGAGAAGGGCGACGAGACCGACCGACTCTACGTCGCCGAGCCCTGCGTCGAGGACGTCCTCCGCGAGGGACGGTACGAGGACTACGAGGTGGTCGAGGAACTGGCCGGCGAGGAACTGGTCGGCTGGACTTACGACCACCCGCTCGCAGAAGAGGTGCCCGACCACGCCGACGGCGAGGGCACCGGCCGGGTGTACGCCGCCGACTACGTCGAGGCGGACCGCACCGGTCTCGTCCACTCCGCACCGGGTCACGGTGAAGTGGACTTCGAGCGCGGCCAGGAACTCGGCCTCGAAGTCTTCTCGCCCGTAGCGGGAGACGGCACGTTCACCGAGGCAGCGGGCGAGTACGCCGGCCAGTTCGTCCGCGACGCCAACGACGACATCATCGCGGATCTGGACGCCAACGGCCACCTGCTCGCCTCGGGAACGACCACCCACCGCTACGGACAGTGCTGGCGGTGTGATACGGACATCGTCTATCTCGCGACCGATCAGTGGTTCATCACGGTCACGGACGTCAAAGAGGAACTACTGGCGAACATCGAGGACAGCGAGTGGCACCCCGAGTGGGCGCGTGACAACCGCTTCAGGAACTTCGTCGAGGACGCCCCGGACTGGAACGTCTCCCGCCAGCGCTACTGGGGGATTCCCCTTCCCGTCTGGGTTCCCGAGGGCGACCCGGACCCGGACGCCGAGGACATCCTCGTCGTCGGCACGCGCGAGGAACTCGCCGAACGGGCGGACCAACGCGTCGACCCCGAGTCGATCGACCTCCACCGGCCGAGCGTCGACCCCATCACCATCACGGAGAACGGAACGACCTACGAGCGCGTCCCCGACGTGTTCGACGTCTGGATCGACTCCTCGGTGGCCACGTGGGGCACCCTCGGCTACCCGGGGAACGAGGAGGCGTTCGACGACCTCTGGCCCGCGGACCTCATCGTCGAGGCCCACGACCAGACCCGCGGCTGGTTCTGGTCGCAACTGGGGATGGGCACCGCCGCACTCGGCGAGATTCCTTACGAGGAGGTCGTCATGCACGGCTTCGCCAACGACAGCGAGGGCCGGAAGATGTCGAAGTCGCTGGGCAACATCGTCACGCCACAGGAAGCCATCGATCGTTACGGACGGGACCCGCTCCGTGCGTACCTCCTCAGTCACGACCAACACGGGGTCGACCTCTCCTTCGAGTGGGAGGGTCTGGCGGAGACCCAGTCGACGCTCAACATCTTCTGGAACGTCTTCAGGTTCCCCCTGCAGTACATGGCGCTGGACGGCTACGACCCCGCCGACGCGTCCCTCGACGACGGCGACCGCACGGTCGTCGACGAGTGGGTACTCTCCCGGCTCCAGTCGGTGAAAGCCGAGGTGAGCGAGGCCTGGGACGACTACGCCGTCCACGACGCGCTCAACGCCGTCCTCGAGTTCGTCACCGAGGACGTCTCCCGGTTCTACGTGAAGGCCATTCGCGAACGGATGTGGGAGGAGGCGGACTCGGCGTCGAAACGCGGCGCCTACGCGACGCTGTCGACCGTCCTCGACGAGACGATCCGACTGCTCGCGCCCATCACCCCCTACCTCACCGAGGAGATGTACCGAACGCTCGACGGAAGCGCGACGACGATCCACCAACTCCCCTATCCGACGGTCGACGAGGGGCGCCACGATCCCGACCTGGAGCGGAACGTGGCGGTACTCCGGGCGGTCGAGGAGGCGGCGGCAAACGCCCGCCAGCAGGGGGGGCGGAAGCTTCGCTGGCCCGTCTCGCGGATCGTCGTCGAGTCGGACGACGAAGGGGTCTCGACGGCCGTCCGAACGCTCTCGGACCTGCTCGGCGAGCGGGTGAACGCCCGGTCGGTCGAGGTGGTGTCTACCTTCGACGAACTGATCGAACGGGCGGACCCCGAGATGGGAGCGATCGGTCCGGCCTTCGGCGGCGACGCCCAGGAGATCATGACGGCCGTCGAGGGGCGCCGTCGCACCGACCTCGCGGCCGACGACGGGGAGACGCCGTACGCGGTCACGGTCGAGGGCGAGCGCTACGACCTGACCGCAGAGATGGTGTCGTTCCGCGCGGAGCCCCCGGAGAACGTCGCCGGCACCGACTTCGACGTCACGCTCGACGACGGTGACCGGGCCGGCGGCACCGTCTACGTCGACACCTCGCTGACCGAGGACATCGAGGCCGAGGGGTACGCCCGCGACGTGGTGCGTCGGATTCAGGAGATGCGCAAGCGACTCGACCTCGACGTGGACGAGCGGATCCGCACGCGCGTCGACGTGGCCGACGACCGGGTGGCCGGCTTCGTCGACGAGCGGCGCGACCTGATCGCCGAGGAGACCCGAACCGCGGAGTTCGACGCTGACGCCGACGACCTGACCGAAGAGTGGGACGTGGAGGGCGTCTCGGTGACGATCGGCATCGAGCGTCTGGAAGCCGAGACGCGGGCGGCCTGACTCACCAGGTCAGCCCCTCGTAGGTAATCCCGTCGCGGCGCTCGACGACCCGTCGGCCGTCGATCACGACGTCGCCGGCCATCAGATCGAACTCCCGGTCGAGGGCCCCGAACGCCGGCCAGTCCGTGACGACGAGCGCCGCCGCCGCCCCGGAGAGTGTCGGCGACGCCGAGGCGAGATACGTCACGTCGGGGAAGCGTCCGCGCATGTTCTCGACGGCCCCCCGATTCGGATCGTAGGCGATGACGTCGGCCCCCCGCTCCCGGAGTCCCTCGATGATCGGGATGGCCTGCGAGTTGCGGACGTCGTCGGTGCCCGACCCGAACGCGAGGCCGAGGACGGCCACCCGCTCACCCGCGACGTCGACGTGCTCGTCAAGGAGGTCGAGCATCCGCTCGGGCTGGTGGTCGTTCACGTCGATGGCCGCCTGCAGGAGTTGGGGATCGTACCCCCGGTCGCGGGCGGCGGCGACGAGTGCCGCCACGTCCTTCGGGAAGCAACTTCCACCCCAACCGACGCCGCTCCGCAGGAACTGCTCGCCGATGCGGTCGTCGAGGCCGATGGCGTCGGCCACCTCGTAGGCGTCGACCCCGTACTCCTTGCAGATGTTGCCGAGTTCGTTGACGAGGCTGATCTTGGCCGCGAGGAAGGCGTTGTTGGCGTATTTGATCATCTCGGCCTCGCTGAGTCCGGTACGGACGACCGGGACGTCGTCGAGCAGCGGCGCGAACACCGTCTCCAGGGCATCGAGCGCGCGCTCGTCGTTCGTCCCGAAGACGAGTTTGTCGGGCTGCTGGAAGTCCTCCACCGCGCTCCCCTCGCGCAGGAACTCGGGATTCACCGCGAGGCCGAAGTCGGTACCGACCCGGAGTCCGGACTCGCGTTCGAGGATCGGGGCGATCAGGTCCGCGGTCGTCCCGGGGACGATGGTACTCTTGACGACCACGGTCGGGTACCCCTCGACGTCGGCCAGCACCCGACCGAGCGCCTCGGCGCCCGCCTCGACGTACGCGGTGTCGATGCTCCCGTCGTCGTTCGTCGGTGTCGGGAGCGCGAGGAAGACGACGTCGACGTCCGCCAGGTCGTCGTAGTCGGTCGTCGCGAACAACGACGACCCCGCGTAGCGATCGAGCAGGGCGTCCAGCCTGGGTTCCGAGATGGACGACTCCCCGTCGTTCAGCCGCCCGACCACCGCGTCGTCGACATCGACGGCGATCACGTCGTGACCGAAGTCGGCGAGACAGGCCGCGACGGTCGTGCCGACGTACCCGCTCCCGATGATACCGATCCGCATACAACCCCCCAGTGACGGCGGGCCAAAGAGGATTCTGCTAACCGACCGTTCGGATCAAGCTTAAGAGGTGTCAATGTAAATAGACATCCATGCGACTGGACTCCGCGGTCGTCCTCGCGGCCGGTGAGGGGACGCGTCTCCGGCCGCTGACGAAATATCGGCCGAAGCCGCTGTTGCCGGCCGCGAACCGACCGATTCTGGAGTACGTCCTCGACGCGCTGGTCGACGCGGGTGTCGAGGATCTCCACGTCGTCGTCGGCTACCGGCGTGACCGGGTACAGAACCGCATCGGGCCGACCTACCGCGGCCGGACCGTCACCTACCACGTCCAGGAGAAACAACTCGGAACGGGCCACGCGGTGTTGCAGGCACGCGACACACTGGACGACGGATTTCTCGTCGTCAACGGTGACGAGGTGGTGACGGCCGCGATGGTCGAGTCGGTGATCGACGCCCACGGCGCGACGGACGCCGCGACGCTCGCGGTCGTCGAGAGCGACCGAGCGCCGGAGTACGGCGCCGTCCGACTCGATGGCGACCGGGTCGTCGAACTCGTCGAGCGTCCGGGCGACGACACCTACCGCCTCCTGAACGCCGGCATCTACGCCTTCGGGCCGTCGCTTCTGGCGGGAATCGAGGCGACCGAGCGGCATGCCGGCGAACTCCGGCTGACGGATGCCATCGCCGCGAACGTCCGGAACGACGACGCCGTTCGTGGAGTACGGATGGACGGGCTCTGGTCGACCGCCACCTACCCGTGGGACCTGCTGACCGTCGCGCGCGACCTACTGGCCGACGGCCGCGTGGACGAACCGGAACGGGACCGTGGCGTCTACGTCGACGGGACGGCGAGCGTTCACGACGATGCCGCGCTTCGGGCGCCGGTCGTCGTCGGCCCCGACTCGGCGGTCGGTCCCGGTGCCGTGGTCGGCCCGGACACCGCACTCGGGCGACACGCGGCCGTCGGCGCCGGCGCCGTCGTCGAGGGGTCGGTGCTCGACATCGACACCCGGATCGGGCCGAACGCGACGGTGGTCGACACCGTGACCGGGCAGGGGGCGACCGTCGGGCCGGGGGCGACGATTCCCGGCGGCGAGGCCGACGTCCGGATCGGACGGACGGTCCACGAGAACCGGCGTCTCGGCTGTGTCGTCGCCGACCGCGCGCACGTCGGGGGCGGCGCCACCGTGGCGTCGGGGACGCTGCTCGGCACCGAGGCGAGGGTCGGCACCGGGGCACACGCGAGCGGAATCGTCTCCGAGGGGACGGAGGTGCGACGATGAGTCCGCGACGGGGTGAGGGCTGATGTGTGGCATCGTCGGCTACGTCGGCGACGCCTCCCGGACGCTCGACGTGCTCCTCGGCGGGCTCTCGAACCTGGAGTACCGTGGATACGACTCCGCGGGCGTGGCCGTCGGTGGCGACGAACTGCACGTCGAGAAGCGGGCGGGGGAACTCGACGCGCTCGAAGCGCGACTGTCCGACGCCGACGTGGCCTTCGAGGGGCCGGTCGGCGTCGGTCACACCCGCTGGAGTACGCACGGCCCGCCGACGGACGCGAACGCCCACCCGCACACCGACGAGACCGGGCGCGTCGCCGTCGTCCACAACGGCATCGTCGAGAACTACCGCGCCCTCCGCGACGAACTCGAAGCGGACGGCGTCACGTTCGGGTCGGAGACCGACACCGAGGTGGTGCCCCACTTGATCGCCCGCGAACTCCGCCGTGGCCTCGACCCGGAGACGGCGATCAGGGAAGCGATCACGCGTCTGGAGGGGAGCTACGCGCTCGTCGTCGCCGTCGCCGGCGTCGACGCCCTCTTCGCGGCCCGTCGGGACCCGCCGCTCGTCCTCGGTATCGGCGACGGCGAGTACTTCGTCGCCAGCGACGTGCCCGCCTTCCTCGAGCACACCCGTGACGTGGTCTATCTCGACGACGACGAGTTCGTCCGTCTCGACCACGGGGGGTGGACCGTCACCGGGACCGACGGGCGGCGGGTCGAGAAGGACGTCCGCACCGTCTCGTGGGAGGCCGAACAGACCGGCAAGAGCGGATACGAACACTACATGTTGAAGGAGATCCACGAACAGCCCCGCTCGCTCCGGCAGTGTCTCAGCGGTCGCGTCGACGAACTCGGCGGCCGGGTGGTCGTCGACGAACTCGACGGCCTGGGTACGCCCGCGTCGGTGCAGTTCGTCGCCTGTGGGACGTCCTATCACGCCGCGCTCTACGGCGCGCGGCTCCTGCGGGCGGGCGGCATCCCTGCGACCGCCCACTACGCCCACGAGTACGCCACCGCACCGGCGCCGGTCACGGGCGAGGACCTCGTGATCGGCCTCACTCAGAGCGGGGAGACGGCGGACACCCTTCGTGCGCTCCGAAAAGGCGCCGGCCGCGGCGCCGAGACGCTCGCGCTCACGAACGTCGTGGGCAGCACGGTCACCCGCGAGTGCGATCACGTGATCTACCTCCGCGCCGGGCCCGAACTCGGCGTGGCGGCGACCAAGACCTTCACGTCGCAACTCGTCGGCGTGAATCTCCTCGCCGCGCACCTCGCCGACGGCGGGGGCGGCCGACAGCGCGACCTCGTGAGCGCGCTGCGGGGCCTGCCGGATCAGGTACAGGCGATCCTCGACGGGAGCGCGGCGTCGGCGGTGATCGAGGAGTTCGCCGACAGCGAGACCTTCTTCTTCCTCGGCCGGGGATTCGACTACCCCGTCGCGCTCGAAGGCGCGCTCAAGTTCAAGGAGATCACCTACGAACACGCCGAGGGGTTCGCCGCCGGTGAACTGAAACACGGGCCGCTGGCGCTGGTCACCGCGGACACGCCTGTCTTCGCGGTCGTCACGGGGGACGACGAGGCGGCGCGCAAGACCATCGGCAACGTAAAGGAGGTCGAAGCGCGGGACGCGCCGGTGGTCGTCGTCACTGACGGCGTCGCCGAGGCCAGCCGCTACGCAGATCACGTCCTCAAGGTTCCGGCGACCGACGGGCGTCTGGCGCCGCTGTTGGCCAACGTACAGCTCCAGCTCGTGGCCTACCACATGGCGGCGGGGTTGGACCGGTCCATCGACAAGCCGCGACACCTAGCAAAGAGCGTCACCGTCGAGTGAGGCCAACCCCTTTGGTGACGCTCGCCGTCGGAACGGACATGCAGACAGTCGTCCTCGCGGCCGGCGAGGGGACGCGAATGCGTCCGCTCACCGATCGCCGACCGAAGCCGACCGTGCCGGTCGCCGACCGCACACTCGTCGAACACGTCGTCGACGCCGCGACCGCTGCGGGGGCGAGTCGCGTCGTCGTCGTCGTGGGCTACGCCGCCGACGCGGTCCGGACCGCCCTCGCCGACCGACCGGCCGTCGAGTTCGTTCGACAGCCACGCCAGCGCGGCACCGCGGACGCGGTGCGGGCAGCCCGCGACGCCCTCGACGACGCCCCCTTCGCCGTCCTGAACGGCGACGTGCTCTACGACCGCGCGTCGCTCGAGCGACTCTACGAGTCGGGGCCGGGCGTGGGCGCCGCACGGGTAGAGCACCCCGAACGCTACGGCGTACTACAGACCGACGACGACGGGGTCGTCCAGGGAATCGTCGAGAAGCCCGCCGACCCCAGTTCCGACCTCGTCAACGCCGGCGCGTACGTCTTCCCCGCGGCGGCCCGGAAGTGGCTGGACGTCGACGAGAGCGACCGCGGGGAGTACGAACTCACGGACGTACTGGCGCGAGCCTGCGAGGCCGGGACGACGCGCGCGGTGACCGTGGATCGCTGGCTGGACGTGGGTCGGCCATGGGAACTCCTGGCTGCCAACGAGTGGAGGCTGTCCGAACTGGATCGCCGACTCGCGGGGGAGGTTCACGCCGATGCCGACCTCCGTGGACCCGTCGTCGTCGAGGGTGGTGCGGCCGTCGACGCCGGGGTCGTGATCGAGGGACCGGCACTCGTTCGCGCGGGCGCGAGCGTCGGCCCGAACGCGTACGTCCGGGGGGCGACGCTCGTCGGCGAGGGAGCGACGGTCGGCCACGGGGTCGAGGTGAAAAACAGCGTGCTGATGGCCGGGGCGACGGTCGGCCACCTCTCTTACGTCGGCGACAGCGTCCTCGGACGGGACGTGAACTTCGGCGCGGGGACGACCGTCGCGAACCTCCGCCACGACGACGACGACGTGACCGTGCGGGTGAACGGCGAACCGACCGCGACGGGCCGGCGGAAGTTCGGCGTCGTCTGCGGCGACGGCGTGAAGACGGGCATCGAGACGGCGCTGAACGCCGGCGTCGTCCTCGGCACTGACGCCCGGACGGCCCCGGGCGAGACGGTGACGCGGGATCGCGACCGGTCGATCTGAGCGTCGGGCGCACGAACGTTTATTGATATCTGGGCGATACGTCTGCCCGAACCGACGGCGCGTCAGTCCATGGCCCGGTACGAACCGTTCGAGGAGGGGGTCGAGGCCCGCGGGAGAGTCATCATCGCCATCGAATCAGGGCTATCGCGGTTCCGCGAGGAGTACCGGACGCGGATCCGACGGGTGCTGTCGGAGAAGGGTATCGACGACCCCGGGCCGGACGACTGGTACGCACAGGGCGCCGAACTCGAGGTACTGGAGACGATCGCGGAGGAACTGGAGCCACACCTTCTGGATCGACTGGGCGAGCAGATCCCGGACGTCGCCAGGTGGCCGAGCGGAGTCTCCGGCGTTCCCGACGGCCTCCAGTCCATCGACGACGCCTACCACCGCAACCACCGCGGCGGCGAGATCGGCCACTACCGGTTCGAACGGATCGAGGACGGTCGCGGTCGGGTCGAGTGCCGGAACCCATATCCGTGCCCGTTCGACCGCGGACTGATCCGGGCCGTCGCGAAACGCTACTCCCCCGTCGAGTCGTTCGTCTTCGTCGAGGAACGCGGTGACACCTGTCGTCGGACGGGCGGGGACCGCTGTACGTACGTGGTTCACTGGTGAGGGCGCCGACGCGTGGGGCCGCGATCAGCGCCGCGTCCCGCGTCCACCGTCGCCAACGCCGTCGGCCGGCGCGTCGACACCGAACTCGGCGACGAGTCGGTCGAGGCGGTCGGGGTCCGCCGTGCCCGGAAGCGGGCGGTCCGCGGTCCGGCAGGGGGCCGAGACGCCGAGACGATCACAGACCAGGTCGGCCGTCGCCTCGGCCATCCGCCGGTAGGTGGTGAGTTTGCCGCCGACGACGGTGACGAACCCCGACCCTCCGTCGTCGGTGTGATCCAGTAGGGCGAAGCCACGCGAGATGGCGCGGCCGTCGCGACCGGCCTCGTCCGGGGCATACAACGGTCGGACGCCCCAGTAGGTGCGGGCGGGCGACGCGCCGGCGACGGCGGGACACATGGCCGCACACTCCGAGATCGTCCGCTCGACTTCCGCCCTCGTCCGCTCGAAGTCGTCGGGATCGTCGACGGCGACGCTCGTCGTGCCGAGTACCGCCTCGTCGGGACGGGGGACCACGATGTCGCCGTCGGCCGGCGGCCGACACCGGTTCAACACGGCGTCGACGCCGGGGTTCTCGACGGCGACCATCACGCCACGGGTCGGTCGCATCGGCACCGAGACGCCCGCGAGGCTGGCACACCGCTCGGCCCACGGCCCGGTCGCGTTCACCACGACCTCGGCCTCGATCGTGGCGTCGAGTCGGCCACCGACGGCGACGCGTCGGACACGGCCGTCGGCGACCCGGATCGACTCGACCGGCGCCGACGTGTGGATCGTCGCGCCCGCCTCCCGGGCGGCGACGGCGTTCGCGACGACCAGGCGGGCGGGCGAGATGACGGCGTCGGGGACCGCGAGGGCGCGCTCGACGGCGGGACCCACCCCGGCTATCCGCTCGCGGAGGTCGGCGCCGTCAAGCGTCGTCGTCTCCATCCCGACGTCGGCACAGGCCGCGCGCTTGCGCTCGAAGTAGTCGGGGTCGTCGCCGTCGAGTTGGAGGAAGTAGCCGCCGGTTTCGCGGAGACAGGCGGGCGCCACCGCCCGGAGGTTCCGGTTCTCGGCCAGACAGGCGGCGGCGTCGTCGGGGTCGGACTCGGCGTACCGGGCGCCGCTGTGGAGGACGCCGTGTGACCGGCCGGTGGTCCCGGCCGCGAGGCCGCCCCGCTCCACGAGCGTCACGTCGACGCCGCGGAGCGCCAGGTCCCGCGCGACGCCGACACCCGTGGCGCCACCGCCGATCACGAGGACGGTCGTGTGCACGTTCGGGAGTGGGCGACCCCGTCACTTCACGGCGTCGGTGCCGGCGGTCCGTGACGTGCCCCTTATCACGCCGGCGGGGCAGAGTCGAGGTATGAGTCCGCCGCTCGCACTCGACATCGACGGGACGCTGACGTCGTCGGCGGGAGGGATCGACCCCCGGGCCTTCGAGGCGCTCCGCGGGTGGGACGCGCCGGTCGTCCTCGCGACGGGCAAGGCGTTTCCCTACCCAGTCGCGCTCTGTCACTTCATGGACCTGCCTGAGCGAGTGATCGCCGAGAACGGCGGCGTCGTCTACGCCGACGACGAGGTGACGGTGACGGTCCCCGACGCCGACCGCCCCCGGGAGGCGGCGCAGGCCTTCGTCGACCGGGGCGGCGACCTGGGCTGGGGGGCGGCCGACACCGTCAACCGCTGGCGGGAGACGGAGGTGGCTGTCCGCCGCGACGCCGACGACGCGTTGCTCCGGGCCGTCGCCGAGGAGTTCGGCCTCGACGTGGTCGATACGGGGTACGCCTACCATCTCAAACTCCCTGGCGTCGAGAAAGGCGAGGGGCTCCGGGCGGTCGCCGCGACGCTCGGTCTCGATCCCGCGGCGTTCGTCGCGGTGGGCGACAGTGAGAACGACGTCTCGACCTTCGAGGTGGCCGGGGAGTCCTTCGCCGTCGCCAACGCGGACGACCGAGCGCGAGCCGCCGCCGACCGCGTCACTGACGGGGCACACATGGACGGGACGCTCGAAGCGCTCGCGGCCCGTCGGGATCGGTGACGAACGCGGTCGGCATTACGCGTCGGCGGCGTCGTGCTGGATGGGGACGAACGTCCCGTTGATGTCCCACTCGTGGATACAGTACACCTCGCCGACGAGTGAGTCGCCGTCGTCGTCGGTGGCGATGCGCCAGGTACTCGTCGCGTCGTTCCAGACCTCCCGCCGGCCACAGTCCTCGCACTGGCGGGCGGTCGGTTTCCTGATGGTCACGCCCATGACCGGGATAGCGGTCGGTGGGGATTTAACCCTACCGTCGCCGCGCAGGGGGACTTATCACCGCCGGGGGACAGCGGTACGTATGGGCTTTCACACCTTCGACAGCGACCGGGCCGACGCCCTCGAGGACGCCGCGAGAAGATACCGGTACTGCTCGCGGGAGGAACTCCACGCACTGGTCGCGCCGAACCCGGAGATGCGACTGGCCGACATCGGGAGCGGCACGGGGTTCTACACCGACGACCTGGCGCCACACGTCGGGACGGCCTACGCCGTCGATATCCAGGCCGCGATGCACGACCGCTACCGCGAGAAGGGGGTTCCCGACGGGGTCGAACTGGTCGAAGCCGCCGCCGCCGACCTGCCGTTCGACGCCGACGAACTCGATACCGTCGTCTCGACGATGACGTTCCACGAGTTCGCCGACCCCGCGGCGCTGGCCGAGGTGGCCCGCGTCCTCCGGCCGGGCGGCCGCCTCGTCACCGTCGACTGGGATCGGGCGGGCGCGGGCGAGGCCGGCCCGCCGCGCGAGGAAACGTACGGACTCGGCGACGCCGTCTCCCTCCAGACGGACGCCGGCTTCACCGTCGAACACGCGGCGTCGCGGCCGGAGACGTTCGTCTGTGTCGCCCGTCTCGACGACTGAGTAAAGCGCGTCGTGACCGTCGTCGGGGCGAAACGGTGATATCGGTGTGCGCCCCACGTTACCATGAGTATGAGACACAATCACATCGACCCGTACAGCCCGGAGGGAGGGTATTACGAATGCCGGTCGTGCACCCGGCGCGAGGCGAGCGAGACGCGACTGACCGTCTGTCGGGCCTGTGGGGACGAGGTACTGAACCTCGCGGTCCCGCGGGAGTGATCAGACCACGATGCCGTCGGTGTAGCGTTCCAGCGCCACCACGAGGACGGCGCCGGCCACTGCCGCGAGTGCGAACGTGAGGGTTGCGTCGGTCGTCCACCCACCCGACCCCAGGGCGTCGCCCGCCTGTAGGACCGGCGCCCGCAGGCCCCCCACGACGAGGCTCACGAGGAAGGAAAGCGTCGCGTAGCGGTAGGTGTCGAGCGCCCAGCGGACGGCGTGGGCGACGGTGAACAGGCCGACGACCGCGCCGACGCCGAAGGCAACCACGGTCGTCGCGGGGCCGAACACCGCGGCGGCGGTCCCGCCGACGAGTAGGCCGAGCAACGCGTCGACGAAGGCCGTCAGCCGCTCGACGAGGAACTCGTACTGGCCGAGGATGACGAGGATGAGCGACCCCGAAATCCCGGGAAGCACCATCGCACTGATGGCGACGGCGCCGACGCCGACGGTGACCAGCGGCGTGGAGGGGAGCGCAGTCCCGGCCTGCCCGGCCGAGAGGAAAGCGAGGAGGAAGCCGACGACGGCGGCGCCGGCCCGTCCGGGCGTATCGAGGGTGGCCTCGCTCGCCAGAACGACCGCCGACGCGGCGATGAGCCCGAAGAAGAAGCCGAAGGTGAGGACGGGTTCGGAGCCGAGAGCGACGTGGAGGAGCCGCGTCACCACGAGGACCGCGGTGAGGATTCCGCCGCCGAGTGCGGCGAGAAAGAGGCCGTCGATTTCGCGGAAGGCAGCCCGGGCGTCGTCGCGCCGCCCCGGAACTGGGGCGGCGAGAACGCGCCGGATTCGATCGGGGGTGACGGCAGTGACGGCGGCGATCAGGCGTTCATAGATGCCCGTGATGAGCGCGATGGTGCCGCCGGAGACACCAGGGACCGCGTCGGCCGCCCCCATGCAGATCCCCTTGAGGTAGACGACCAGTAGGGGGCGGAGACGTCGATCCATGTCGTTTCAGTTCCGGACGGCGGCAGCAGGAGCCCGGAGCGACGACGGATCGTCGGCGGACGCGCCGTCGTGGGTCGGGCCGTCGGTCGGGTCGTCACCGTCGGTCGGCGTGACCGGTTCGAGCGACGACGATCCGGACGTGTTGCCGTCGGACTCGTTGCCGCCGCCGATCGACAGGTTGGTGAACGGGTTGGTCCGATTCAGCGTCACCTCGCGCTCGCCCGAGACGTCGCCGTTGACCCGACCCTCGCTGATCTGGATCTGTCCCTTGTACTGGACGATCGAGTCGTTGTCCGCGGCGAGCGCCGACTGGATGCGGTAGGGGCCCTCTGCCCTGACGCTCACGTTCGTGTACCCGTTCGACGGGCCGTACTCGTCGTAGCCCGTCGTCGAGTAGGGCAGGGTCATCGTCAGTTCCCCGTCGGCGGTCGTCGTCGTCTCCTGGGTGTACGTGAACGTCTCGTTCGTCGTCGGGATGCGCATTGGGACCGTCGCCCGGACCGACGTGTTCGGCGGGAGCCCGGAACTCGTGATGGTCGCGCCCGGCACCTTCTCGAAGGTCTTCACCCACGAGGGCTCGTAGAGCGTCTGTGAGGACGGCGGGACGCCCGTCGCGGCGAACGTCCGTCGACTGATCCGCTGGTACTGCCCGGAGCGCTGGGCGGCCGAGGAGTTGCTCACCTTCACCAGGCGGTAATGTTCCAGTGCGGGCACGCGCTCGGCGGGGTAGTGGCCGATGCCGCCGATCTGTGACGTGCTGTCGTTGGCGACGTAGGCCCGCGCGTCCGAGAGGCTGCCGAACTCGCGGACCATCGATCGGTTGCCCTGTGGCCCGGCCCGGACGGTGACGGTCTCGCCGCCCTGGGTCTGGGCCCGACGCTGTTCCCAGTCGACGACGATCGGCTGCGGTTGCATCGCACTCCCGTGGTAGGCGTACAGGCGCACCATCATGCTCTGGTAGTAGCGCTGGTCGCGCAGGTAGAACACGCCCCGGAGGTTGCTGGTGTACACCGGGCGGTAGAAGTCACCAGCCGAGACGTTGCCGGCGTCGTAGAAGACGACCGGCGCGCCGAACTTGGACTGGGGCTCGACCATCTGCCAGTCGACCATCACGAACCGAGTGCCCGCGGCCTCCTGATCACGCTCGCCGAGGGCCTCCTGTGCGGCGGACGCGTTGGGAGCGAGCAGGTAGTTCGCCGCCGGGGTCGCGCCCTGCTGGAACGGGTTCGCGTTCGGAATCCGCTCGCCGCGGAAGGTGATCCAGTGGCCGTAGTCCCACCACGACTGGACGCCGTAGGCGCCGGCCGGGTAGTCGTAGTCCGACGTTCGGGAGTATTTACCGTAGTACGCCATCTCGTTGTTCGCGCCGCCGAGCGTCCCCGGGGTCGGCGTGTTCGACTCCATCCAGTCGAGCGAGCCCTCCCACTCCGTGACCGCACGGGGGCCGTTCTGCTGGGCCGCCTCCCACGCCGTGGAACTCTGGTCGACCGAGGGGTTGCCGGTGTTGCGCACGCCCATCGGGACGAGCAAGACGGGCGTGACGATCAGCATCGCGGCCGCGAGCACCGCGAGCACCTGGTAGCCCTGCAGGTCGCGAACGGCGTCGAAGGAGGCCGCCCGCAGGTCGAGCCAGGAGAGGAGCTGGCCGACGAGGTAGGCGTTCGCGACGGCGACGACGGGCGCGAGATAGTAGTTGAACCGCACCTGCGTGAACGCCGCGGCGGTCATGAAGGCCGCCCAGATGACGACCAGCAAGTTCTCGGCGTCGTAGTTGGTCTGCAGCACCGCGCCGAAGAGGATCAGCGCCACCAGTGCGACGCCGACGAGTTCGGAGACGACGCCGAACGCGTCGCCGAGGGCCCGGAACGGCGCGGGGATCAAAAACAGGAGACCGAGGAGCGCGAGACTCCCGACGGCGTAGCCGACGCGTTCGGTCTCGCCGTCGCGAACGAGCGGCTTCGCGACCAGCCAGATGATCGCCGCCACGCCGGTGAAGAGCGCGAAGCCGTAGTCGGCCATGATCCGGCCCGTGGCGGTCATGGCGTTCTGCTGGAGGATCTGTGGCGCGAGGTAGGGCTGTGCCTCGGAGATGGTCCGCGTCGCCGCGCCCGCGCTGAAGCCGACGATCCGGAGGATGTTGGTTTGGATCGCCCCGAACAACGAGGGAAGCGCGATGGCGACGATTCCCACACCGGCGGCGATCACGCCGAGAACGACCGCCGGATAGTACGTGCGGTCGAGGTTTCGGTCGTCGAACTGACGTGCCAGCCCCGCCAAGAGGATGGCGGTACCGCCGACCCCGAGGGCGGCCAGTGGCTGAAACAGGGAGAAGTTCGTCGGTTCGAAGCCGATCGAGTCGACCTGTACCAGCATCAGGAGGGCTGTCACGCCCATCGAGACGGCGCCGACGAAGGCGACCGGTTCGGGCGACCCGCCGGTGACGTAGTCGCTGGTGAGCTGGTAGATCAGATACGTTCCGAAGACGCCGACCAGCAGGACGCCCGGCGGCCACACCCACATGTAGAGGGCGACGGCGACGCCCGCGAGGGCGCTCCACAGGAGGGGTTCGCGGAGGGCGTCGAGATCACGGTCGACGACGAGTTCCCACACGGGCTTCTCGCGTTTGGCGACCCCGAGGGCGATCAGCAGGCCGAGGAGGCCGATGGTCTGGAAGAGCGGCTCGGCGATGTTGTGGTCGGCGAAGCCGACGAGTCCCCGCTGGAGGAACTGCCCGGGCAGGAGGAGCAAGACGACGGCGCCGAAGAGGCCGGCGAGCCGCCCGGCGATTCGCTTGCCGATCGCGTAGGTCGGAATCGCGACGAGCGCGCCCAACACCGCCGGCGCGACGAGAAGCGTCTTCGCGATCGTCGACGAGGAGGGGCTTCCGAGGCCGACGACCAGCGCCGCCGTGGCGACGAGCTGGTCGTACAGGGTGCCGAACTGCCCGACGCTCGTTCCGTACGGGAAGTACGTCCAGGCGTCGAACGGCATCGTGAACGGCCAGTTTCGCACCGTGTACTCGACCTGGCGGAGGTGGTACCAGGCGTCGTTGCCGGCGAAAAGCACCTGTCCGTTCCGGATGAAGTTGTCGTACTCCTGGAGACGGATGGCGAGCATCACCGCAACGACGATGACGAGCACGGGGACGTGATACCAGTCGAAAAAGAGGTCTACGACCGACGGGGACCCCTCACGCTGATCGTCGCTCATTGGCCGAACGGACTGGGATTACGGGCATAAACCTTGTTATCTCTCGTGGTCGAGGCGCCACGGCCGACCGCCACCGATTTACTCCCACCCGTTACACCTACCCGTATGCGCCGACTCCTCGCCGCCATCGCGGGCCTCTTCGGACTGACTGGGCTCCCGTATCTCGTCTACCTCGGGATGGACTGGGTCTTGGATCCCGACGGATCGCCCGCGGACAAACGGCCGGCCGAACCCACGGTGAGCATCGTCCTTCCGACGTACAACGAGGAGCGGATCGTCGAAGGAAAACTGTCGGAGCTGGTGTCGCTCGACTACCCGATGGAACACGTCGAAGTCGTGATCGTCGACTCGAGCGACGACGGAACCCGCGAGCGCGTCCGAGCCTTCTTCGAGGATCGGGACGCACCCACGCTGACGCTCATCGAAGAGGACGAACGCCGCGGGCTGGCCCCCGCGCTCAACGACGCGTACGCGGCCGCGGACAACGAAATGGTGGTCAAGACGGACTGCGACTCACGGATCGCCGACGACGCGCTCAGGGAGGCGGCCGCGAACCTGGCCGATCCCGAAATCGGCGGGGTGACCGGTCGGAACGCCGAGGTTCTCGGCGGGAGCGACGTCGAAACGGGGTACCGAGACATCCAGAGCCGGATCCAAGTACTGGAGTCGCATCTGGATTCGACGCTCATCTTTCACGGGCCGTTCTCGGCGTTCCGTAACGACGAAATCGTTCCCGTCGATCCCGATTCGATCGCCGACGACACGGAGCTTGCGTTGCGGATCAGGCACAACGGCAAGCGTGTGATCTTCGATCCGGCCATCCGGTACAAGGAAGCCGCACATTCCAGGTTCGGAAAGCGGCGACGACAGAAGGACCGCCGAGCGATGGGCCTGTTGCGACTGCTGTGGCGACAGCGGTCGATGCTCGGCCGCTTCGGCGCCTACGGACGGGTGGTGCTGCCGTTCAACTGGTGGTTCATGTTCGTGTCGCCGTGGCTGCTGATGGGTGGACTGGGGGTAGCGTCGGTCGCCGCGATCGCTGTCGGCGGACCGATCGGCGTCGCAGTTCCTGCGGGGGTCGTCGGCTTCGTCCTCGCCGGCTCGCGGGACGCGCTGGGGCCGCTACAAGCGGCGTACTCGCTGTTCGATACGCAGATATCGCTGTTCAGGGCGAGCGTGACGCTGCTTCGGGGCGACGCCTCCGCCGTCTGGACCGTGGATCAGGAGTTGCGCGAAGTGTACGACTGAACCGGGGCGGACCTGAGTCGGCGCCGTCGGTCCCAGTCCAGTGACGGTACTGGCGAACGCCGTTCGTGGCTCACCACGGCTTCGCGGTATAGGAACGTTTTAATCACCGTGCCGCTAACCCGTCCCGATGTGAAGGTCTGTACGGTTGCACCCGCGTTCAACCGACACGGTGGCGTGCCCTACGTCGCCAGAAATATCGTCTCACAGTTTCGTGATCGCGGAGCGGATTGCTGGGTCATCACGGACCAAGAGCGGGAGGCAGACGTCGAACCCGCTCTCCCGGACGTCGAGATCCGGACGGTAAAACGCACCGACCGGCTCTTCCCGCTCAATATCTTCTCCTTCGCAGTTCGTGCACTTCCAGAGCTGCGATCCCTGCATGACCGGCACGATTTCGACATTATCCACATGCACGGAAACTACATCCTGTTGCCGATCCTGGCCGACAAACTCGACTACGTGGACGCGACGCTCGTCGAGACGGCTCACGGGACGTATCTCAACGAGATCAGATCGTTCCAGGAGTATCCGTCGTTCGATCGAAAGTGGAAATACTGCACCGGAGTGTATCTCGATCACCTGATTCAGAAGTACGGGAGTCGGTTCGCGGATCACATTCACGCTGTCGCACAGCGCGCCAAACCGGAACTGGCCGAGATGGGTATCGACCCGTCGATCGTCGACGTAGTCCCGAACGGCGTCAATCTGGAGGAATTCGACGCCGAAGCGTCCGTTGAAGGCGTGAGGGAGCAGTACGGCCTCGAAGATGCCGACGTGGCCCTCTCCGTCGGAAGCATGATCCCCCGTAAGGGAATCCACACACTGGTCGAGGCGGCACCGAAGGTTCGAGCGAAGAATCCGTCCGGCCACATCGTCCACGTTGGCGGACACAGCCACGGAGGCTACACCGAGTACGTCAAAGAACGAATCGAGGAACTGGGTGTCGAAGACGTCGTCACCCTGACCGGGCGAGTCAGCCGCGAGGAACTCATCGGCTGGTTCGATACCTGTGACGTCGCCGTTTCGGCGGCGTACTCCGAGGGGTGCCCGATAAACGTTCTCGAAGCCGCCGCCAGTGGCTGTACGACGGTTGCGACGGACGTCGGCGGCGCACCAGACGTCCTCGGCGAACACGGCATCTACGCGGAACCGGGTGACACCGATTCGCTCTGTGACGCACTGCTGACCGGGTTCGAGAGCGACCACGGGGATGCGATACGTCGGCGAATCGAGCGCGACTTCACCTGGGAGACCATCGCCGACGACCTGTACGATCGATTCGAGGAGTGGAACGAATGAAGACACTAGTCATCGGTCTCGACGGGGCGACGTACAACGTTCTCGAACCACTGCTGGACGAGGGACGGCTCCCGAACCTGCAGAACCTGATCGAGACGGGGACTGCCGGAACGCTCGACTCGACCGTTCCGCCGGCGACGTACCCAGCGTGGAAATGTTACTCCACCGGTCAGCATCCGACGAAACTCGGCTTCCACAGCTTCCTCGGGTTCAAACAGGGCAACCTGGAACCGGCGTCGACGGACGCACCGGAGATCTGGGACTACGTGTGCGAACAGGGGGGGACCGCGGCGTCGATCAACATGCCGACGTCCTATCCGGCGTCCGAACTCGACGGCTTCATGACCTCCGGATACGTGATCGGGGGCGACGACTGGATCTATCCGGAAGAAATGCGGGAGTTCGTCGAAGAGGAGTTCGACTACAGGCCGGAAGTGTCGTTCCCGGTCCACACGGAACTGCTCGCCGAGGACACGGCCGAGGCTCGCGCGGAGATCAGGTCGGTGATGCAGAGCCGGTTCGAGCTGGCGAAGTTCGCACTCAACGAGTTGTCACTCGACTTCCTCCAGCTCACGATGTACTACACCGACACGTACCAGCACTTCTTCTGGAATCAGCCCGAGATCCTCAACGAGATGTGGGAGTACGTCGACGAGCAACTCGGCGACGTACTCGACCGAGTCCCGGACGGGACGAACGTGTTTGTCGTCTCCGACCACGGGTTCGAACGGCTCGACACGGGGATCTTCTACCTGAACCGCTGGCTCGAAAAGGAGGGCTATCTCACGCTGGAGGGGAACGAAACTACCGGCCTCTTCGAACGACTCTCCGTCGACACGAAGACGCTGTCCGCGTGGCTCGATCGGTTCGGACTGATGCCCCTCGTTCGGGCGCTCGTCCCCGAGTCGACGCGGCGAAAGGTGCCGAACCCGCGGGGGGAGGTCGGCGTCGATCAGCTCTCGGAACGGCTCGTCTGGGAGGAGAGCGATGCGGTCATGTACGGCGGTGGCATCTTCCTCAACGTCGATCGTCTCGGCCCCCGGTACGAGGAGGTCAGAACGGAACTGATGGAGAGGGTCACCGAGATCACCTCCCCGGAGACCGGCGACCCCGTCCTTGTCGACGCGTACCGGCCCGAAGAACTGTACGCGCCGGGCGAGACCCTTCCGCGCGACGACGACGAGGTCCCCGACGTGTTGCTGTTGCCCAGAGACGAGGGGTTCGTCAGCCCGGCCTACTCCCCGAACGTGTGGAACACGACGGATCTCGAGGGACGGTGGAGCGTTCACGCGAAGCCGGGCATCTTCATCGCCAACGGCCCCGACATCCGCGAATCGTCCGCCGATCTCGATATCTTCGACGTCGCGCCGACCGTCCTCCACGCGATGGGATACCCCATCGCCGAGGAGATGGACGGACGCGTCAGGAAGGATATCTTTTCCGCGGAGAGCGAACCGGCGACCCGCGAGGTCGAGTATCGGGGGGAACGCACGCGGATCGATAGCGCGGTCAGGGCTCTCGAAGACGGGCTATGATCGTCGAAACGGGGAGTCGACCGTGACGGCGACACCGACAGGAGACCGGGCCGTCTGTGTTCTCGGATACGGACTGCATCCGCCGTGGAGCGAGGGGACGCGGGTACTCACCCGGGACGTCGTCCGTAGTCTGCTCCACACCCAGGGTATCGACGTCTCCTGCCTGTCGACGATCGGTGCCGGTGCAACCCCTGCCGAAGAACTGCCGATCACGTACGTCCGCGAGTCGGTCGTCGGCGACCTCGTCGAGCACCTCGGCGGCTATCGGTACAATACGGACGTCGTCATGCTCGCCCGGCTCTTTCGACGGTTCATCGCGCAGGCGCGGAAGGCCGAGGTGGTCCACGCCGGCTTCGCGAGCCACACGATGTTCTCCGCGCTCGCCGATGCCGTGAGCGACGCCGCGTTCGTCGCACAGACGTTCGGCGGCATCGAACACGCGGACCTGGCGAAGCGGCTCGGGACCTTCGACCGAATCGACGCGTACGTCTCCTGTTCCCGCGGTGATCTCGAAACGTTACGCGAACTCGGAGTCCCCGAACGGAAGCTCCACGCGGTCGACGCACCCGTTTTCACGACCGACTTCGACACGCCGGGGAGCGAGAACGCCCGCGCCGAATTTGCCGTTGACGACGGCGATTTCGTCGTCGGCTACCTCGGAAACGTGAACGAACGCCGCTTTCCCCGGGCAGTCGCGGCGCGGATCGAGGAGTTCGCGGATCGATCGGACGTGACGGTGCTCGTCGCGACGAAACTGATCGAGGACCACCCGTTTTCGAACGCATCCGGGGTGACAGTCGTCAACCGCTATCTCGATCCGCGGGAGAAACGGCTGTTCTTCAGGGCCTGTGACGTACTGCTGTTCCCGTTCGACTTCGACGATCGGACCTCCGCCCCCATCATCGATCCACCGCTGTCCGTTCTCGAAGCGATGGCTGCCGCCCGTCCCGTCGTGACCACTCGGTGTCTCTCCCTGCCGACGCTCCTTCAGGACGGCGAAACGGGCTATCTCCGCGAGCCGGGCGACGTCGACGGCCTGTTGGACGCCATCAGCCGACTCGCTGACCGTCCGGAGGAGCGGCGCCGGATCGGCCGAGCGGCGCGCGACGTCGTCGAGACCCGACACGCTCCCGAGACGGTCGCAACACAGCTGCGCGAGGTGTACGACGAGGTGGTCCCGTGACCGGCGACCTATACGTCGATCCGACGGGACGGTTCGGTGTGCGGGCCGCGGAGTCGTACGAGACACCGATACCGATGCGTGAACGGGACGCGACGCCGACGGCGGAGGTGCGGCTGAGCGAGGTCTCGGCGGTGGAGACGCCGCCCCGGTCGCGGGGGCGTCGACTCGCCACTCACTGGTTCTGGTTCGACGACGGCGACCTCCGCGTCGTGTATCCGTCGCTGCCGTGGGGTGATTCGGTCGCCGTCCGTATCGCCGGACTCGGGACGCCGACGGTCCGCGTCGAATACACGCCGGCGTTCCGGCGGATGGCGCAGTTCGGCTCGCTGCTGTCGGCCCTGTTCGTCCGGGGACTGCTCTCGGCCGCGGTCGTGCCGGTCGTCGGCACCCTTCGGTCGGCCGCCCCGGGCCAATCTACGCTCTCGGTCACCCTCGGAGACGATCCCTCCTCGCAGTCCGTCGTCGTTCTCACCGACGGGGCGACGACGGACACCGCGGGGCCTGTCGTCGCGACGTACGACTCGACCGGCACCGTCTTGTCGGAGACGCTCACCGCAGTCGAGGTGTGTGATCCCCACGACCGGAGCGCGAACGCCGACGGGACGCTGACGCCCGACGGTGCCGCGGCGACCCTCGAAACCGTCACCGACGCGGTCGTCGATCCGGAGCAGTACTATCCGTCGTTGTACGCGTTCGCGAGTGACGACCCGGAGATCCACGCGAGCGCCGTCAAGTCGCTCCGACGGGACGCCCTTCGGGAGCGACTGGAAGGCGTCGGACGCATCGAACGCCGTTCGGTTCCGGCGGGTGACGTTGCCGGTGACGGACGGCTATAGCGGTTGAAACCCGATATGCCGATCGTACCCCGTCCTGTGATGGGCGTACGATGACGTCTACCACAATCAAACCCGACACCGTAAGGCTCCGAGACGGTCCGCTCTCGTCGCGTGCCCTCGTGACCCCGTTCAGAGTACCTCCGGTTTTGGTTTCTGATCGCAGTCCACCATTTCGATCGGTGCGAAATAGAGGATCTGCAAGAGCGGGTCCACAAAGCAGTTCTGATCACGCTCCCTGCACGGAGGATGATTACTCGTACGCGGGCCCAGCGACACCCCGAGACGACGAATAGCAGGAACGGCGGACACTCACTCGTCGATCAGTATCGGAAACGTACCGTTATTGCTTGTTCAGCATCTCTTGTGCCCCTACTTCGAGTGTCCGGAACGCGATTCCCGCTTCTTCACGTATCTTTTCATTTGATAGGTGATTGTTCGGTCTGTCTGCAGGCAGGTCGACGTCGTCCGAACATCCTGTCTTCACGATATCGGGAGCATATCCGAACGTCTCCGCTATCTTGACCGCCCAATCATATCGACTCGTATACTGGGAACCAGTAACGTGGAAGGTCCCCGTGTGCCCGTCCTTCAGGAGTCTCAAGACGGCCTCGTTGCAGTCCGGAACGTAGACGGGTGTATTGTACCAGTCACTGAAGACTTGGAAAGAGTCGCGACTGTCGAGACGATTCAGAACCCACTCGACGAACGATGGTGTCTGCCAGGAGGCCGACCAGCAGTACGGTTGGTCGATACGGCATATCGTAGAGTCGACTGTAGAATCGAGGATCAGGTCTTCGCCTCTAATTTTTGTCTCGCCGTAGTGGTTCACGGCGTTGCGTGGGCTATCCTCGACGAAGGAGTCACCGTTGCCGTCGAACACGAATCCCGTCGAAAAAAATACGAGCCTAGCGTCAACCGCTTCCGCAGCAGCAAGGACGTGCTCCGTTCCCCGGACGTTGATCGCAGTTGCACGCTCTGGATCTCGTTCACATTCGTCGACGTTGGTCATCGCAGCTGCATGAACGATGATATCCGGTTTTAGATCGTTTACGAGATCTCGAACGCGGTCGTCATCACGAACATCGAGATAGTGCGACTCGGTGCTGGTGTCCACATCGGCGGATGGTTCGGTCGAATACCGCGTGTAGGTGACATCGTAACCGGCGTTCGATGCACGCCGAACTAGATCCCAGCCGACGATCCCCGAACCGCCGGTAACTAACAGTTCCATTTATGTCGCGGATTCGAAAAATTCTTCAAATGTCTGCTCGACGTAATCGAGTTTTCGATTCGTAAGAGATTGATGACAACCGATCACGAACGCGTTTTTCATCACGTGGTCCGCGTTCGGCGTTTCGAACGGGATCCGGCACTCGATGTCCTCGAATCCGGGGTGACGTAGAATGTTTCCAGTCCAGAGAGAGCGGGTCTGAATATCGTTGTTTTCCAAGTATTTGACGACGTCAACGCGGTCGAACGGAGCTTCCTCGGTGATTGTGAGGGGATAAGCCAGCCAAGCGGTTTCGACATCGTCGCGCTCCTCGGGGAGAACAAACCACTCGTCGTATTGCCGGAAGAATTCCGAGAGACGCTGGAAGTTCTCCCGCCGCCGTTCGGCGAAATCGTCCAGTTTCTTCAACTGCTCAACTCCGAATGCTGCGCTGGCCTCCAGCGGGAGGAAGTTGTATCCGACCTCGTCGAAAACGAACTTCGAGTCGTAGGAGATATCGCCAAGTTGGGTTTCGAGCCGCTCGTCGATGGTGACATTTTCATCAACGGCTGACTTTCGACCCCACGCGCGGAATTTCTTGGCCTTGTCGGCGTATTCCTGCCTATGGAAGCAGACAATTCCACCTCCTCCAAACCCCGTTATGATATGAGATCCGTAGAAACTCGTCGTGGAGACGTCCGTGAACTCTCCCGTCGGCTCGCCCTGTATCCTCGCTCCGATCGTGTCACAGGAATCCTCGATGAGATAGAGATCGTGTTCGTCCGCGATTGCACGAAGTCGCGGCCAGTTGGGGATGTTTCCGGCCAGTGCAGGAATCATGATCGCCTCGGTATCCGCCGTGATCGCTGCCTCTATTTTGTCGATCTGGATCTGATAACTCCCGACATCGATATCGATGAACACGGGAATAAGATCGTTCTGTACGATCGGGGCAACCGTCGTGGAAAAGGTAGTGATGGGTGTGATGATCTCCGCACCCTTTGAGAGCATAAGTGATGTGAGTGCCAACATATTGGCGGAAGAGCCGGAATTGGTCATCACTCCGTGTGTCTTCCCGAAGCGCTTGGCTACCTTCTCCTGAAACTCATCAGTGTAGTCCCCACCCACGAGACGTTCGGGTGTCTCGAGTACATCCTGAACCGCCTCTTTTTCTGCCTCATCGTACGTTGCTTTTGCGTAGAGTACACGTTCTACTTCCCCCTCTTCTTGTCGTACCTCGGTATCGTCGCTCATACGTTTCACTATCGCGGAGGGGACAATAGTACTTCGACTCTCGAATCCGAACGGGTCCTCGTGCGATTTTCACTGCGACCGCGCTTCGATAGACACGGACGGGCGGTCAAGTCCGCCTCGCTCGCCACTCCCGGAGCGTCGGCCATTCCTGATCCTGGTCGGACAGTATTGGCTCTCCGTCCGTTGGCCAGTCGACATCGAGGGTTTGGGAATCCCATGCTAACCCCTCGACGTTTTCGGGAGAATACGGAGCGGATGCCTTGTAGTGCACCACCGTGTCGTCTTCTTGCACCAAATATCCGTGTGCAAAACCCTCGGGTACGTACAGAATCTCCTTGTTATCACCCGAAAGCGTGCGGACGACATGTTCTCCGAACGTATCGGAGCTCCCACGGAGATCGACGACCACGTCGAATACGCTCCCTTGACTGACGTGGACGAGTTTCGCCTGCTCGGCTGGTTCGACCTGCATGTGTAGTCCCCGAAGCACATTAGAACGCGACCGTGAGTAGAAAGCAAGCTGGAAATCATCGTCTATCCCGACCTCCTCAAAGACCGTTCTGTCATAGCTTTCGAGCAGGTATCCACGCTCGTCCGAGAATATTTGAGGCGTTGCGACGACGACATCGGCTATATCCGTCCGTTCGAATTCAAACGGCATACATCTGGGACTGCTCTCGCACGCCATAACAGTTTCTCGCGTGCCGTCTATCGCTTTCGGCTGTACGCACTACCGCTCCAAACCCACGGAGGGGCGCGGGCTTGTTCAAAAACACAGTGTTGGGTATTCGTTGCCGAAGGTTTATATTGCACCTGGCTTCTTGAACGTCACGAGCTTCTATGAAGGGCGTCATACTTGCAGGCGGGACAGGATCCCGTCTCCGACCGATAACCCACACGGGGCCAAAGCAGCTGGTTCCGATCGCGAACAAGCCCGTTATCGAATATGCGATCGACGACCTCAGAGAATCCGGTATTTCCGAGATCGGGATAATTCTCGGGGACAAGGGACGTGATACGATACAAGCACACCTCGGTGACGGAACGGAGTTCGGTGTCGATATCACATACATTGTCCAGGGTGCACCTCTCGGCCTCGCCCACGCCGTCGGATGTGCCCGGGAATTCGTGGCTGACGATCCGTTCGTCGTGTATCTTGGTGATGACCTGATGCGAGACGGGATTGGCGATCTCATCGATGATTTCGACCCCGAGCAATATGCGGCAGGAATCGGGTTGCAGGAGGTCGACGAACCAAGTCGTTACGGCATCGTCGACGTTGACGAGGAGACGGGTGATATTGTCGATCTGATTGAGAAACCGGACGATCCGCCGTCGAACTTCGCACTTATCGGCGTCTACGTGTTCACACCTGCGATCTTCGACCAGATCGAACGAATCGAACCCTCATGGAGGGGTGAACTCGAAATAACCGACGCCATCCAAGGACTTCTGGAGGACGGAAACCGAGTCCAGTCACACATCGTGCATGGCTGGTGGAAGGACACCGGGAAGCCGAGTGATGTTCTCCACGCGAACCGTTTGGTTTTGGACGAGATACAGTCCGACGTGCGCGGGACGATCGAAGATGAGGACACGGTGACCGGCCGCATCGAACTCGGAGAAAACAGCGTCATCAAGCAAGGCGCAGTCATCAGAGGTCCGGTATCCATCGGGGAAAGCACGATCATCGGGTCGGACGCGTACGTTGGACCCTTCACCAGCATCGGCGACGACTCGTTCGTGGACAACGTTCATATCGAAGCCAGTGTCGCAATGGGCAAAAACGAGATCGCAGCCGATAGAAAAATCGTAGATAGTCTCCTCGGTTACGACGCGACGGTCACTTCGAAGGAGCGACGACGGCCCGAGGGTGATAAATTGGTCGTCGGAGAGAACTCATCGCTCGAAATATAACCATGCAGATCATCACACTTCGCTGCCCCGACTGTGGAACCATCGTGGCTGAAAACGTCCTTGAGAAACAGCGCGTGATGAAATGTCCCCGGATGGACTGTGAGTCCGTCCTCCGATTCGATGACCTCCCCGAAGACGATCGGAACTACGTATTGGACAATAAGGAAAAGTACAAATCGGAGTAACCGGTCAGCATACAAGGTGACCGTACTCGTTACAGGGGGACTTGGCTATCTCGGTTCCCGTCTCATTCGAGAGCTTCCCGACCATCCCTCCTTTTCGAACGAGGAGATTCGGATCCTAGACAACCTTCGACAGCCTCGATTCCACGCATTGTGGGATCTACCCTCCTACACGAAATACAACTTCGTGGAGGGAGACATCCGAGACGCAGAACTCGTCCGAGATCTCATGGAGGGAGTCGATACGGTGTTCCACTTGGCAGCGATCACCAATGCACCCCAGACGTTCGATATTCCTGAGGAGACTTGGGATGTGAATTATGAGGGTTCCCTAACCGTATTCGAAGCGGCTAAAGATGCCGGCGTGGATCAGTTTGTCAACGCTGTCACCTGTTCGGTCTATGGGACGACTGAAGAGAAGATCAAGGAGGATTTCGACTGTGATCCGGAGTCACCGTACGGTGAGGCGAAACTTGAGGCCGAGCAAGAGATATTCGATCGATATGGGGGAGAGATGGGCGTGACTGGCCTTCGTCTCGGAACAGTGTACGGGTGGACAACCGGAATGCGGTTCGATACTGTAGTTGATAAGTTCGCGTACCTCGCGGCATCCGGCCAACCCCTGACAGTCTACGAGGGGGCGGAGAACCAGAAACGACCGTACCTCCACGTCCAAGATTCCGTACGGTCGATGATGTTCGCGGCTGATTCTCTCGGTGACGGCGAAGCCTATAATGTGGTCGGACAGAACGGCCGGTTGCAGGATATCGTCGATGCTATCAAACGCCACTTCCCGGACGTCAACATTGGCTATACGGAGGCCGAACAACTCAATCAACTCTCATACGTCGTGAGCGACGAGAAAATCAGGAATGAAGGATTCGAAACGTGTTATACGATCGACCAAGGGGTAGAAGAACTCGCAGATAAATTCCGGGCGCTACAGTAATCGGCTGCTCATGTCGGTTGATCAGAAATTTTGGCGTAGCCATTCCAAATATTCGCGAACCTTCGATGGGCGGAGGTGCTGATCGGAAACTATCGTCGATCCTCCCCATGCGGGGACGACTACAATACACCGAAAAAACAAAACAGAACGAAGGGAACTGATCTGATCTCTAAATGGCCAAGCTAGCTCGATCTTCTGGAATTCAATTTGGGATTCAGATCGTTCAGACAGCGATCGGGTTCGTAGCCATCGTTTTTCTCGCTAGGTTCCTCGGTTCGGACACGCTTGGAAAGTATTTCCTCGTGATGGCGGTCGTTAGTTGGCTGCAGATCCCCTGTCTGAGTGTTCACGGAGCGATGTCAAAGCGAGTGAGCGAAGGCGACGAACCTGATGCGTTTTTCACTGCTGGCTTGATTACATTAGTAACACTCTGCTTGCTCCTATCCGCCGTCACACTGGGCGCCCACCAATACATTCGTGAATACGTTGGCTTTCCCGCAACCAAATTCGTCGTCGCGATCTTCTTCCTGAACGTCGTGAGTACCTTCATGTTGGCAGCCCTACGTAGCGAACAGAAGTTGGATATTGCCAGCTTCTATGAAGGGGGATGGTATATTCTACAATCACTGTCTCAAGTTGGATTAGCCGCTGCCAGCGTTGGATTACTCTCTCTCTTAATCGGAGAGATCGTCGCCGCGGTGGTAACTATCGCCGTCGCATTTTACACTGTTTCTCTTTCGATTCAGCGTGTTTCTCGAGACCACTTTCGCTCCCTCTACGAATTCGGCAAATACACGTGGGCGGGAGCGATCAAAACGAGATCATTTGCTTGGATGGATACGATCGTACTCGGTTTTTTTGTTTCTGCGTCTTCGGTCGGCATATATGAGATCGCATGGCGAATTAGCGCTCTGCTGATCCTCTTACCGAGTGCGATGGCCAAGGTATCGTTTCCCGATATGAGTCAACATGCGTCAGCAGGCGATCTCGATCGTGTAGAGGAGACTCTCAGACGTGCGATTACGTTCGCCGGGTTACTCGCTTTTCCGGGGGTTATCGGTGTGTCGATCCTTGGAACAGACGTGTTGCGAATTTATGGACCCGAATTTGCGGCAGGGTTCTGGATACTGGTCATCCTCGCCACGGCACGCATCGCCCAATCTTTCGAAATTCTCCTCATGAGCGCGATAAATGCATTGGACAAACCGGACCGGTCATTCAGAATATCGGTTCTCTTTATCGCACTCAATGTCACGCTGAACGTCCTGCTCGTGTCTCGATTCGACGAGGTCGGAGCAGCGGTTGCCACGGTTATTTCGATCAGTGTGAGCGCAGGGATGGCGTACAAAATCGTCGCCAGCGAAATTCGATTGAACGTCTCTCATCGGTCGATACTCTCGCAGCTAGTGAGTGCGGCGGTGATGGGACTCTCACTAGTTATCCTTCGAACGGTCTGGTTACCGGAATCCTCGATCGGCATAGTCGCCCAAATAATCGTAGCCGCTGGTGTGTACTTCTCAGTTGTTTCCTTGGCTTCGAGTGAGTTACGCTCGCTCGCCTTTAGAATAGTCGCAATGAGATCGGAGTAATACGATACAGCCGGTGTACCAACTTGGAGCACCCGTAACGACCGAGAAACATGTTGGAGTTGTGATCCTGTCCGCACTGTAGCCGAACAGGACAGTCTCGACGTCGAACTATCGTTTGCTGATCCGTGATAATGTCACGCTGAGCTAGTCGAAAAAATTGAAATACATTGCAAGGCAACAGCTGTAACTATAGTGAATCCTACGAGTGCTCCTCCGCTTGTTTCGTTCGTTATTCCCACATACAATAGCCGCGAATATATAACGGAATGTCTACACTCCGTGAGAGACCAATCGTATCCCGAAATAGAGGTACTGGTGGTTGATAACGATTCTGACGATGGAACCCGAGAAGTAATAAGAGACGAATTTCCGGAAGTGACGTTGATTTGCCTACCTTCAAACTTGGGTCGGACTGGTGCCTCGAATATCGGGTTCGAAACGGCGGAGGGAAAGTACATAGCACTACTTGACGACGATTCAGAAATCGGATCCCAATGGACGAGTGAATTGGTGAACGAATTCGAACGCTCCGATTTAACCCTCGGCTTGTTGCAGCCTCAAGTGTATCACCCCAAGGCGCCCGACGAAAAACATCTGTTCACCGAACCAGGGGAGATCTCTTGGTTCATCGGCTGTGGAATCATGGCTCGGCGCGAAGCGTTGCAGGACTGTGGTTATTTCGATGATAACTACTTTGTTTATGTTGACGACCTCGAATTGGCAGCCAGTTTACTAAGTCACGGGTATACACTCCGAACGTTTCCGGAAGTGACGACCGTACACAAACGGGACTGGGAGGCGGACCTAACCCCACTGCGTATCTACTACTGTGTTCGAAACAAACTATGGTTCTACTGGAAATACTATCCGGCTGACGCCGCGATCGTCCATAGCCTCTACCGTATCGGTCTTTTCGGCCTCCGAGCCAGAGAACACGATGCAATGGGTGCGCATCTCCGCGCCCTCCGGGATGCAGTACGAAAGGGGTGGACTTACGCGGTTCAAGAGCGCGACGTTTGCGAGGAACTCAAGTACGATGAACTTTCGATATCGGACCTGGTGATGAAAAGTGGGAAAGTTCTCAAACGGCAATTCCCGTAGATTCGGTCTTAACGGGCACCGTGCCACTGCAGTATATGTCCGCTAACTACGCCTCGTCCCCTCAGTATTGCAATACTGTTGATGAGTTCGTGCTGCTATCGTTCAGAAACGGCATGCCACAATGGAGTACCTTCATTTTCTGCAGTCGTGCGAGTATGGATCGTAAACCCATGATGATGCAGTCGACTCTCGATGGAATCCGGTTCCACGCCCGCTGTCGGATGAAGTTCGATAAATGCCTCGCGTACCTCGGAGAGATACGGTCCGAATCCATCCAACACCCTCTGTTCAGCTCCTTCTACATCGATTTTTATGACATCTGGCTGTGGGAGTCTGCCCTCAGTAATAAGAGTCTCGGGGCGGTGGACCTGTACCTTATAATCCCCCTCCGTATCGACCCGATTCGAGGGAAATCCACTCATGTCATTTTTAACACGAAAGTGCTGCATTGCATCCTCGTCACCGAATGCTTGATTAAATACAGTCCAGATATTTTCCGACGCATTTTGGGCAAGGTTCGTCCGAAGACGCACAGCTGTTGGTTTATGAGGTTCGACGGCAACTACGTGGCCATCTTCTATCGCAGAAAGTGCAAAACAGGAAAACACGCCGACGTTTGCCCCGACATCAAGGACAACATCGTCCGAATTGATAGAGGATAAGAATTCCCTGAGAACTTCCTTTTCACCCGTGTAGCGGTGAGCGTTATGATATTCTCTCGGAGTCGTGGTCAAAAACGTCGCCGACCAGTCTCCAATGTCCGCTGTATGAAGAGGCCCACCCGTTTTCAATCGTATCTGGTCAGCGATAACTCCCAATCTACGTTTCAGAGGTCCCATATTCATTATTGGAGGTCTCCTACGCCCCTCGAACATTTATCCTCATGGTCGCGTTACTCTGATATCGTTCTCGCCAGTTCGAGCGGCTCATCTGTGGTTGTCCTCTATATCCCGGACTCATTGATCTACGGATTCACGTTGCTTGTGGGTGTATTTATATTACGATCGTTCTCACGACTCGTTGAAAGACGAGGGCGTCGTCTCGTCGACATTTCTCCGACAAGACGACCCCACCTCAACGAACAACCAGCCGACTACTGGATCGACAAGTTCCAGCGGGAGGGAATGGAGTTCCGACGGGAGCTGACGGCGTCGCTGCGGGACGAATACTCCCCGAAGAAGATGCAGTATCGGGACGAGAACCTGCTCGTGTTCGAACGATCCGACGACCGAGCGACGGAAGTTCCCGCGTGAGGGAGCCGTCCCCTGACGGCCGGACTCACAGGTTCCGCAGTCGAGGGACGAGCGCGTCGGCGTAGTCCGCGATGTCGTTCCGGAACAGTTCCGAAAGCGGAACCGAGTCGAGCGCGTCGACGAGTAGTTCGTGACGCCGGCGTTTGATCGAACTCGCGTGGATCCGGGGGACGCCGGCACGGAGCGCGTACTGGCTCAGCGCGTCGTCTCCGGGTTCGAGTTCCATGTCGGTTCCCGTCGCTATTTTGGGGACCGCCGACGCCGGCGTGTGGGTGCGTTCCGACGGCCCCGCGCGTCCGCCGTTGAGAAGCACCAGTTCGGAGACGGGTGCCGACGCGACGACCCGTTCGGCGTACTCCTCCGCGAGGATGGACTGTGAGAGGTCGATCCCGTACCGATGGAGAAGGAGTGCGCTCCCGAGTTCCGAGCGCGCGACGGTGCGCCGACCCCAGAGGGCGACGCGTTCGACCGGACCGAGCTGCCGGCGATCGAATTTCGTGCCCGGGAAGACGACGGGCGTCGCCGGATACGCGTACGCCGTTCCGGATCGGTCGACGAACAGGAGGTTGTCGGAGAGGAACCCGGCCGACGGCACGGCGTCGAGAACGTTGAGCGTCGTCGTCGTCTTTCCCATCCTGCCCATCGACGCGAGCAGTAGTCCGTTCCCGTCCCGTTCGATGCCGGCCGCGTGAACCACCGCCACGTCCCGGTCCAGAAGCTTGGCGGTCAGCGCCCCCTCGTAGACGCTCATGTAGTCGTGATGGCGCCGGAACGCCGGCGTCCACCGGATGGTCGTTCGGTCGGCTTCCAGCCCGCTCACCGAGATCGCGGCGTCGCTTCCCGTACCATCGGGACGGAGACGCAGGGTGCCGTCGGCGAACGCCACCGCCCCCTCGTCGGGGGCGACGGCGGACCGGTCCGTCGTCTCCTCGATTCGGAGCCGGGGCTCCTGAAGCGCCGACTCCGGTGACACACGGTGAAACTCCGGGATCTGCAGGTCGACGTTGGTCTCGACCGTAAGAAAATCGTGAATCCGGTAGGTCCCGAGTTCGGCGTCTTGGGAGGCGTCTCCACTCACAGCACGTACCACGCTTTCGCCCGGTTCAGTCGCTCGACGAGGGACATGTACGTATCGCGCAAGGGGTGGAACCGGTACGTAGAGAGCGCCTGCATCCGTTCCTTTGCAGTCTCGTCACGGCGTTCGACAGCGTCGGCGTACGCCGCGGGAACCCGCGGATCGTCCCGCCGTGAGAGCATGTTCACCCGAAACTCGTTCGGGAGACAGAGGGATTTGATCCGCCCGTACCGGAACCGGTCGACCGTCACGCGTTCCCCGGCGTCGGCCGACCAGTCGTCGTGGTAACTGTTGACGTACACGTTGACGTTCTCCGTCGTTTCGCTCTCCGTCGACGGGGCGATCCCCTCGGTGGCGACGTACTCTCTGACCAGATCCGCGAATTCGAAACACGCGGTCACCGCGTCCGCCAACCGATCGAGGAGGAGGGTCTCCTGACGGTTCGTCGGTTCGTCGAACCACCGGGACCGGAGATCCGTGATCGATTCGTCGAACTGGGTCAGGACGTCGGAACTGACGTCCGCCGTCTCGCAGAACAGGGCCATATCGTTCCGCAGGGAGTTGAGCCGATGGATCGCAAGCCGCGTTTCGACGTGGACGGGAAGACGGTCCGCGATGAGCCGCGGAACGAACAGGTCGATCATGTCGTTCGCGGCGATATCGTACTGCCGGTCGGAAAGCAGGACACCGGGGAAAAACAGGAACTCGAGGAACTCGCGCGGATACGTGTCGTTGAACGAATCAATCAGGTACGCGAGTCTATTGTGCGCGCTCTCGTTTTTCTCGTATTCGAGGTCTGCCCCGTAGTGCAGATGCATGTCCTTCGGAACGGGCAGGACGCTGTAGTAATCCGAGAACGTGCTTTCCGGGACGACGTCGGGGCCGTGGAAAAAGAAGTACTCGTCGACCTTGGCCGCCTCGATCCGTTCCCGCAGGCGTTCGGGGTCGTCGTAGTCGTCCTCGACGACGACCACCATATCGACGTCGGAGATGCCCGGGACTCCGGGCCCGTCACCGGATTCGTACACCGAAACGACACCGTCGACTCCCGAGAGCCGATCCACGAACGTATCGCGGGCGTCGTCGTACGCCTCCAGCGGTTCGAACCGTGGCAGGTCGTAGAACTCGTAGGAGAGGTCCGCCACGTGTCTCTGGAGGCGATCAGTTGCGATCCCCATTTGCGCCAAGCGTTCTGCGCACCCGAATTAAAACGTACCGGTTCAACGGTCGGGCGGCGAGGGGGCGACGCCGGGGAAGTCGAACGCGTCAGCCATCTCGCGCTCCTCGCCGACGATCTCGGCCATCGACGGGGTGTCCGTCACCGATTCCGGACGAACCGGATCGTGCTCGAAGATGGAGAGGTGAAGATCACGTTCCCGGCCCTGTCGAAGGTCTGCGATCTGTGTGCCGACGTACTCGCGTTTCCCTTTCGCGAGGGCGTACGATTCGATCCGCTCCGGGAGACGGACACGCAGCGGGTAGAGGCGGTCGCCGCCGATCCGTTCGAGGAGGCTCCAGCCGACATCGATCACCTGCCGGAGCCGTCCGGACGACTCCGCTGTATCCGGCTCGAAATACCGGATCGTCGTCCCCGGTGCGACGTAACAGCGGAGCACGTGATCCCACGACCACTGAGGATCGTTGACGACCGTGTACCGGCCGGGCTCGGCCGTGTGCCGTCCGCACGCCACGATGGATTCGGCCACCGTCGCGGTACTGACGACGTTCGAGGGTGCGTTCGGATCGACCGTGACCGCGAGTGGATCGGTCGTCTTCCCGGTTCGACCGATGTCCCGGGTCCGTTCCTGGTTGGCGCCGAAGACGTGTCCGAGTCGGAACGTGTATCCCGATTTCCCTAGGCGATCGCATTCGTCCCGAAACGTTCCTTCCGCTTCCCGTTTCTCGTAGATGTAGTTCCGGATCCCCGGAACGGTATCCATCTGTGATCCGTGGAGTTCGCGCCCCAGTGCAGAGATGGAACTGAAGAAAACGACGGCACCGTCCCTCGGTGTCGCCCGAACGGCGTTCGTGATCAGTCGTCGATTCGTCCGTGATCGCACACGCAGGTTGTCGTCACCGGCCCGTGCCGCCACCACGACGACGTCGGCGGTATCGAGCACGGACGTCTTCGGATCCGGATCGGAGAAGTCCGCCAGCTCGACGTCGAACTCGAACTGGCGGAGAAACGACGCCGCCAGTCGGTTTCTGACGACCGGAAGTACGTCGTGACCGCGCCTGTCCAGCAGAACCGAGAGTTCGGTCCCCACGGCGCTGTTGGCACCGATGATTGCGATGTTCACGCGTCGATCCGCCTCCGAACGGTTCCATCCTCGTACATACGTTCGATCAGAGCCGTCACGGGATAGCCGGTTTCGCGGTCACGGTCCGTCTTCTCCCCCGCTCCATCGAGGAACCGTCGCCAGCGGAGGTAGATCGCCTGCGACCACGACGTCGCCCACTCGCCGTCCGGTGCCAGTTCGAACGCGGGCTGTTGTTCCTCCGGGGGCAACACCGAGAGCCGTGTGTCGGCATCCGTGTGGTCGACTCGGACCGTCGCGTCCGCACACTCCATCGCCAGCGCCGTCTCGATGCGGTCGAGACGGGTGATCCGATACGAGATGTCGACCTCTTTCCCGCTGGCCGTCGCCGTCAACGCGGCGTCGACGGCCACGTCGAGACCGTCGTCGGTGACGAACGTACAGTCCTCGAGCGAGAGCGTTCCCTCGTCGAGGAGGTGAACCAACTGGCTAAGCGTGTGCCCTCCTCGTTCGGCCAGAACGCCGCCGCCGCTCAGATCGGTGTTCGTACGGTAATGGTCGGTCGGAATGCCGGTCGCACCCACGTACGACTCGGTGATCGTGATCGATTCGACCGCACCGAAGAGGCCCTCCTCGACGATCCGTCCCAACTGTCGCGTCGAACTGTATTCGGTCCGCATGTAGTTACAGAGGATGCGGGTCGCACTGTCGCTCCACCGCTCGTGTTCCGCCGTCGTCGTTGCGAATGGCTTCTCGGAGAACACCGCGAGGTCCCGATTCCGGTCCCGGATCATCTCGTAATAGTCGTCTCTGACTCCCACGGGGATCGCGAGAAGGAGTGCGTCCGTCCGGGGAAGGTCGGCCGGATCGGAGACGTCAACGTGGTCCGTTCCGTACTCCCGTGCCAGCCGTCGGGCGCGTCCAGCGTCGATGTCCGCCACGTACGAAATATCGGCGTCCGGGATGTTCGAGAGGATCGGGAGATGCGCCATCTCGGTGATCGAGCCGGCACCGACGACGCCGACCGAGACGGCCCCGCCTCCGGCGCCGGAGCGCCAGCAAGACTCGAGATCCATCGATGACTCATCGTCGACGGTGGACGATAAATACTGTTCCGGTCGTCGACGGGAACGTCGACGCGGCGTGTCGCGTGTAGTAGCGTTTGTACTCTCCATGGCGTATCGTAGCGTTCGGAGCTGTTCGACCATCCGGGCGCAGGACTGCAGTCGGTCAGGTGCGATGACTTACGAAGGCTACTACATCGAACACCGGGCACGCGAACCCGCCATCACCAACCGGCCGAACCGTGTAACGCTTCTTTTATTATCCGGAGATGGCTCCGGACACGTATGCAGGGGCACCGCCGAAGCGATCCGTCTTTCGCCGGTCCGCGATCCCGGTCGATCATCGCGCGGATCGAAGACGATCTGAGCGGCGGGACCCGTTTCGAAACGGACGACGCGATGGACCGTGCGGACCTCGAACCCGCACTCGACGCGAACAAACTCTCGCGGGAACTGCTCGGAGACGAGTGCGGCGAGGGCGCGCGGACCGACGCCGACCACCGAAAGGCACGTCGGGAACGGCTCGAACGAGTCACCGAGGCGCTCGTCGCCGCCGACGTCTCGTTCGCCGCGATCAAGAACCTCAAAGCACCGTACGCGATGATGAGCGACGTGGACCTGCTCGTTCCGGACCCCGGGGATCACGCGGTCGCGGCGCGGGTCCTCGCCGAGCGGGACTACGAATTCTACCGGTTTCGCTTACTCGCCCATCCGCGGAAGATGATGGCCAAACGGTCCGCCCGCGATCCACGTCCCGTCGACATCTACCCGGACGCGATGTGGATCCGAAAGGTGGTCTGTGACCCCGAATCCGTCGTCGTCAGGGCGGAGTCGGCTCCCCCACGGGAGCCGTCACCGGCCGACGACCTCTATCTCGTCGCCACACACGCCTACTCCCACCTCTCGGTGACGCTCGCAGAACTCGTCCACGGTGTGGCGGTCGTCGAGGGTTCGGACGTGGAGTGGTCGCGACTCGTCGAGCAGGCCGATCAATACGGCTGCCGGGACGCCCTGCTGGCCTACGTCTACCCCCTCGATTGGTACCTCCGAGCGAGCGGCCGCGAACCGATACCGGAAGACGTCGTCGAGGCGCTCGAAACGGGACCCGTCGCCGGGGCGGTCCGTCGATGGTGGGACGGGCTCGAACCCCCGGTTGAGTTTCCCGTACAGTTTCCCCTCCACTTGCCGACCGTGCTCTCGGCGGCCCACCACTTGCCGCGGATCGCTCGAACTCGATCGCTCCGAACGGCGTACAAGGATCTCCAGTCCCACGCACTCACGCTGGGATCGATGCTCGTCAGGGGGGAAGCCTGAGTATGGACGGGCTCCCGACCTCCGACGGCGCCGTCGGGTTCGGACTACTGGTGACGGGGGCTGCGCCAGCGCTGGCTCTGGGGTCCCTGTTCCGAGTCGCGCAGTCGTCCGTCGGTACACTCGGCTGGTTCGCACTCGGCACCGTCGCGACGGTGTGGGCGGCGATGCTCTGTCCGGCGGGATACAAACTCCTCAGATACCCCTCCACCAGGACCGTCTCTCTCGGCCGGCTGGTCTCGGAGCTTCGGCGAGGACGGCTCGGCGCCCTACGGAGCGGGCTATTGGTGAGTTTCTCCGGAATCGACGGGGCCGGCAAGACGACCCAGGCCGAACGGCTGATCGAGGAGTTCGAGGCGATCGACGTCCCCGCCGTTCACGTGTGGGCGCGCTGGCGCCCGTTCGTCTCCTATCCGCTCATGGGCGTCCTCTACGTGTTGTTCGGTTGGCGGCGGAAGGATTACCACCGCAGTCGAACGTTACGACACGTCTGGGGATATCTGGTGGCGCTGGACCAGCTGATCTTCTTTTCCAGGCACCTGCTCGTTCCGCTGCTACGCGGAAAGGTGGTGTTCGTGGACAGATATTTGCTCGACCAGCTCGTCGAACTCGAGTACGACGGACTGTACAATCCCCGGGCTGCGACGCTGCTCCGCCGACTCCTGCCGTCGCCCGAGCGGACGGTGCTGATGGAGGTGCCGGTCGAGACGGCACTGGACCGGAAAGACGACACCCAAGAGATGCTGGACCGTCTCCACATCGACACGGACGCGAGAACGTATCTCGAACGGCGGCAGGAACTCTACCGGAAACACGCTGCCGACGTCGGACACGTCACGCGCGTGGACACCTCCCGGCCGATCGAAGAGACCAACGAAGAACTTCGCGACTCGCTGTTCGATACGTACTTCCGCTTCTGAGATGGGCCGGCTCGCGCGTGCGTCCACGATCCAGTTCGGGGCCCAGGGGTTGCAGACGATCGTCGGGTTCGCGGCGACCCTGTACTTCGCAAACGAACTGGGGGCGACGGTCCTCGGCAAGTACTACCTCGCACTCGCGGTCGTCAACTGGCTGTTGATCCCGGTCGCAGGTGTCCGTGGCGCGACGATGAAGCGGATCAGCGAGGGGGACGAGCCGGACGAGTATCTGACCGCCGGCACCGCGATCCAGCTTTCGTTCGTCTGTATCGAGGCGGCGGCGATCCTCGTCTTTGCGGGCCACGTGGACGCCTACGTCGGCGCGGCGGCGGCCGGACTCGTGGCGGCGGTCCTCGTCACGAAGTCGTTATCTACGTTCCTCCTGGCGTCGCTTCGAGGCGCCGGCCGCGTCCAATCCGCAAGCGTCGTCGAGGGCGGGTGGAATATCCTTCGGGTACTGGTTCAACTGGCGTTCGTCCTCGCCGGTGCGGCGCTCACGGGACTGCTCTGGGGCGAGATCGTCGCAACGGCGGTGACCGTCCTTGCTCTCGTCGCGCTGTTGTGGCCGTTCGGTCGCCCCACCGTCGAACACGTCCGATCGATCTACGAGTACGCCAAGTTCTCGTGGCTGAGCTCGGTCAAGGCGATGTCGTACTCCTGGCTGGATACCATCGTGTTGGGATTTTTCGTGCTACCGGGTGTCGTCGCCGGGTACGAGGTCGCGTGGCGGATCTCGGCCGCGTTCATCCTCCTGCCGACCGCCATGACCAAGGTGCTGTTCTAGGACGTCAGTCGCAGCGAGTCGACGGACGAGTACGACCGGATCGCCGAGACGATCCGCCGCTCGATAAGTTTCGCCGGCTTCCTGTCCATTCCCGGTATCGTCGGTGCGTTCGTACTCGGACGGCCGATCCTCCAACTGTACGGAGAGGCGTTCGTCGTCGGATTTCTCCCGCTGGTGGTTCTCAGTGCCGGGCGAATCCTCCAGTCCTACGAGACGGTCCTGCTCCAGTCGCTGAACGCACTCGACCTCCCCGAGGTCACCTTTCGCATCTCGCTTGTCTTCTTCGTCACGAACATCGTGGGCAACGTCGTCTTGACGTGGCAGATCGGGGCGGTCGGCGCGGCGATCGCGACGGCGGGGTCGATCGGCCTCGCAACGTTTCTCTCGTTGAATGCTCTCCGGCGGCACGTTGCCGTCCAGATCCACTGGCGGACACTCGCCAGTCAACTCGCATCCGCGCTCACGATGGGCGTCGTCGTGCAGGTCGCACTGCGGTGGGTCGACGGTCCCGGAATCGTGACCGTCCTCGGCCTCGTCCTCCTCGGCGTCGGTGTCTACGCCGCGGTCGTCTTCGCCATCTCGCCCACGACGAGACGGCAGGTTCGCCGGATCGCCGTCTCGTGATTCCTCTCTAGTCGAGACCGAACACAACCCTTTACTGCGCCGTCTTCGAGGCTTCCAGTATGGCCGAAGTTCACCTCTCCGACTCGATTTACGAGCGCGTGCAGTCCCGGGTCGACGCGAGCGATTTCGAGGACGCCGACGAGTACGTCGAGTACGTCGTCGCCACCGTTCTCGATCGGATCGAAGGGGACGGGGAGGGGACGGCGGGTGATCGGGAGGAAGTAATGGACAAGCTTCGGGATCTCGGCTACCTAGAGTGACGACGTTCCTCGGATGAGCACTCGCCGTCGCGGAGTGACGGCGAGTCCGCCGGTCGCTACGGGGAACGCGACGTCGAGTCGTACCAGGTGACCGCCGCAAGCGCGCCAGCGAGAGCCGTCGGCCACAGCTGCGTACTGAGATAGACCCCTGGCGTCGGTGGGCGGTACGGGGTCAGCGGCCAGAAGATCGCGTAAGGTGCAAGTCCCGACGCGGTGTGCAGAAACAGGTCCAGCACGACGTGAGACAGGGCGCCGCCGCCGAGTACCACCGCCGCCCGTCGACGGTACCGCCCCGCGACCGCGACGACGCCGATGGCGACCGAGAGAACGATCCCCCCACCGGTGTGAAGCGCCAGCCACTCGATCGGCCCGCCGACGATGGCCTCCAAGACGTCGTCGTCGAGGACGAGATATACCTTGCTGAGGTCGGGGAGCATCGCACCGACCATCGTCAAGGTCGTGAACGGCGGCGTCATCCAGCCGAACCGCCTGGCTGCGAACGTCGCCGCGGCGTACGCAAACAGGGCGTGTGCGAGTAAGTCGGGCATCTTCTCTTACCGTGGTTTCAGGCCGAACGTCCGTCGGTCTACCGTCCAGTGCGCCAGCAGTCGATAACCGGTGATCACGGCCGCGAGCGCGGAGATCCCGTAGGCGTACCAGTGTCCTCGCTCGGCGTACGCGACGGTTTCGATAGCCGCCAGTGACCCGTCGTCCCGTACGGTCGCGTACACCTCGAGATACTGTCCCTCCTCAACGGAGGTTCGAACGCCGGTCACTCGAAACTCGACGATCCGTCCGTCGTCGTCGTACTCCAGCGTGAGCGGTTCCGTTTCGATCACTTGGCCGTAGACGACGGCCTCCTCGCCGACATATGCCTCTGTGTCGATTGACAGTTCCGCGCCTCCGGGGAAAGGCTCCCCCCCGTAGCCGACGCCGCCGAACCAGACGAGCAGGCCGAACTGTAGACACACCAGTATCGCTATGGCGGCGAGTCGCGTCGTTCGGCCGTCCCGAAGCGGTCGCTGGACGGTCATCGTCGGAGCCGTCCCAGGACGATTCGAACGGCGACAGGACCGAAGCGCCGTGGGTGGCGGCGGGTTAGATACAGCAGCCACTCCAGATGCGCTAGCGGTGCCATCGACTCCCCGGTATCGACGTCATGATGGGGGACCGCGTCCCGATCGAGGTGATAGATCCGGCCGCCGGCTTTCTCTACCCGAATGGCGAAGTCGGTATCGCCCCCGTGGTGTCTCGATTCGTCGAACCCACCGACCCGTTCCCACAGGTTCCGGTGGAAGATCAACAGTCGTCCGATGACCCACCGAAGGGGTTCGAAGTCCCGAAGACCGGCAAGCGTCCAGTCGTCGAGTCGGTCGAGAGTTTCGGCGACAGTCTCGGTCGGAAACTCGATGTCGTCGTCGGCGATGACGATCCAGTCGTTCGTCGCAGACCGTACGCCGGCGTTTCGAGCGACGTTCAGCCCCTCGTCGCGTCGGATGATCCGCTCCGCTTCGGACGGGATGGTATCGAACGTGACGTTGTCCTCCCTGATTGTGGGAACGATCACGCTGACATCCTCGAAGTCCGTCATCCTGTGTCTGAGTTAGTTCGAGGGGAGGTCGTGGTAACCCTGTCGATCATCCGTTCGTCGACGGTGACGGCGGGTCGGAACTGGCCGTATAGGTTTCGTACACCGTGTCGACGGTCTCGTTCCAGGTCGGAACCTCGACGCCGGACGTGGCGGTTTTGGAACGACACCGGGCCGAGAGGACGGCGTCAGTGATCGGCGACGGATCGAGCGCGGAGACTCCCACACACCCCGCCGCGCTCGACCAGTCCCCCAGCGCCCCCGCCTCCCGCACCACACACGGCGTCCCCGCGGCCAGTGCCTCCGCCACCGTGATCCCGTAGGCTTCGAACGCCGAGAGGTTCAGGAACGCCTCGGCCCCGGCGTACAGTCCCGGTAGCCGCTCGTCGGCGACGTACCCGAGGAAGTCGACGCGGTCCGCGACCCCCTCCTCGCGGGCGACCCGTTCCAGTTCGTCGCGGTACGGCCCGCTGCCGGCGACGACCAGATCGTAGTCGGAGAGTTCGGACAGCGCCCGGATCGCGTGCTGGACGCCCTTGTACTCCTCCAGTCGGCCGACCGAGAGGAGGTACGGCCGCGTTCGCTTTTCGGCGTCCGCCGCCGCGAACCGCTCCACGTCGACGCCGTTGGGGATCACCGTCGCGTCGACGCCGAAGTCGGCGCGGAGCCGGTCGCGCTCCCACTCACTCACCGCGATCACGGCGTCGGCCCGTCGCAGGGCCCAGCGGCCGAGGGGACGGTACCCGGACAGCAACGCGTTCCGCACACCGTCGGCACTCGCCCCGTGGTAGTGTGGAGTCACGACGAACCGCTCGTCAGTCACACCCAGGGCGGCAAGCAGGAGGGGCAGAGCGTGATAGTTGTGGGCGTGGACCACGTCCGCGTCGGCACGGCGGACGGCGGGAACCAGCCCCGGCGCGACGTAGAACGACTCGCCGGGACTCGCGGCGCGAAATCGGCGGACTCGAACGCCGTCCGCGACCGTGTCGGTCGGCACGTCCGGCCCGGCGTCGGCGCTGAACACCGTCACGTCGTCCCCGCGGTCGGCGAGTCGGGTCGCCAACTCCCGGACGTGTGTCTCGACGCCGCCGGTTCGGGGTGGGTAGCGGTGCGTGACCAGCAGCGTCTTCATGCGGACCTCCCCTCGACGGGTGTAACTCGCTCGCCGGCGGCCGGCGGCCGGATGGCCCGATCCGCCCGGGCCACAGCGTGGCACCGGTCACGGCGGAGGACGCCGTCCGACGTACGCAACGGCGCGAGTTGGCACATGGCTCGGCGTTGACGGGAGCCGAATAAAATCCCTCCGCAGTCCGTCGGACGCGAGGGGGCCGACGGCCGGTTGCGAGTGGGCTCCCGACGCGATCGGCGACCGGGCCGTCCGACCGACCGACGGCGCCGAGTCGATACGGATGGGAACGACTTTTGGGCTCCCCCGGCGAGGAACGGGTATGCCCGGCACCGACGCCGTTTGCGTCCTCATCCCCACGCTCGACGAGGCGGCGACCATCGGCGACGTCGTCTCGGATTTCCGGGAGGCGGGGTTCGAGGACGTCCTCGTCGTCGACGGCGGATCGGACGACGGCACGGTGGCGTCCGCCAGCGAGGCGGGTGCCCGCGTCGTCACGCAGTCGGGGGCCGGCAAGGGACAGGCGGTTCGCGAAGCGGTTCGCGACCACGTCGAGGCAGGGTACGTCCTCATGCTGGACGGCGACGGGACGTACCGGGCCGAGGACGCGGCGGCAGTCCTCGAACCCCTCCGCGAGGACGAGGCCGACCACGTCATCGGTAACCGCTTTGCCGACATGCGACCGGGCGCGATGACGGCGCTCAACCGCGTCGGCAACCGTCTCATCAACGGCGCTTTCGCCGCCATCCACGGCGAGTCCTTCGGCGACATTCTCTCGGGCTACCGGGCGTTCACCCGGGAGTCCTTCGAGCGGATGCATCTCACGGCCGACGGCTTCGGCATCGAGACGGAGATGGCGGTCGAGTGTGCCAAACGCGACATTCCGACGGCCGTGGTCCCCATCACGTACCTCCCCCGACCGTCGGGGTCGAACACCAACCTCCACCCCTTCCGCGACGGTGGAATCATCCTCCTCGAACTCTACCGTCGGGCGAAGACCAACAACCCGCTCTTTTATTTCGGGAGCATCGGGACCGTGTCGTCGATCACCGGCGTGGTGATCGCCGCCTACGTGGGCGTCGAGTGGGTGACCCGCGGCATCTCCCACGAGGTGCTCGCGGTGGTCGCCGCATTCGCCATCCTCGTCGGCGTCCAACTGTTGATGTTCGGCGTCCTCGCGGATCTGATCCTCTCGTTGCATCGCGAGCGCCTGCGCGAGGATGGATAGCGAGAGACGCGCCGTCCCCCGCCGGAGGAATCGGTCCGGAACGCGACGGATGAAGCGACGATTAAATCGGGTAAAGCCGGATTAAAGATGTCCCTGTATTTTCACTTCTTCACGATTGATTACGTCGGCGGGAGTACCACGGCGTGACCGACACTCATGGAGCCGTACACGTTACTGACGGTCGTTCTGATCGCCCTCGTCGCCGCGGGAGTGCTGGTGACGGCGGGAGCGTGGGCAGTCGCCCTCGGGATCCTGCCCGACGGTCCCGGCACGGGCGCGGAGGCGGACACGGACGCAAACGGGGAGCGACGGGGGAGGGAGGACGGCGCCCGAAACGGGACCGACGGGGGCGACGATGCCGGAGACGGAATTACCGATGCCGACCGTGAGCGGATCCGGAGGCATCTGGCCAAATCCCCGGACCGGCGGCGTCCGGACGACCTGTTGCCGTCCGACGCCGACGACACCGACTCCGAGGGGTCCTGACGGGAGCGTGCGTGCGAGCAGCCTGCCGGGACCGAAACTACAACCCCCTGCCGGCCGTTCGCTCGGGCATGCGCGACCTCGACGAGACCGACCTGGAGATCCTGCGGTTGCTGATGAGCGACGCCCGGAAACCGTGGGCGGAGATCGCCGAGGTGGTCGATCTCTCCCCACCGGCGGTGTCGGATCGGGTCGACCGTCTCCGCGAGATTGGGATCGTCCGCCGATTCACCGTCGACATCGACCGCTCGAAGCTCCGCGAGGGAGTGCCAGTGCTGGTCCGCATCGAGACGGCGACCGAGGCGACCGACGACGTGCGGTCGACGCTCCGGGACGCCGAGGCGGTCGAACACCTGTTTACGACCGCCGAACGCGACCTGATCTGCTACGCTCGCGTCCCCGCCGGAAACGTCCCGCAGTGGCTCGACGCGACCCTCGCGGAGGGCGTCGTCGACGACTACGAGGTGACGCTCCTGACGGAAGGCGAGTGGACGCCGACGGTCGGCGGCACCGGCTTCGCCCTCTCCTGTGCCGAGTGTGGGAACACGGTGACCAGCGAGGGGACGACCGCCCGGATCGGCGGCGACCGCCACCAGTTTTGCTGTCCCTCCTGTGAGAGCCGGTTCGAATCGCGATACGAGCGGTTCGAGGCGGGAGCGGCGGACGACCCGACGTAGCGCCGCCTCCCGAACCGTTGATTACCGTCCCGCGTCTCGGCCCGAGCGATGGCGGACGAGACCGGCGTCCCGTGGCGATCCGGACGGCTGTATCTCCTCCTGGCGACAGCGGCGGTGGCACCCCTCGACGTGACCATCCTCGGCCCGGCGCTGCCGGCCATCGGCGACGCGTTCGGCGTCTCGAGCGCCCGGAGCGGCCTCGTCATCACCGCCTTCGCGGCCCCGGGAGCGGTCCTCGCACCCGTCGTGGGGATGTACGCCGACCGCTTCGGCCGGCGACGGGTCGTCGTCCCCTGTCTGTTGCTCTTCGGCCTCGCCGGCGTCGCCGTGACGTTGGCCACGAAGTTCTGGATCGTCCTCGTCCTCCGGGCCGTCCAGGGCAGCGTCGGCGGCAGCATCCTTGCCGCGCTGTCGATGGCGCTCGTCGGCGACTACTACGAGGGGGCCCGCCGCAACGCCGTCATGGGTGCCCTCAGTGCGGTGCTCTCGTTCAGCGCCGCCACCGGTCCCGTCCTCGGCGGCGTCCTCGCCGCCCGGTCGTGGGACGCACCCTTCGCCCTCTACGGGACGAGCGTCGTCGTCGCGGCCTTCGTCTATCGCTATCTCGACGCGCCGGCGGGGAGGGGTGACGGCGAACAAGAGGGCGACGGGCGATCCGAGTCGCGACCGACGGGGACACACGATACGTCCTACCTGCGTGCGGCGGTGGCGTCGCTCCCGGCGGCGGAGGCGCTGGCGCTGTACGGCGCGACGCTCGCCGGGTTCGCGTTCGTCTTCGGGGGCGTCCTCACCGCTGTCCCGTTCCTGCTGGAGGAGACGTACGGGCTGGCGTCGGGTCAGGTGGGGGCGCTGGTGACGGGTGCGATGTTGCTCGCGGCGGTCGTGGCCGTGTTCAACGGTCGGTTCGCTCGTCACCTGTCGAATCTCGGGCTCGTCTCCCTCGGATTCGTCGGCTACGCCCTCGGCCTCGTCGGGGTGTGGGCGTCCACCGCCGTGCCGAGCATCCTCCTCGCGCTCTCGATTTTCGGGGCGGGCCACGGCCTCGTCCTCCCGTCGGTGGCGTCGGCGCTGTCGGGGCTCGCGGGCCCCGAATTCCGCGGGGGCGTTATGAGCCTGCGGACGAGCGTCGTCCTCGGGGCGCAGGCGCTCGGTCCGCCGCTTTTTACCCTCCCCGCGGCGCGACTGGGCTACGAACTGCCACTCGGCGTCGCGGGCGTCGGCGCGGGACTCCTCGCGGGCGTCCTGTTCGTCGTCGCCGGCGGGCGGACGGGCGTCGTCGACGCGCCGGGGGACGGCCGGTAGGCGCGAAGGGCAACGTTTAGGCCGCTCCGAGGGGGTCAGCCTGTATGTCAGAGACAGTGCTCCTCGTCGGCGGCGGCGGGCGCGAACACGCCATCGCCCGCGCCGTCGCGCCGGACTGTGAGCTCTATGCCTGTGCGAGCAACCGCAATCCCGGCATCGCCGCGCTGGCCGAGGCGGTCAGGTCGATCGACGAACGCGACGCCGACGGTATCGTCGACTTCGCGACGGACGTGGGGGCCACGCTCGCGGTGATCGGCCCGGAGTCCGCCCTCGCGGCGGGCGTCGCCGACGCGCTGGCGGCGGCGGACGTCTACACCTTCGGCCCGCGGGCCGAGGCGGCGCGCATCGAGACCGACAAGGCCTACCAGCGGCAGTTCATGCGCGAACACGGCATCCCCGGCTGTCCCGACTTCGAGACGTTCGACGACACCGAAGCGGCCTGCGAGTACATCGACGGCTACGACGGCGACCTGGCGGTCAAGCCCGCCGGCCTCACCGGCGGCAAGGGCGTCCGCGTCACCGGCGACCAAGTGACGAAAGCGGAGGCGAAGGCGTATCTCCGCGACTCGGACTACGACCGCGTCGTCCTGGAGGAGCGACTGGTCGGCGAGGAGTTCACCGTACAGGCGTTCGTCGCCAGCGAGGGGTCGGAGACCCCTCGGGCAACCGGACGCAGCCCGGTGACGGACGGCGAGGTGCGGACGACCCCGGCGGTCCAGGACCACAAGCGCGCCTACGAGGGCGACGAGGGGCCCAACACCGGCGGGATGGGGAGTTACAGCGACGCCGACCCGACGCTGCCGTTCATGGACGCCGCCGACTACGACGCCGCGGTGGACGTCCTAGAAGCGACAGTCGACGCCCTCCCGACCTACGCGGGCGTCCTCTACGGCCAGTTCATGCTCACCGCCGAGGGGGTTCGCGTCGTGGAGTTCAACGCCCGCTTCGGCGACCCCGAGGCGATGAACACGCTGCCGGTCATGGAGACGCCGTTCATCGACGTGCTCACGGCCGCGCGGGACGGCGAGTCGCTTCCCGACCTCTCCTTCGTGCCGCGGGCGACTGTCTGTAAGTACGCCGTCCCGGCGGGCTATCCGACCGATCCCGAGGCCGGCGCGCGCATCGAGGTGGACGAGGGGAGCGTCGAGCGTGCGGCGGCCGAACGCGGCACCGACGCGGGCGAGGCGCACCTCTTCTATGCGAGCGTCGACGCCCGCGAGGACGGCCTCTACACCACCACCTCCCGGGCCTTCGCCGTCGTCGGCGTGGACGAGACCATCGGCGACGCGGAGGCCATCGCCGATGGTGCACTCGCGGCTGCGGGCGACGGCCTGCGCGTCAGGGAGGATATCGGGAAACCGTCGCTCGTCCAGCGACGGATCGACCACGTCGATCGACTGCGTGAGTGATAACGGTAAGCGCATGACGGGCGTGTGACGGTCCGCAAACCTTTATTTCGGCCCGTCTCCTCGTTCCGCCAATGGCGACGTTACGGGATTCTCTCGGCGAGCTCGTGGCGGACGTCGACGGTCTGTTCCTGTTTTCCCCGTCGGCTTCCTACTACGAGCGCTTCGACGACGTGGACGTGACTCGTGTGGTCGTCGACGCCGAAAATATGGTCGGCGCGGAGGACTTCGTCGAACTCCCGCTGTCGTTCGAGAACACGCGGGATCGGATCAAGTTCGGGATCGAGGGCGCGATGGAGCAGGGCTTCGTCGCCGAGGGGGATGTCGTCGCCTGCACGGCGGCGATGTTCGGCGACGATCCTGACTGTCTGGTCCGGGTGCGCGCCGACGAGTCGATGCGCTCCGGTATCTACAACCTCTTTACCGACTCCCGGGCCGAACCGGGCGTCATCCGTAACGTGATCGAGGTGGCCATCGACCTCGGGAAGAAAGGGCAGAAGGGCAAGCCCGTGGGCGCCCTGTTCGTCGTCGGCGACGCCGGCAAGGTGATGAACAAGTCCCGGCCGCTCAGTTACAACCCCTTCGAGAAATCCCACGTCCACGTCGGCGACCCCATCGTGAACGTGATGCTCAAGGAGTTCTCCCGGCTGGACGGCGCCTTCGTCGTTTCGGACTCGGGCAAGATCGTCTCGGCGTACCGCTACCTGGAGCCGTCCGCGGAGGGCGTCGACATCCCGAAGGGGCTTGGCGCACGCCACATGGCCGGCGGCGCGATCACGCGGGACACCAACGCCATCGCCATCGTGCTCTCGGAGTCGGACGGGATGGTCCGGGCGTTCAAAGGCGGCGACCTGATTCTGGAGATCGATCCGGAGGAGTACTGAGATGCAGGTCGGCACGGTTCGAGAGGCACTCACGGCGGTCCCCCTCCGGTTCTGGCTGGCCGTGGCGACGCTCGCACTCGGCCTCGTCTTGGGCTGGGTGACCCGGGTGATCAGCCGCCGCCTCCTCCGACGTGCGGGCGTCCCCGGCGCCATCGAGGGCACCACCTTCGAGCGCACCGCCCGCGAGTTCGGCACCTCGACGGTGGCGATCCTCGGGGCCATCGCGGGCTATTTCGTCTTCGGCATTGCGGTGTTCGCCGCCGTCGCCGTCGCCGAAATCGAGTACGTCGCCCAGTTCTGGAACGCCGTCGCGGGCTTTCTCCCCCAACTCTTTTTCGCCATCATCGTCCTCATCGTCGGCGTCGTCCTCGGCGACAAGGTGGAACTGCTCGTCTCCGAACGCTTCCGCGGGGTGAAACTCCCACAGATCAACGTCCTCCCCGTCGTGGCGAAGTACAGCGTCTTCTACCTGGCCGCCTTGATCGCCCTCGGACAGGTCGGGGTCGCCACCGCCGCGTTGATCGTGTTGCTCGCCGCCTACGTCTTCGCGCTCGTCTTCCTCGGGGGCCTCGCTTGCCGACAGTTGCTCTCGGCGGGCGCCATCGGCGCCTACCTCCTCCTCCATCAGCCGTACACCATCGGCGACGAGATCCGTGTCGGCGAGATTCGCGGCATCGTCCAGGAGATGGACCTGTTCGTCACGCACATCGAAGCGGAAGACAAGGAGTACGTCCTCCCGAACAACACGGTGTTCGCCGACGGGTTCGCACTGGTTCGGTCGTAGCGGCCGGTCGGGTGCCCGGGCACGTTCCGGGAAGCCACGGCAGTGGTCAGTCGTCGGCGGCCGGTCGACGGCTGTTGTTGCGCACGGACAGAACGACGCTCCCCGCGTTCGTTCGCACGGAGTGGGTCGTCGACCCGAAGATGAACTGACGGAGACGCCCCTTGGTCGGGGCGCCGACGACCGTGAGCCCGTAGTACCGGGACTGTTCGATGATCGCTTCCGTGACGCCGTCGGCCGCCAGCACCCATTTGGTCGTCGTTTCGGGACGGCCGATGCGACGATAGACGTCGTCGACGAGGTCGTTCGCCGCCTCCCGCCGACGCCGGGAGGCGTCCTCGTCGACGATGTGGAGCACGTCGATCCACGCGCCACAGTCGGCGGCGATGGCCCGAGCGAGGTCGGCGGCGACCCCCGAGTGCGGGCCGCCGGCGACCGGCAACAGGATCGACGGCACCGTCTCGTATCCGGACCGGCCGTTCACGACGACGATGTCACACTCGGCGTGTACCGCGATTGCCCCGACGATTCGCTTGCGGAGACGAGGACTGTGGGAACCACTCGGCAACACGAGCGTGTCGACGTCGTTCGCCCGAACTACCCGGAGAACGCCCGTGGCCGCGTTCCCCGTGCGGAGGAAATCACCGTCCGGTTGGGACCCTGAGTCGGCAGCCCCATCGAACAGCCAGTTCGGAAGGGTATCGTCTTCGGCGTCGCCGACCGTCCCGGGTGTCCGTTCGGTGACGGGCACCGGATCGATGACGGAAAGCGCGGCACCGGTCGCCCGGCCGAGTGTCGTGGCGATCTTGAGTTGGTCGGAGAGCGCCGGACCCTCGGAGGTGAGAAGCGGAACGAGGATATGCTCGCCGTCGAATCGCCCTGCGATCCCCGGCAGAACCTCGGGCGCGTCGTCGTCGCTGCCCAGAAACTCCCCCAGCGACGTGAGACTCATGGACCACGTGAGGTGCTCGTCTTACAAAAAACCGGACGACGATCCGGGGCGACCACGCGGTTGCGGTCACCTACCCTCGCCGGTCTCGCGCAGTCCCCCCTCGACCGGCCGCGCCGGCACGCCGGCGACCGTCGTCCCCGGCGGCACGTCCTCGACCACCAGCGAGTTGGCCGCCACCGTCGCGTCGGCGCCGATTTCGACGCCCGGAAGGACGACGACCCCCGCGCCGATCATCGCGCGCTCGCCGACTACCACCTCGCCGGTACGATACTCGTCTTGCAGGAACTCGTGACAGAGCAAGGTGGCGTCGTAGCCGACGATGGCGTCGGCCCGCAGCGTCACGAGTTCGGGCCAGAACACGTCCGGCGTCGCCTCCAGGCCGACGGCGACGCCCGACTCGACGGTCGCGCCGAGGCGCCGGAGGAGCCAGTTTTTCAGCCGCAGGCTCGGCGAGACGCGGATCAGCCAGACCGCGAGGTAGTTCACGACGACCCGGAGCGGGTGTTTCGCGTCCGTCCAGTGCCACAGCGAGTTCCGCGGCCCCGCCGCAGGATGGCGGTCGAGGCGGTCGTGTCGGCGGTCGGCGCCCGAATCGGTCACGGCCGGGCTACGGGCGCCGTCGTCTTGAAACCGTGACCCGCGGTCATCGACGCCGGCGCCGATACCGTCCCATGCCGAGCGCCGCGAGTCCCCCGAGGGCGATGCCGACCGCCACGGGGCCAAACCCGGGGCCGCTTCCGGCGGTCGTGGCCGGCGATCCCGTGGTCGTCCGGCCTCGATCGGCGGCCGTCGGCGTCGCCGTCTGCGTCGGAGTCGCGGTCGCGGCGGGCGTGGCCGTCGCCGTCTCCACCGTGAGCGAGACCGAACCGCCCTCGATCTGGCCGGCCCGCTCCGTCACCGCGAACAGCGAGAATCCGGTCGTCTCACCCACGAGCGTCGCCGTCCCGTCGGAACGACTCTCGACGGTCGTCTCGAGTGGCGACCACGAGTCGGTCGCTGCGTCGTGGTGGACGAGCTGCAGTCGCTCCGGATCGGCGTCGGTTTCGGAGAGGTCGACCCGTATCCGGAGCGTCGCCGCCTCGTCGCGCCACCCGTCGGGCATCTGGAGGTCAACGAGGCCGACGACGCGGGTCGAGGGAGCGCTCGTCCCGCTCGGCAGCGACGAGAGCGACGTCGCTCGGGCGAATCCCGTCCCCGACCCGGACGTCTCGACGGTCGCCCCGTCGATGGTACCGCCGTCGAGGTCGAAGGTCGCTGATCGGGCATTCGAGAAGACCGCGACCTGCGTGGACGACGTGCGCGTCGCGGCCGACCCCGGCGGCGCGGGACCGGCACCGCCACCGTCGGGCAGGTCGACGGACACCGTGTCCGTCCGGCCCGACGCCCCGTCGTTGCCTGCGTCGTCGGCTGCCGTTCGGAGCGTTGCCGTGTACGAGCCTTCGACGTCGGCGTCGTAGGTGAGCGTGTGCGTGTACGGCCCACTCCCCGAGACGGAGAAACTGGAGAGGGTTCGCGACTGTGGCCCGCTCAGATCGACGGCGACCGTCGAGAGTCCCTCCGAGGCGGTCGCCGTCACCTCGATGCGCGACCCGCTCCCGTCGGAGAGGTCGGCCGAAAGGTCCGTGATCACCGGCGTTGCGCCGTCGGCCTCGGCGACGTCGCCGGCGGCGACGGAAGCGACGGAGTTCCCGTTCGTGCCCGCGGTCGTCCCCGGTGAGTAGGTCACCTCGACCGGACCAGTGCCGGACACCTCGTTCGCGTCGGTCGTGATGCGCAGTTGGAGCGTGTCGTCGTCGGCCGTCGCCAGCGTGTCGACCGCATCGGCGGGCGTCCCCCCGAGCGCCCAGTCGCCGGCCGTAACCGTCGAGTCGTCGACGGCGCCCGAGAAGACGACCGTCGCGGCGTCAACGTCGCCGTCGCCGTCGCGATCCAGGGTCGTCGCCGACTGGACGACGGGCGCGGCGCCACTGGTCGTCCCGGCGAACGTCTCCGACCCACCGACCGCGTTCCCCACCGGATCGAAGAGCGAGTCGGCCGCGAGGGTCACGTCCGGCGTCGCGTCGCTGCCCGAGAGCCCGGACACCGTCAGGCGGACGGCGTCGTCGTCGGCCGACACGCCCGTACTCACGCCGTCGACGCTCCCGGAACTCAGGGAGAACGCCGACTGATCGAGGGTCGAGGCGCCGTCGTCGAGCGACTCGGAGAGCGTCACGTCGATGCGGTCGATATTGCCGTCATCGTCGGCGTCCGCGGTCGTGGCGCCGGTAATCGTCGGCGGCGCGCTGTCGGCGGCCGTCAGCGTCTGAGGCGGGTTGCTGTTCGGCGTCCCGGCGTCATCGGTGATCGAATTCCCTGCGAGCGTCACGTCGGGCGTGACACTCGTGTCCGTCGGGAAGCCGTCCACGACCAGATTCACCGAATCCGCCGACAGCGGGACCATGACCGAGTCGACCGTTCCGGTGGTCGAGGCGAAGTCGCCCGCCTGTATCGTGCCGCTGTCGACGGTTTCGGTGAACGACACCACCAGCCAGTCGACGGTGCCGTCCGAATCCGTATCCTGCGTTCCCACCGACTCCATCAGCGGCCCCGCGCCGTCGGCGACGGTTCGGTCGGCGAAGGAAGGCGCGCCTTGGCCGACCGAGTCGACGACGCTGTCGCGCGTGCCGGCCGACTGATCGTACGACAGCGTCAGGTCGAGGGCGGTGTCGTTCTCCGGGGCCGTCACGGATAGTTCGACGGTGTCCCCGGTCACCCCCGCCGAGTCGAGGGTGACGTTGCCGGCGTCGGTACCGCCCAGCGTGTAGTCGCCGACCTCGGGCGAACTCGCCGACACGTCCTCGCTGTAGGTCAGGTCGATCCGGTCGACCGATCCGTCACTCGACGCGTCGATCGATGTCACTGCGGTCACCTGCGGCGCGGCGGCGTCCACCGCGGCAGGCGAAGTGGTGTCGACCATCAGGTTGCCCGCGGCGTCCTGCACGTCGGTCCCGCCGCTCACCGCGTACGACAGCGTCGGCGTCGCGCCCGTGTCGGCAGTCGAGCCTTCGGAGAGCGTGATCGAAACGGAGCCATCGCCGTCGTCGCCGCTCACGCCGGAGACGGTCCCCGAGAGCCCGTTCGCCGATCCGATCGAGAAGTCGGACGCCTCCACAGTTCCGGACGCGATCGACTCCGTGTAGGTCACCTTCAGGACGTCGACGTACCCGTTCGCGTCCAGATCGTCGGTCACCACGACGGAGAAGGTCGGCGCCGCGCCGTCCGCGACGGTCCCGACCGTCTGCCCGCCGTTGGCATTCGTCCCGTCCGAGAGCGTCCCCGATGCGAGGACGAGGTCGCTGAGCGTGACGCTCGTGTCGTCGGTGGGCGTTCCGCTCACGCCGACGACGATGCCATCGTCGTCGGCCATCGTCCCGGTCGACGCCGACCCGACCGTCGCATCCGTCACCGAGTCGAAGGTGGTCGAATCGAGGGTGGACGCGGTGTCGGAGAGCGGCTCCGAGAGCGTCGCGTTCACCTGATCGACCGTCCCGTCGGCGTCCGTGTCGGCCGTCTCGGCGGCGACGATGGCGGGTGCCGCGCCGTCGGACGCCGTAACCGTTACGTCGCCGGTGGCCGGGCCAACGTTGCCACCGGTGTCCGACAAGCTATCTTGCAGCACCGTCACGTCGGGCGTGATCGCGGTGTCGTTCGACGTCGCACCGTCGACTTCGAGGACGAGCGTGTCGTCCTCGTCGGCGACGTCGGTCACGCCGGCCACCGACCCGTCGCTGATTCCGAAGTCGCTCGCGTCGACCGACGTCGAGCCGACCGCCTCGTCGAACGTGACCGTCACGTTGTCGACGGTGCCGTCGGTCGTGTTGTCGTGGGTCGTCGCCGACTGCGGAACCGGCCCGTAGTCGGCCGTCACCGACGCCGACGCGCCGTCATTCTGCCCGTCGAGGTCGACGGTCACGCTCGCCGTTCCGCCGTCCTGGACCTGCAGGGTGTCCGTCGAGTCGTCGGTCGTCGTCGCGTTGACGGTGAACGAGCCCCAGTACTCGCCGTCGCCCCCGGTCGGATCGTCGCCGCTCCCGTCGTCGCTCAAGGTGACGCTGATCGACCCGCCGCTCCCGTTGGTCACCGTCACCGTCTCCGTCGTCCCGTTCGTGGTACTGTCGTTCGCGTTGATGTAGACCGTCTGCCCGTCGGTCGCAGTGCTGATCTGGCTCCCGTTGACCCCGTCGTACATCGCGACGTCGTCCTGTGCCGCCGCCACCGTCCCCACGAACGGCGTGGCGAGACCCACGACGACGAACGACGCGATCAACACCGCAAGTGCCGCTCCGGTTACGGTGGTGTGGCCGTCACTGCGACTCCGCGTCTCTCCGTTCGCCCCGGCACTCATGGAACGTAACACTACAACAGTGTGATTCGACCCGCCGATTAAACTTTCCGGGCGAGCGACCCGCGGATCCGAAGGCCGGTCAGTCCGACCGCGCCGGCGACCGCCGGCCGAGACGCTTCGAGACGTACGGCCCGTCCTGGTGATAGCCGAGTTTGTCGCGGTAGTACCGACGGACCCCGATGCCGCTGATGACGCTCAGTTTGTCGAAGCCGGCCTCGGCCGCCAGTTCCTCGGCGCGCGCGAGGAGGCGACGGCCGTAGCCACGGTGTTGCCAGTCCCCATCGCCCTCCTCGCGGATGCCCGCCTCGCTCCCGTAGACGTGGAGTTCGCGCACCAGTGCGGCGCCGTCGAGTTCGCGCCGGACGGGATCGTTCGGAAACCGCAGGCGACAGAAGCCGATCAGCAGGTCGGCCTCGGGATCCTCGACGCTCAGGAAGTGTTCGGTGCCGCCGCCGGCCTCGTAGGTCAGCACGTCGAGTTCGATTCGGTCGGGGTCCGGGTCGGCGTCGTTGTGTCCGACCTCGCGGGCGCGGATGTCACGGGGCGTGATCCCCTTCTCGTCGGCGCGCTGAGCGGCCAGTTGCCGCAGGTTCGACTTCCAGACGCCGGCGTCGATGTGGTCGGCGGGGATATCGCGTTGCACCCGCTGGAGGCGTGTGTACTTCGGGATCATGCCCATGACCTCCGCGACGAGGTCCGCGGCCTCGTCGTTGTCGAGCGGATCGAAGTCGTCCCGGCGCCACATGTCGTAGGTCCGGGTGCCGCGGACCACGAGCGTCGGGTAGATCTTCAGGTAGTCGGGGCGCCAGCGCGGGTCCTCGAACAGTTGCCGGAAGTCCTCCAGACACATCTCCGTCGTCATTCCCGGCTGGCCGGGCATCATGTGGAAACCGATCTTGAACGCGGCGTCGCGCAGGCGGCGGTTGGCGTCGATTGAGGCCTGGACGCCGTGGCCGCGGTGCATCTCGCGGTTGATCCGCTCGTAGGTGGTCTGGACGCCCACCTCCACCTTCGTGCCGCCCAACCGGAGCATCCGGTCGATCTGTTCGGGGCCACACCAGTCGGGTTTGGTCTCGAAGGTGGTGCCGATGTTCCTGACGTCGGCCGTCTCGTTCTCGGTGATCACGTCCGCCAGATATCGAAAGTCGGGGTCGTCCTCGGCGAAACTCCGGCCCTCCGCCGGGTTCGGGATCGAATCGGTGTCGTAGTCGTTGAGCGCCTCCAGCGCTCGCTTGACGAACCACTCCTGATAGTCGTGGCTCCGCGCCGTCATGGTCCCCCCCATCAGGATGAGTTCCACCTTGTCGACCGGATGGCCGATATGTCTGAGCTGTTCCAGTCGTAAGGTCACTTGGCCGTAGGGGTCGTAGTCGTTCTGCTCGCCCCGGGCTGCAGCGGGTTCGTGGCCCGTGTAACTCTGGGCGCTATCGAACTCGGAGGCGGGACCGCCGGGACAGTAGAGACACTTCCCGTGGGGACACATGTGCGGCGCGGTCATGATGGCCACGGGCGAGACGCCCGAGGCGGTGCGAACGGGTTTCCGCCGGACGACACTCTGCACCTCGTCGCGACGCTCGTCGGGGGCGTACTGCAGGATGTGGGCGTTCTTCGGAACCTTCGAGGCGCCGTGTTCGGAACAGGCGTCGAGTTTCGCCGACTCCAGACCGTCGCGGTCCAGGTCGCCGTCGAGGATGCGCTCGACGAGGTCCTCACAGACGCGGTCGAACGCCTCGCTCGTGGCGGCGACGCCCTCGCCGGAAGCAGTCATTCGTTGTTTCCTCGTCGGGTCGCGAGGTTAAGGGTATCGCTCAGAGCCGGTCGACGGCGGCGTCGACGACGGCGTCGACGGCGGCGTCGCGGCGTCCCGAGAGGAACTCGATGCGGCCGTCACGGACGCTCGCGGCGACGATACCGGCGTCGGGAGCACGGTCCGCGGCGTCACTGGCGACACCGCGGAGGTCGAGGTCGTCGTCGCTCCGCAGGTAGAGTTCGTCCGTGCCGACGCCGACGGTCAGGTCGGTGCCGTCCCCGCTCCGGCGACGGTGAAGTTCGTCGAGCAGAAGCCCCGTCGGCGGGAAGTCGAAGCGGTGGGTGTAGGCGTCGGTGTCGAGGACGTCGACGACGACGTCGCCGTCCTCGCGGCGGTCGAGATTGGCCGTCGCGGTGTCGACCTCCGTGTCGAGTTTCTGTCGGAACTGCTCGCTGATGTGGCCGGCGAGGCCGCCAGCGTCGTCGAACAGCAGATCCGTGATGAGTTCACGCTTGTCCTCGTAGGACTGGTAGTACGCCTCCAGCGCGATGGCCTCACGGAGTTCGCGCGTACGGTCCGCGTCGTAGCCCGCCTCGGCGGCGAGATCGAGGGCGGACTGCGGGGCGCCGTCCCAGTAGGAGACGGCGGGGAGATGCGAGAGGTCGGCAGCCACGTCGGGACCGACAGTCGCTGCGAGCGTGGCCGCGAGCGCGCCGGTCGAGAGGTCGGCGGCGTCGACGCCGGCCAGGCCGGGGTTGACGATGGCCTCGCAGTCGTCGGCGACGGCGGCGTCTGCCACCTCGGCGTCGACGACGACGCGTCGGGCGCCGTAGATGCCGAGCAGTCCCAGGCCGTCGCTCGACTCGACGGTACTGCCCGTGCCGACGAGCAGGACCAGCGGGAGTTTCTCGTCGTGGCGGTCGCGGTCCTGGAGCATCCGCGTCACGTCGTTCGTGGCGTCGTCCATGTCGTAGACCGACCCCTCGAGCGGCCGGCGTGTGAAGTAGTGGTACTCGGCGTCGGCGGCGGCGTGTTCCTCGCGGATCAGCGGAAGGACCGCACGCTCGATGGCGGCGCCGGCGACGTAGCCGTCGGCGGTCGCGGCGTGGCGGACCACCACCGGACGGGATTCGAGCACCGCCCGCCGGATCGTCTCCGCGGCGTCGCGCAGTGATTCTTCGACCGCGTCGACCGCGTCGTGGTCGATCAGCGTCGTCACCGAGTCCGGACGGGCTTCTGCCGTCAGCGCGTCCGCGAGTCGTTCCTCGATCGTGGCCGCCTCGTCGTCGGTCAGGATGTCGAGGTCCTCGGTCTCGACCTGGAGTTCGTCGTAGCGCTCTTCGACCTCGCCGTCGAGGCGGACGATGCTGCCGACCTCGACGTCGGGGTAGGCGCGGACGCCCGCCTCGACGAAGGCCGCGCAGTCGACCGCGCCGGTCCCGTCCCGGAGTTCGAACACCGTCGGACCGCTGGTCTGACGGATGCCGACGACCTCGCCGTCGAGACGAACAGTCTCGCCGACGCGGTCCGAGAGCGACGCCACGTCGACGCGCTCGGGGGCGCCGTCGGCGTCACGATCGGTCGCCGTCGTGGCCGCGTCGGTCGTCGGGGTGTCGTCCGTCGCCCCGGCCGCGTCGGCCGACTCGTCCGGCGACGCCGAGTCCACCGCCACGTCGTCGCCGTTCAGCGCCTCGTCGTCCCGCGGGGCCGGCGTCGTCTTGACGGGACCGGAAGGTTCGTCGTCCGACTCCTCGGTCGATCCGTCGATCGGGTCGCCGTCGGCGTCACCCTCGGGGTCGTGGATCTGTGCGCCCCGGAACTCGCGGGTGGACTGGCGAATCGACCACGCGAGGTCGACGTTGCCGTTGTCGCGAACGTTCTTCACCTGGACGAACACGGTGTCGCCGGGCTCCCAGTCGAGACTTTCGAGCCGGCGGTCGACTTCGCTCCGGTGGAGCAGGCCGGTCACGCCGGGTGAGAGGTCGACGAACACGCCGAAGTCGGCGAAGCCGTCGACCGTTCCCTTGTAGTACCGTCCCGAAACCAGTTGGTCCGGGGTGGAGCCGCGGAAATCAAACCAAACGTCCTCTTCGTGGGTGATCCAATCCATTGATGGAATCGAACAGCCGCAACGTAAAACGATTGTCGAAACGACTCGACGGTCTAAACGATGTACCAGGCCCGCAGGAGGACGCCGAGTGCGTCGAAGCCGCCGAAGCCGTAGCCGAAGAGGAGCGCGGACGGGAGCGCCGCCGCGAGGGCGGCCCGACCGGTCGTAGTGTCGTGGACGACCCGAAGCCCGACCACCAGGAGCGCCGCGCCGTAGAGACAGCAGACCGCCCGGAGTTCGGGGACGGGAACCGCAGCCAGGGGACAGGGCGCCGTCGCGTAGGCGAGGGTCTGCACCGTCTCGCTGACGCCCGCCCGATCGCGGACGGTCGCCATCAGCGAGAGGGTCTGGATCGCCGCAAGCAGGTGGAGGGCGGCGGGGGCGATCAGGACGGCCACGAGGAGGACGACCACCGCCGCCCGGGGTACCCCGGTCGCGGGGAAGCGGCGCGGATCGAGGAGGGCGAGGCCGAGGGCGTAGGTCACGGCGATCACGATGGCGAAGACGAGACCGGGCGCCTGGTCACCGGGAGCCACCCCGTGACGGAAAAACCGCCGGGGGCGAATCAGCACCTCGACCCACGCGCGGGCGATGCCGCGCGGTCCGCGGTCCCGCCCACCGCGGGGATTTTCGACCCACGTCGTCACGGGAGGGTCTGGGTGGTCGGTCGGCAAATGGGTTCTGATTCAGACGGGTTATTGTAAGTCATCACCGGCGGTTCGGCGGACCGTCTCGGCGAACCACCGGTGAACAGTTACAATAATCCGTATCAGCCACCCACGTTCTGGTCGCTCTCGAAGGTCGCCGGCTCTGGTTCGATGGCGGCGTACTCGACGACTCGGCGGCCGAGGGTGTGAACGCGCCCCGCCAGTCCCTCGTCTACGAACGCACCGTCCGCGAAGGCCGCGGACGCCCGCGGGATGGCCGCCTGGTGTGGGAGCACCCACGCGTCGAGGGCGCGACACACCGACCGCAGATGTTCGAGCGCCGTGATCGGGAAGGCGCCGCCGGCGACGCCGAGCAGACCGACCGTCTTGCCCTCGAACTCGTCGAACCCGCAGTGGTCGATGGCGTTTTTCAGCACGCCGGAGTACGATCCGTGGTACATCGGGGAGCCGAGTAGGAGGGCGTCGGCCGCGCGGACCTGCCGGGAGAAGGCGGCGGCATCGCCCTGCTCGTTCACGTCCGGATCGAGAGGCGGCAGGTCGAAACTGCGGAGGTCGAGTAGCTCCGTCTCGGCGCCGGCCGTCTCGGCGGCGTCGAGGGCGTGGTCGAGCGCGAGTCGGGTGTAGCTCTCCGTCCGAAGACTGCCGGCAACCGCAGCGACGGTGACCATGCATCGGGGTTGGCCGCCACGCTCAAAGCTCCCTCGGTGGGACCGCTCACCACTCCAGTCCGCCGTTGACCCCGAGCACCTGTCCGGTCATGTAGCCCGCGTGGTCACTGGCCAGAAACCGGACCATTCCGACGATGTCTTCGGGGTCGGCGAACCGATCGAGGGGAATCTTCTCCCGGATCCGATTCTGGACCCGTTCGGGCACCTTCTCCAGCATGTCCGTCTTGACGAAGCCGGGGGCGACACAGTTGGCCGTCGACCCGGATGCGGCGAGTTCGAGCGCCAGCGTCCGCGTGAACGCGAACAGCCCTCCCTTGGAGGTGGCGTAGTTCGCCTGGCCGTAGTTTCCCTGCTGGCCGACCACACTGGAGATGTTGATCAGGCGTCCGTGGTCGGCCGATCGGATGTCCTCAAAAAAGGCCTTCGTGCAGTTGAACGTCCCGCCGAGGTTGACATCGATGACCGTCTGCCAGTCGTCGTGGGTCATGTTTTCGAACTTCCGGTCGATGGTGATGCCGGCGTTGTTGACCAGGACGTCGACCGAGCCGAGTTCGTCGCGGACCTCCGCAGCCATCCGCTCGACCGCCGCGGGGTCGGAGACGTCACCCTGCGCGCACATCGCCGTCTCGCCGGCCTCCTCGATCCGGTCGGCCACTGCCCGTGCCTCCGCGTCGGAACTGCGATAGTTCACGACGACCTCCCCGCCACAACGCGCCAGTTCGAAGGCGATCTCTCGACCGATCCCACGGGACGCCCCGGTGACGACGCAGGTTCGATCCGCGAGCGGACGCGGGTCCATCGGTTCCAGCCGTTGAGTCGTTTCGGACATGCGTTCCTCTAGTTTATCATACTGATTGTTAACTATTCACGCCACCGTGGGCCGTCCGCGACGACGAGGAGGTACGTAATTAGGTCGCGTGACCACTCTCGTTCGATCCGGAACCACGTCGTGAACTAATGTGGCCCGTAGTGGGATGAGACGCCCCGGTAGCGTTCATTCGGGCCGTACTCCGGCCAAGAGTGCTTCTTTCAGACGTCGTCGACGTTGTCCTGATCCAGTTTTTTCTCGCCCGACTTCGACAGGAACAGCCACGGACGCGCATTGTCCGACCGACACAAGACCTCGCCGTCTTCGAGTGGTCCGGTAACCGTCCGGACGTGCGCCCTACCCGGAATCAGACCGCATCGAAAGCGTTGGCGGTCTGCTGACAGGCGTCGGGGGTTGCTCGCGCGATGGCCGCCGTGATGATATACTCCTCCATGATGTCGTCCAGATTCGTGGCGGAGACCTCCGCCCGTCTCCGATATCGGTCGAGTTCCTGGTCCGCGTTCGAAACCCGCCAAGAGACATCGCTGAGTACCGTCCGCGCGAGGTCGGCGTTCGGACTGTCCGCGAGTGCGGCGTCGAGAGCGTCGTATGCGGCGGTACGGGCATCACGGACCACACCGGCGTTCTCGGCACTAGTGATCTCTCCGGCCTCGATGCGTTCTTGGACGCGCTCCAGCGCCCGGAACCTCGTCAGGCGGTCCGTGAGGTCCACGACTGCACTAGCCGGGCCGTGCGCGTCCGCGACGCTGTAGGGCCCCCGATCGAGCCCTCTGCGGAGTTCGTGAACGACCTCTTCAGTGAGCCCCCACTTCTCAGCAGTCGGCTCCGGCGGCAGGTCGGATCGCCGCGAGCGGGTGTCCGCGGATAGCACTTCAGCGGCCCGGGCGAGGTCGTCGGCGACGGTTTCCGTGTCGTCGGAGAGCGATTCCCTGAACCGTTCGTCAAGATGTGCGGCGTCGTCGAGATATGCCTGCGCGGATTCGACCGTCTCGCCCCACTCTGCGACGGTCAGCAGTTCCCTCTCGTCGTGAATACGCGGTCGGTCGGCGTCGGTCACCCGGTCCAGCCACTCCTCGATGCGAGCGTGTACGAGTGCTGCCTTGATCGGGTCCCTGCCGACGTACTCGTGATCCTCCCGGAACGACTGTGCGTCGGCGACGACACTCCGGTGTGCCCGGCGGAGCGGGCCGACCGACAGTCTACGCTCCGCGACGGCCCACCCGGCGGCCGCGTACCGTGCGTGTCCCCGGGCGTCACGGAGCGACTGGAGTGCCACCAGATCGGTTCGGGCGGTCCGGGCCTCGTCGAGACCGTTCGTCGCGGTGTCGGCAGCGTCGCTGAGGTGGTCCCGGACGTGTCCGTTCGGGACGTCGTCCGGGCCGAGCGGTATCGGCAGGGACGCAAGCAACTCGTTGATTCGGTCTCGACGCCCAACGAAGTAGGCGGGGTCGACATCGACGGGGACCGACGGCGCGACGACCGGTTCGGGCACCGAACCGGCATCAACGTCGGGTAACTCGACGGTTCTGATGGTCGGGTCGTTGCCACTAGTCGGACTATCGATGGAGCTACAGCCGGCGATGGCACTCACACCAGCCGCGGCAAGCAGACTCCGGCGCGTCATCCCACGGGAGCTGGTGTTGGACGCTGTCTCGTCCTGCATCACTGTTTACCCCCAGTCGAGGTGTTGGTCTCGCTCGGGTTTCTCGACCGCGTACTATCCGATATCGATCGGGGGGACCCACTTTCGCCTGTGGCTCCCGACCCCGATCCACCCGGCCGACAGACACCGGTCCCGATCGATGTGGATCCGGCCCTGATGTCGTCGGCATCGAGGGCGTGAATCGCACCGACTCGCATCATCGTGTGCCACATCAGTGCGATGACCACGTGAGGACGTGAGGCGTATTCGTATCGCTGCAGGTAGTTCAGCAACTCCTCGGCGCGGTCGTCTTCCAGCATTTCGTCGCGGACGTTGTCGTCGCCAGTCAGAGTTGGCGATCTGATTTTCACGTGCAGATCCTCCGGTGCACCGTCAATCGATTCAACCCACCTTATGAAGACCCGAAGCGTGTCCATCTGAGTTTTCTCGGTCGCTGGTGCTAGATCACCTTCGTCACGCCGCCACAGCCGAAATCGGTGCAGCTTCCGTCCAGTCAACTCGTTCAGATTCGAAATCTCTTCCTCAGCGCACCATCGGACGAAGTGTCCGAGACGAGACCGATGCGAGTATATCGTCGCCTCGGTCACGTTATTTTTCCTGTCTGCTAGGTACAGTTCAAGCGCGGTGTCCGGTTCGATTGGTTCGAGACTCATGTTTACGGCTGCGAACCGAGGCTCAAACCGCCGATCTCAGGGTGTCGATTTCGACCGTTTCAGGCCCAGCAAGGGACTTCGTTCAGCGACCGACCGAGCGCCTGCAGCGCCCATCGCCGAATTTTCGTTCGTAATCGCACGACAGCGTCGGGATGGTCGTCGATATCACCGTCTCTGAGTGCAATGCCGTTGCTTTCGTTCGGCCACTGAACGATTCCGATTGACGGCGGTTTCGTCCTCTGGTTCGCCGCCTCTACGGCGTGGCGCATGGCTGCTAATCATTGGGTCATTGATGTCTCTCGGCTGCAATCAACTGAGCCCAGCAGTATTGAGAGCTGAGAGTGGTTGGTCACGAGCCACCTACTATTGCTGATTGAGGGTTGTCTTCGTAGTCCCCGCTCCGGCGGATAGATTTTAATACTACGTTTCAATTTGGTCAAATGAATCGGGAGCGACATTTTATTGGAATTCGTGAATGAGATGTGTCGGTTTTAGTGGAATGATCATAGCAATAATCACGGGTCCCTTGAACTACCCCGCCGTCGGTGACGCACGAATACTGTAACCGCCTCACGACGACGCGTCCGCGGGTAGAGCCCTCAAACACGGGGTTCGAGTTTGCTCTAGTTACCCTCGGCCGAGGCTGAGGCGATGGCAAAGGAGTAAATCCGCTATAGGACTAATGGACTCAACCTATATTAAGACAAAGCCCGAACGATATTGTATGACCGAAGACGAGTCGAACTCCGAGAGCTTGATCGAACGCCAGACCACGGGTGAAGACCGGGTTCGGATGACCGCCCGGCAGCTGTCGGAGCCGCGGACGGCCAACTGGATCGCCTCCGAAGCGGGCTGGTCACACGAACCAACCAAGCGCGTCCTTGAACGGCTCGTCGACGACGGTATTCTCCATCGTGACGAGAGCGGCACCCACACGACGTACTACCCTGATTATCGCCGTCAGGCGATGCAGGAAGCGATGCGTCTTCGAGACAGTGGGCACACTGTCGAAGAGCTCACCGACCGTCTCGCCGATATGAAGACGCAGATCCGCGACTGGGAAGACGAATTCGACGTTGAGTCACCGAACCAACTTCGCGGAACGCTCGCTGACGAGTCCCTTGACGCTGACGAGGAAACCCGTCGCCGTGAGATTGCCCGTGAGTGGGAGCACCTGCAGCGACGTATCCAGATCGTTGGCTTCGCCATCCGCGAATGGGACTTCCTCACTCCAACGACAGAATCTGCTGAGGCCAACAGCTAACGGATGTCTGTCCCGCATCTAGGTGGTGATCCGAACGCGAACCTCTATGCTCAGCTGAAGCGGGACGTCCTCGATCGTGTACCACAGATTGCAGCGGTCGAGTTCGTTCCGGATGATATCGAGGCCAAGCAGCTGCGAGTGATTTTCGATCCGGGCCGCCTTGATCCCCCGACAGGCCCTGAATCACCTGAACTCACCATCAAGTGGTATCGACAGGATCCGGACGATTGGTTCCGTATCAACTACACGGACCCGAATACGGGCTTTCACGCCGGCTGGCACCAGGACGAGGACCATCCCGATCTCGGGCAGGCGCATTTTCAGTACTCAACCGCCGATACCGGGGACCGCTGGGGGATTACGTTTGAACACGAAATCCCTTCCCTGGTCCTTTGGGAAATCATCGAAGAGCTTCTCGAGGACGTCCGTCCGACCTACCAGTACGCGAACGAAGAATCATGACTCCCGGCACACCTCGAAACCGTTCCGATTAGTCACTTCTGGCGGAGCCGACAGTGGTGGCCGTTGATCTGACGCCAGCAATGGTCCAACATACTGACAATCGCTCAGTCGGTGGCCGTCCCGATTCGTCTCCCCAATTCCGGAGCGAACAACTCGTATGTCCGGCGGAGATTCCGGTACACGGACGGGTATATACGACCGATAGGACTTCGAATTTGCTACCCAGTTGGGCACACCATCCACGCCTCCTATTTTCCCAATACAGTCCGGACATTTTGCTGATTACACTCTCTGTATCGGTCACGCTATTTCTGGCAGGTAGCCGGTGCGTATCCGCTGTGTCATCGGAGCGGAATACTAACAGTTCTCAAGTGTGGTGACCGCACAGCGAGAAATCACTCGTAGTAACTCAACCGGTCGACGACCTCAGCGAAAGCGACGTTTTGTCGTACATCGGTGATCTCAATGTTGACTCGCTCACTCTTTTTGGTATCAGGTACGATTACGACGAAGCCACGTTCAACTCGAGTGATGCCATCACCCTGTTCGCCGAGGTCTTCAATCTCGACTTCCCGAGTCTCACCTTCCTCAACTGGTGGCTCCGGTGGCTGACGCTGTTGCTGTGATTCCGGTTCAGCCTGTTCGGTCTGTTCCGACTCGCTCTGTGTCGGAGAAGATACGAGTGCGACGCGATATGTTTCTCCTTGCTGTAGGTCACCCAGTTGCAGTTCGCGCTCGGGGACCTCAATCACGGACGACCCGTCCTGTTCTACGATCGAGGCTGAAAACAAACATTCGAGTTCTTCAGAAATCTCCATTAGTTGGCCTCTCAGCAGGATAATAGAGCAGAACACTTGATTCTACTGTCGCAACGCAGTCCTGAATGCTCACTCGGACCTTACGACATCATCGCAAACTGGACACTCTGCCAAGATTCTAGTCGTCCAATCGTCTTTCTCATATTCGACTAAGATATGTGCAGCAGAAATACTCTCATCACACTCCAGACATCGCCCGTGTTTCGGAGTCTTGCCGGTTATCAGGGATAGGAGAGAGCCTGTGAGGCGTTCCTATAACTTACCTGTATGGCGACTCAACCGCTTTGTATACCTCTCAGTATGCCTCCAGCAGATGCTACTCGACCGGATCCCGACGACATCCAAGGCCATCCACCCATCCAGTGCGAGGACTGTGAGTCCGCTCTCCACAGCCGCGACGACGACAGTGTTTCCTTCCTACTTCTGGATCAGCTTACCATCCCTATCATCGGTTGCGGAGACCACGTCGACCAGTTCGTTTCTATCTGCGAACTCACTACTACTGGTAGAGCAGACATCATAGGGCATCGACCGGCAGGAGGTATCCGCTGCCCCAGTTGCCAGCTCGCACACTACAATCTACATCAGCCAGTAATCCCGATCCACACCGGAGCAGTCGCCCTCATGGCCTGCCCACAGCACCAAACAGAAGTCCTCAACCGCTTCCAATCAGGGCTGGAAACACAGCAACATCTGACATCCTCCATCGACACATCACTATAGGCTGGGAAACTCAATCGCCCAGTATAATTTGAGTTTATTGGTGCGGTTGTGATGGTTTATCCTGTCAAGCACGCGTGTCGTAAAGAACATTTTATACTCGAATGCGAAAGGCCAAACGTCGCTCTCCCGTACTATCAGTTAATGAGTGAGTCAGAAGACACTGCCACTAAGCCACAAATATCAGTTGCAGTTGTAGACGAGTCACACACGAACGAGATTCCCGACAATATTGACTCGGATCTATATACAACAACAAGACCAGAGTCATCGTTGGTTGAGTTTACGGTTGACCCTGATGGAGAACTGGCGGAGGCACTCAGGCGGAACGGATTCGACGTGTGAACTAATCCACTATCGATCGGCTGTCGTGTCCGATCAAGGCGTCCTCACGGAGTTCTCATATCAGGTTGTGCTTGAGAATGGCGGTGAGGTGATCATCGTTAGGCAGTCGGGCGAAATCACAGACCTCGGATCCACTGATGTGCGCGAACCGAGGTGGCTTGGTGATGCCCGTGCCGCCACGAACTAACAGCTAATCTCTCTTCGGGATCTGCGTTCTCAGGAGCACTACTTGTGACTCTTGCAGCGCAATCTAGGCCTCACACTTCGGCGTTGGCCTCGCTCTTCCCTGTCTGCTCTGAATGGTCATCGTCGCCCGCTACCTCAAAGTCATCAATCGTGTGGTCCCGCCGACTGAGCCGTTCGGCGATCAGAAATTTCCGGAGGCGATCAAGTTGCTCCCAGTGGAGATGTGGAGGTGGATCCGCATCCAACTCATTGAACCGCTCGATAACCACGGTATTGACGAACCGATCGAACTCTCCGCAAACGCCGCACGTGCGGGAAAGATGTGAAACGTCGAATTCACGCGTGACGGTCTCGTCCATACAGGTGATACAGCGGTACTTCGAGGAGTGGCTCACATCTATTCTTTGAGGAGGGTCGCCTTGTATTCACGGATCGAACCCGGTGCGATGGAAACGGATCCTCGATCTGCGATATGCGAGTCGTCTCTCGGAGTGTCAGCGACCGAGACCGACATATCCTTCTCAGCGGTGTATTCAGAACCCCCGATTTCGACCGTCTCAGGCCCATCAAGGGACTTCGTTCGCCGACCGAACGAGCGCCTGCAGCGCCCATCGCCGATTTCTCGGTCGTAATCGCACGACAACGACGGGGTGATCGTCGATATCATCGGCTCTGAGTGCACTGCCGTTGATTTCGTTCAGCTACTGACCGATTCCGACCGATGGCGGTTTCGTCCCGCGGTTCGCTACATCTATACCGCAATCAGATGGATCTAATCATTGGGCCATTGAACGTGATTCCTACCCGATCACAGGGAAGTGAATAAACCGCCCGGCTCGGGCACGGTGATCAGTCCGATCGTTCGGCGTCGGCCCTCGCGACGTTGCCCCGGTACGCCTCTGCCTGTAACACGCTCTCGACGGCGCGCGTGTACGCCGCTTCTCGCCAGGTGCGTGTCGTCTTCGACGCTGTCTTGATCTCTCGAAGGTCGGCGAATGCTTCTCGGAGCTGTGTCGCCAACTTCTCACGCACCCGCTCTTCCGTCCAGTACTCGTTCGTCGTGTTCTGCACCCACTCGAAGTACGACGCCGTGACCCCGCCGGCGTTGGCGAGGATATCCGGGATCACCGGAATCCCCCGCTCGGTGAGGTGTTCATCCGCCCGCGACGTCGTCGGGCCGTTGGCCATCTCCAGCACTGCGTCCGCCTGCACCTCCGCCATGTTGGCCTCGGTGATCTGATTCTCGATGGCGGCCGGAATCAGCACGTCGACGTCGAGTGTCAACAGGTCGGCGTTGGTAATCTCCGCCGCACCGAACTCGAATAGGTCGTCGCTCGACTCGTACGCATCGAACAGCGCCGGCATGTCGATGCCGCTCGAATCGTGGATTCCGCCGTCGACGTTGCTGACCGCAACGACATCGTATCCGCGCTCGTGAAGGAACTTCGCGAGGTAGGAGCCGACGTTTCCGAACCCCTGAACCGCGACGGTCGTTCTCTCCCGTGTCATCTCCACCTCGTCCACGAACTCGTCGAGGATCACTGCCCCACCGAGGGAGGTCGCGTATTCGCGGCCCTCGCTCCCGCCGAGTTCGACCGGTTTCCCTGTGATCACGCCCGGTGCCTGCCCCCCGGTGATCGACTCGTATTCGTCCCGCATCCACGCCATGATCCGGCCGTCGGTGTTCACGTCGGGCGCGGGGATGTCCGTCTCCGGGCCGATGTTCCGGTGGTACTCGTTGATGTAGGCTCGCGAAAGGCGCTCCAGTTCGCCCTCCGAGAGCCGCGACGGGTCGACCTGTATCCCCCCTTTGGCGCCGCCGAACGGGATGTTGGCGACGGCACACTTCAGCGACATCAGGAAGGCCAGTTCGTCGACTTCGTCGGCGTTCACCGACGGGTGGTACCGAATCCCACCTTTCGTCGGTCCACGGGCGGTGTTGTACTGGATCCGGAAGGAGGGGAACACCTCCACGCTCCCGTCGTCCATCCGTATCGGGATGTTCACGTTGATACGACGTTTGGGCTGTCGGAGGAGGTCCAGTTCCCGATCGGCGAGCCGTCCGACTTTCGATACACGATCCAGTTCGGTCGTACACACGTCACAGAGCGTTTCCGTCCCGGTGGGTCCGAGGTCAGTATCCATCGATGGTCACCGATCGTTCATTCACTGAAACACGGCAAATAGTCCCGGCGAGTGTGCAACGCAGTTCACACGGCACGTGCTATGATCCCGGACCGAGACTGCAAGAGGTTTCACACCGCACATCTCTCTGTGGCGAATTCGGATTAGCGTCGACTGTTGTTTCGGACCGAAAGCACGACGCTTCCGGCATGTTTCCGGACGGATTGATTCGTCGATCCGAACATGAACTTCCGCAGACGGCCTTTCGTCGGAGCGCCGATGATCGTGAGGTCGTAGCACCGCGATTGGTCGGTGATCGCCGCCAGAGTGTCTGTCGTCTCGAGTACCCACTTCGTCGTGGTATCAGGGCGGCCGATCCGACGGTAGATGTCGTCTACCAACTCTTCGGCTTCGTTTCGCCGCTGATCGGGTGCGTCATCGTCGATAACGTGTAGAATGTCGATCCAAGCGTCGGAGCCGGTGGCGATAGAGGCGGCCACATCGGCGGCTAGCCCCGAGTGAGGGCCGCCAGCAATCGGGAGGAGAATCGATGCAGGATCCGTGAATCCGGTCCGACCGTTCACGACGACCACGTCCGCATCGGCGTGGGCCGCAATCCGTTCGGTGATGCCCATGCGGAGGCGACGCTCACGGCTGCTCCCGGGCACGACGAGGGTATCCACGTTTCGCGTTCTGACTGCTTGGAGGACGCCGGTCACGACACCGCGGGTGTAGACACAATCCCCGTTCACTCGTGGAAGCGATTCGGTGGTCTGATCGAACACCCACTCCAGAAGGTCGGCTTCGTCGCCGTCGGATATCTCGTGATGATATTCGTTAGGTGTCCCTGAGAGAGTACTAACCGGATTGATGACCGTCAGCGAGGCGTCCGTCGCGCGTGCGAGCGTCGTTGCGACTTTCAACTGATCGGTCAGCGCAGGAACCGCTCGGGTGAGGAGCGGAACGAGAATCTGATTGCCATCGAATCGCCCTACCACGTGGGATGTCGCATCGGGCGTCTCACCGTCGGTTGCGAGTAATCCACCCAGCGACGGCGAATGCATACTCCGTACATCAGAGTGGACTTACAAAAATCAGCGGGTCCGTCTGGTGTCCAGCCGCGCTGATCGCTATACTGCATTCGGGAGGTGCCGGGAATCTTCGGTGAACGAAGCGTATATCCTCGTGTCGAGAGCTTCTTCCGTAGTTCGTTCTAACGGGGGAACGATGGCCTCTCGATCACTGCGGCCGATCCACATCGTCGCCGCCCACCTGGCACTCGTGACGGGGATCATTCATCTTGCACTCGGGATACTCAACTGGGCGCAGTACGCGAGTGCCGGGATACTGCTCCCGCCTGACCTTCGATGGCCGCTCTTCGTCGTCTCCGGTTTGGCCGTCGTCGTCGGAATCGTCGCGCTGGTTTCGGGGTACCCGAAGCGACCGCTGTACGTCGGTGGAAGCGTACTCATGATCGTCTACATCGTCGGCTACTTCGGCTGGCACGTGAGTGGCCACCGACCGCTCTTCGTCGTCGGACCGGGAACGCACCATCACGGATCGACCGTCTCGTATCTGCTCGCTCACGTCGTCGCCGGCCCAGTCGAGTTCCTCTCGCTCGCGTCCGAAGCGGGGCTGCTCGTCGTTCTCCTCTATTTGTTCTTCACCGAGGAGACTGTCTATTCCCCCAACTGATACTCCTGTACGTGACTGGTTCAAGATATTCGCTCCTCTCGGTGGTTGGTGCCCCCCCCGGAACTGCTGACAGGGAGTACGGGATCCTCCGCGATCCTAGCCGGAGTGGACCGGAGAGAGCTATGCACAGGAACGATACTGCGATCAAAAAGGGGACAGCAAGGGAATCGGTTTCGGGGATCTATGGGGGTTGGGGGACAATCACCGATTCCAGTTCGTTCGTTGGGACGCGTCTCGTATAATCTCACGGTAACCGGGATGTAACGTACTGACCGAGAGAATACCAAGAAGAGTTCCTTCCGGAGAATTTCGCACCTCTTTGACCGTCTCTCGTTATTGCTGTGATCCTCCTGTTTATCTGCACTCTTCCTGTATTGGACGGTATGCCTGCGACCCTCGAAATCGCGTGTGAGAACGACGAGTGTGAACTCGATATGGCCGAACTCCACTACACCTACGATATGCCCGCCGACGTCACCATCGACGACTTCCAGGCCCGTACTGCGGGCAGTCGGATACGTTGCGAGAAATCGCACTCTGATACGGCATATTGTACGTCGGTACCGGTGGTTCGCCCACCCGTCACGGCGGGAACCGCTGATGACTTTCGATCGTTCCGATAGTAGCCTTTGTAAGTCATCACACACCTGGTCGCACGCTGTCATGCGATCAGGTGTGCGGACAGTTACAAACCCTACTATATCAGAGGGCAGCGAGTTCGTCCTTGATCTCGTCGTAGTCGGGGAAATCCGGCCACTTCTGGGCCACCCAGGCGTACTGAACCCTCCGTTCCTCGTCTATGAGGAACGCGGCAGGCCGTGGTTCGCTGATTCCTGCCATCCCATCGAGATCGTTGACGATGCCATAGTCCTCGGCGACGCCGTTTTGCGGGTCGCTGAACAGCCGGTAGTCGATCCCGCGCTCCTCGATGAACGTCGTCGTAGCGGGCGGCGACGCCTTGCACCTGTTGCCGGCACTTCCGGCAGTGGTAGTCTCGCTGGAGCAACAGAACGACTGCGTCGATATGGGGAGTCGAAGCCGTCTCTTCGAGCCGGAACGGCGACAACGCTGCCCCAGCGTTTCCAATTCGAATGTCGTGGCACTCACCGACAGTGGTTCCTGTATGGATTCGTAACGCGAGCACCATCGTGGATCGAGGCGACACTGTTCGGGAGATCACACGACGTAGCCAATCGGCGTGTGCGGACGAGACACACGATCGATCAAGCGTTAATCCGTTCTCACACCTTCTGTTACCTAATGGGATTCACTCGACGACGCCTCCTGCTGACAGTCGGCCTCAGTGCGCTCGCGGGGTGTACCGGCGGTGCAGACCCTGGATCGTCCGGAGTGTCGGCCACGACAGCAGCGTCGAGTGCCGCCGGATCGACGTCGGTCACCGACGGAGCCGTCCCGACTGCAAAGGAGACGCTAACACTGCCGATGGATCCCAGCGAACTCGAATCACTCGCGGTCTCGGGTGGTCCACCTAAAGACGGGATTCCATCCATCGACGATCCTTCGTTCGTCGGACCGGACGATGTCGATTTCCTCGACCCCGGTGATCCCGTGTTCGGCGTCGCACTGAACGGTGACGTCAAAGCATACCCACAGAAGATTCTCGTTCAACACGAGATCGTCAACGACCGCCTCGGTGACCTCCCCGTCGCAGTGACGTACTGTCCACTCACCGGGACCGTCCAGGGGTTCGAGCGTGGGGGGACGACCTTCGGCGTCTCCGGCCGTCTGCTCAACAACAATCTGATCATGTACGATCGGGCTACTGAGGCCTGGTGGCCCCAGATTCTCGCCACGTCGATACCCGGGCCGTGGAATTCGGCCCCCGGAACTAGATCGTTACGGGAGTTCAGACTCGTGTGGACGACCTGGGAGCAGTGGCGCGACCGCTCTCCCGATACGCAGGTCCTCTCGACGGAGACAGGGTTCGCAAAAAACTACGGTAGAGATCCGTACGGCTCCTACAATCCGCCCAGGGGGTACTATGCCAACGAGCACACGCTCTTCGAAACGCTCGAAGACGGCGACCGATTCAGCCGGAAACGCGTGTTCATGGGTGCCCGGACTGCGGACGGGGCCGTCGCGTTCGACAAATCTACGCTCCTCGACGAAGGGGTCATGACGGGCGAACTGAGCGAGACGCCGATAGTCGCAGTCGCCGACACGCGCCTAGATACCGGGTACGTCTACCTGAACCCCGACGAACGGACGGTCATGATCGACGGCAGGACCGTGTTGGTTGGAGAGTCCTCGTACGAACCGGACGCCCTGCCGCTCGCTGAGATCCACACGTTCGATGCGATGTGGTTCGCCTGGCACGGATACTATCCAGACACCCATGTCTACGCGTAACGACCACCCTCTCGGGCGTGTCGGAGTCGCAGTCTCTCGAACGATTGCGGCCGCGACGGAGGTATTCCACCGCCCCGATGCGACGCTCGTCGCCGCCGGGACGGCAGCCGGATATCTCCTGATCTACCTGTACGCACTCGGGCATCTCGCACCGGGTATCGGCGGGTTCGACGTTACCGTCGTCTCCGGGGCTCTCGGTAAATTCTTCCAGCCGGAACTCGGTCCGTTTTCGTTCACCCCCGTCGCTCGCGTGTCGGTCGGCCCGGTGACTTACTTGTTCTCGCTCAACACGGTCGTAGGCCTGGGTCTCGCCGGCCTGGTCGGTCTCAATCTCGGTCTCACGTATCTCGCGTGGCGTCGGCCCGCGGCCTGTGGAATCGGATCCTCGTCGTCCGGAGTCCTCGCGAGCATTCCGGCGATTCTGTCGGGGACCGCCTGCTGTGGACCCGTCGTCCTCATCGTCCTCGGGATCCAAGCGTCGGGCATCGTCGTGACGGCGTTCCAGTTCCTGTTGCCGATCGCAGTCATACTGTTGCTCGTAAGTCTCGTTCTAGTCGGTCGGCGGATCGACCCAGCGAGGCTCTGAACAGATCGGTCGCAGTTCAGGAGGATGGTACGTCAGCAGTCAACCCTCCCGTCCTGACGCTCGCGATGATAATAGACGAGACGAACGATATTAGCTGTCTTGCCACGTCAGACCGACTCTTCGGACTCGTCGATAGTACACTCCTCGTCCCGGCAGTTCGTCGCCGTCAGCAACGCGTCGAGGGTGGTCCGTTCGTCAGGACTGCGAGCCGACCACGCGAACTATAGTCGCGTTTGGAACTGTTTCACACCTGACGCAGGACTGCGTGCGATCAGGTGGGCGATGATTTACAAAGACTACTATAGATCCTGCAATCGGCGTCGGCCGTGTTACGCCCTCGCGACGAGCGAGACGTAGCTCACGTCTCCGGCGTCGACCGCCGTTTCGAGTTCTTCGATGGCCTCCAAGGCACGCTGACCGCGTTCACCCAGCAGACCGAGTATCCCCTCGTAGTCGACGCGGTCGACCACTCGGTCACGCATCACGAGGAGTTCGTCGCGGTGATCGGACACCGTCTCCACGTCGAATCCGGCGTCACTCACCTGCCTCAGGAGGCGGTCACGACCCCCCGCCCCGTCGAGACAGAGCGCCTCAGCCACCCGATCGGGAACCGCGGGCCCGTCGCCGTCGACGACGACGTCCGAGAGGGCCAGCCGACCGCCGCCCTCGAGGACGCGGTGGGCTTCACCGAGGGCGACGGGGAGGTCCGTGAGACAGAGCACACACTCCGCGAGCAGGACGTCTATCGTCCCGTCCCGGACGGGCAGCGTCGTCGCATCCCCCCGGACCACCCGAGTAGCGTCCGATGCCGGGTCGGGGTCGACACCAACGGCGTCGGCACCGCGTTCCCGGGCCACGGTCAGCGCGTCGCCGGCCCCACAGCCGACGTCCAGTATCCGTGTTCCGGCCCCGACGTCGGCTCGGTCGAGCAACCGCACCGTCGCCTCGGTTCCGCCCGGATGGAGCGGCCCGTCGAGTACCGTGTCGAGCGTTCCCCACGGGTTCGCGAGGGCAGCGTCGAGGAGTCCGTTCATCGGTCGCATCCGTCTCCGCTCTCGTCCGGAGTACATCCCCCATCGGTGGTCGTCCCGTCGCCCCGATAGCCGACAGTGGTCTCACTTGGGGGTTGAGGGTCCTCGACTGTGGTCCGACCGCCCCAGTCGTTGCGGTTCCGGAGTGCGTAGTCGCCGTCCTCGGTCGTCATGTTGTAGCCACAGAACGGGACCAACTCGCCCTCTGTCGTCGGCACCGAGAGACAACAGTTGTTCAACCGGTTCACGTCGGCCGCGTCGGCGTCCATGAACCCCGTGAACGACACCGGGACGACCTCGTCGAACAGTCCCTCGACACCGCCAGGAACGTCGATTCCACAGCAGCCGGCAGTCTTGCAGGCCCACTCCTCCCCGGCGGCGGTGCCAGCCAGCAGTTCCATGTAGTCGCCCTCGTCGACCAGTCCGGAGAGCGTGTCCCAGAGTCGGTCGTCGACGTACTGCGTCAGTGGAACGAACGAGTCAACGTCCGCGCACTCGTCGCCACAGCCACGGTCATCCGATCGATCGATGTCCGAGTTGCCCACGTCGCTCGGGTCCGTGTCTCTGGGAACGAAGGCGGTCCCGATCTGACAGTACGCCGAACAGCACGGTGCGGGCAGCATATCTCGGGGATCGAGCGTCTCGATCTGCTCGGCCAGCAGTCGCGTGGCGTCGTCTAGAGCGAACCGACCATCGTTCCTTTCGTAGCGACCGAAGTGTGCCACCGGCTGGAAGTTGACCGAGCGGACGACGTCCCTGTTCTCCAGGGCGAATCGAACGATGTCACCCATCTCGTGATCGTTGACACCGGGTACGACTGTCGGAACGAGGACGATCGGTAGATCGGCGCTCCGGCAAGCCTCGATCGCCGCGTGTTTTTCCTCGACGAGGTCGACCTCGCGGATCCGCTCGTAGGTCTCGCTCGTCAGGCCGTCGAACTGCAGGTACACTGCGGTGACGCCGGCGTCGGCGAGCGACCCTGCGTAGCCGTCTTCTGTCGCCAGGCGGATTCCGTTCGTGTTCACCTCGACGTGGTCGATTCCCTTGCTCCGAGCACGCTCGACGAGGTCCGGCAGGTCGTCCCTGATCGTGGGTTCGCCGCCGGAGAACTGTATCGGGCGACCGCCCGCGTCGGCCACGGTGTCCAGCAACGCGTCGATTTCTTCTGGCGATCGGTGTGCACCGCCGGGACCGGAACTGGCGAAACAGTAGGAACACGAGAGGTTACAGCCCTCCGTGACCTCGACGATCGCCAGACAGGCGTGGTCGGGGTCGACGGTCAGATCGCCGCCGTCGTACTCCGGGGTCGGACCGAAGTCGGCGGCCCACTCCCAGTGGTCCAGCGATCCCCAGACCTGCCGACTGGCCGAGCCGTGATCCGGACACTCCCGCGTGAGGAAGACGCCCCCCTCCCGTTCCTCGTAGCGGCCGGGAACCGTTTCGAGGCAGTCCGGACAGAGACTGGTCGTCGTCGCGAGCGTGTCGCTTCCGTTCACGGTCGAAGGCAGGAATGGGCTGAAATAAGCCTGCCGGGGGTGTGCGGCGATGCAGCGAAAGCGCCGTCGCCGTTGGACACGGCCGTTGCCATGGCGCGCAACCCTTTTTCGCCGTCGCACCGGAGGAGTCGTATGACCGGTTCGAGCCCGGCGGTCAGGTCGTCAACGCCGGGGGTCGACAGCACACCGACGGCACTCGCACAGGACCTGCTCGTCGCGTGCCGGCGTGGCGATCCGACCGAACGGTACCGGACCGCGCTCGCCGAAGCCACGGACGCCGACCTCCACCGGGTCCGTGAGGACCGACGAACGGGGCTGGCGTTCTGGCTCAACTGCTACAACGCGGGGACCCAACTCCTCCTCGAGGAGCGCTCCGATCTCTACGAGAGCCCGCTTCGATTCGTTCGGTTCTTTCACGCATCGGCAGTCACGGTCGCCGGCACCTCGCTGCCGTTAGACCGCATCGAGAACGGGCTCTTGCGCGGTGGTCGCTCGAAGTATGGACTGGGTTATCTCCCGAAAATCAACGTCACGAACTTCGAGCGACGCTACCGGCTCGACGACTGTGATCCGCGAATCCACTTCGCGCTGAACTGCGGAGCCGAGAGCTGTCCAGCGATCCGCGCGTACGAACCGGACCGCGTCGACGAGCAATTGGATCTGGCGACCCGTAGCTACCTCGACGCGACGGTGGCGTACGATTCGGGTGCCAATACCGTTCTCGTGCCACGCGTGTTCCTGTGGTTCCGTGGGGACTTCGGTGGGGGGTCGGGGATCCGTGAACTGTTGCGTGCGTACGACGCGATTCCCGACGACGCGACGCCGAAGATCCGATACGACTCGTGGGATTGGACGAAAGCGGCTGGCAAGTTCGCGGAGTAGCCATCCCCACCGTTTTGACGACGGACATACATCGTACCACATGACCGAACGAGTCCAGGAGTTCTCGCTCCCGAACGTCGCTGTCGGACCGAATCCGTTCTCCCTCTCTGCGCTTTCGGAAGACGTCTCGTTCGTCGTCCTCTTTTTTCAGCGCGATTATTACTGTACGAACTGCCGGAAGCAAGTTCAGCAACTCGCAGATCGTATCGACGAGTTCCGAGAGCGCGATGCCGAGGTTGTCTCCATCGTTCCGGAACCGGTCGAACGCGTCGAACAGTGGCAGGAGTCGTACGATCTACCCTACCCGTTGTTGGCGGACCCCAACACGGAAGCAGGAGATGCGTACGATCAGCCGGTCCGGTTCGGCCTCCTCGGTCGGTTTTCCGATTTCTTCGGCCGGATGCCCGAAGTGGTCATCATCGATAGACGTGGTACGGAGCCGAAAGTCGTGTACGTCCACCGGGGGTCCTCGACGTTCGATAGACCCGAAATTGACGAGATTCTCGACGAGATCGACGAATCCTCACAAACCTAGCTCTCGACATGGATCGGATTCTCGTTCAGTCCCTGAAGTACAGTACACCGAGAACAGCGATCATCGCTAACTCCGTCCCTTTCGCAATTGCCGCCCACGGCTCCCCTGTGAGATGAGCGATGACGTTCTCAAGCGGGGACAGCCCGTGTAAAAGCGGTTCACGACCGGGTAAAAAGCCGCCGTGGCCGGTGAAGTGCCACGCAAAGTACCCAACGACGTAGACGATAGCTAGTAGGATGCCTGCCACGTAGTACGGATCGCTGTTCTGTGCCGACCTACTCGCTGCTAGACCAACGAGAAGTCCGAACCCAGAAACGACGAACGCGAGTGGACGCGGATCGAACACGAGCAGAGTCGGATCCGCACTAACAATAATCAACAGTCTAGGAACAGCGTGACTGGGATGGATGAGATGGATCCCGGCTACGATGCTGGTCAGAAGCGCTCCGAGGTACGCCAAGATTCGAGTCGTCGAATCGGGATCCGCGTTGACCGTCAGATTGAGGGGTTCTAAAACGTTCACTGGCGGTAGATGCTCGGTATGATTCATATATTAATGCTCGTGGCTGATGCAACGAGAACACACTTAACAAAACCAACCAGTGGGAGTCGTATCACGATGCCCTCCGTTAGTCCTCGAGATATTTTCTCTGTGTAACCACTCTATGAATCGTTGACCGAGAGGGGGAGAGGGGGGTCGCAGGTGTCTGGAAGGAGACCGGAAGCCTACGGCGCGACAGATGGTACGATTGTCGCGCAATTGTATCGATGAGGGAGACGAATATGACCATTCTGAGCTGTTGTAATCTGCTTGCACGATCGAAGAATCGCTGTATCCCAGTACCCAGAGAACGAACTGGGAACTACCGATAGTGGTGTGACGGAAAAACACAATCAGCGAGGTCAGGTACGGGTGGGGAACGACAAGACACGCCCGCGACCGATTATTATATCGTCTGGGATAAAGTGGACCTCATTAACGAAGTCGATTTTCTGGTCATCGGTTCGGGCTCTGGACTGGACGTTGCGAACGCAGCAGCCAACCGAGGTCAGTCAGTCGCAGTCGTAGAGAAAGGACCGCTCGGCGGGACGTGTCTCAACCGCGGGTGTATCCCGTCCAAGATGCTGCTCTACCACGCTGACGTATTCGAGACGATCGAGAGTGCCGACGCGTTCCACATTGACGCAGAAATAACTGATGTGGACTTCGCGGAGATGGTTCGCGAGGTCAACGAGGACGTGAGTGGCGACGCCGCCTCTATCCGGAAAGGGCTCCGTTCCTCCCCCCGACACGATCTCTACGAGGGGGAAGGGCGGTTCGTCGACGAACGGACGGTCGAGATCGCGAGCGGCGACGACGAAGGGGCGCAGATTCGGGCCGAGACGGTCCTCATCGCAGCCGGAACCCGCCCCGCGATTCCGGACATCGACGGCATCGGGGGTGTCGATTACCATGCAATGACAAAAGCAGCAGTCATCATCCTCGCAGGAACCGAGGGACACGAAAACGTCGGTCGGCTCGCCAACGGGCTCGAAGCGGCCAAGGAATTTGCCGAGACAGACGGCGACGAGGTCGAACTCATCTTCGACGGCGCCGGGACGCAGTGGATTCCCGAACTCGAAGACGAGGACAGCGACTACCACGAACTCTCCCAAGCAGTCCGTGACGACACGTCGGTCTGTGACTACTGTTCCGGCGCATTCGGTGTTGAGGACGCCGTCGCCGAGGCCGGGTTAGTCACCTTCGACGATCACGACGGACACCCGAGTATCCGTTCGCTGGTCGACGACGATTACGAAATCATCACCTTCTGAATTTCTTATAGTGCGCTTGCAGCGCTGAACTGCTAGATGCGACCGGTATACGGGCTGTAGCGGGAATCTATCAGATCATAACTGAAGCCGCAATAGCTACCGAGATTTACGTCTTGGAATCTCGCCGAAGCAGAGCAGTGAGTTTCGACTGCCTCAATTATTTGTACATACGTGAGTTTTCTTATCGAGTCCACAGTCGTGTCAAGTTAAGCGTGAAGAGTGAGGCGTGGTGATTTCGTAGTGCTCTATGCCCGAAATCACACGCCTCAGCGACGGTAGCGACTGGATCGAATTAGATTTTGTGGAGCGTCAGCGGACACCCGAGTTCGCGATGCGGCTCGGTATTCAGATGCACGTGGCTGGACTATCACTTTCGAATACTATCTCGATTCTTGAAAGGTTGGGTGTCGAACGCTCTCGAACGGCCGTCCACAACTGGGTGCAGAAGGCCAATCTACAGCCCGAAGGCGGTGCGAGCCCGAATCACGTTGCGCTTGACGAAACCGTGATTCGAATCAACGATCAGCAATACTGGCTGTACGCCGCCATCGATCCTGAAACAAACACATTCCTTCATATTCGGCTCTTTAGCACGTATACGACCGGCCTTACAGAAATCTTCCTGAGCGAGTTACGCGAGAAACACGATGTCGAAACCGCCGTGTTTCTCGTCGACGATGCTCAATGGCTCCAAACTGCCCTCGATCGACACGGCCTCGATTGCAGATACGAACGCCATGGCAATCGGAATGCCGTCGAACGTCTCTTTCGTGAGATAAAACGACGAACCTCTTCGTTTTCAAATACGTTCAGCCACGTGGAGCCGACGACAGCAGAATCGTGGCTCCAAGCCCTCGCTGTCTGGTGGAATCGATGCCAAAGTTAACGCGACCGAGTCCACTATGATAGAGGATCGGATCTCACTCGACATCGACACCGCTGATCCCGAAGCGGGCACCACCATTTGTGCCGTCGGTAACGGTGATGTCCCATCCATGTGCCTCGACGATTTCCTTGACAATACTCAGACCGAACCCCGTCCCATCCTCGGTGGTTGAGTAGCCCTGTTCGAACACGTTGTCGCGGTCTTCGGGAGAAATTCCCGGCCCGTTGTCCTCGACGTAGAATCCCGTGTCATTAGAGAGCAGTCCAACGCGTATCGTCACGTCGGACCCGCCGTGTTCGATAGCGTTTCGAAAGAGATTCTCGAGTACGTGACGTAGACGGCTCTTGTCCGCATAGATCGTCATCTCGACAGACGCCTCAAGAGTCGCTTCCCGGGTATCGACGTTTCGCCAACATCCTTCGACGATAGAATCGAGTGACACGCGGTTAGTCTCTTCGACGGATTCCCCTGCACGGGTCAACGCCAGAAGGTCGCCAATCATCTCTTCCATTCGTTCTAAAGACGATTTGGCAGTTTCCAGACATTCGATCTCACGCTCCCTGTGAGCGATTTCGACTCGGCCCATTGCCACGTTCAACGGGTTCCTGAGGTCGTGAGAGATGATGTTTGCGAAATCTTCGAGTCGATCGTTTTTTCGCTCGAGTTCGCGCTCGTACTTTCGGAGTTCACTGACATCACGGATGAGGGCTAGAACACTATCACGACCACCGAATTCCAGCGTTGAGGCGGAGATCTCCGCCGAGACGTACTCACCAGACTCCGTGAGACAAGAGATTTTGTCCGTCCGACCACTACCCTCCGTGCGGATTGTATCGAGGAACGCCCGAAACTGGTCCATCTCCTCGGGATGGATATCAGACGGTCCCATCGAGAGGAGTTCCTCATAGGAGTGGCCCAGCAACTCGCTCGCTTGCGGGTTCGCCTCAAGTACTTCGTCGGCATCTGGGTCGAAAATCATGATGGCGTCGTTGCTATGTTCGAACACCGATTGGAATTGATCTCTGGCACGCTTCAGTTCCTGCTCACGATCGCGTAACCGCTGTTCGCGTTCGGCCCGATTGAGAGCCTCTACGGTAGTCGCTGCCAGTATCGAGACGAGTTTTTTGTCGAACGCATTGAACTCCGCGGGCTGCAGAGACCCGCTCGCGAACACGCCCCTCTTATCGAGGGGTGCGATGACCGCCCCACGGAACGGAACGTCGCTCGCCAATCCGGGCTTGGTCTGGACGTCGTCGTAGAGACGAACCTCCCCGGCCGAAATTGTCTCCCAGAACAGCCCCTCTCCCCGTTGGAATCGTGGTAGCTCGCCAAACCGATTGCGCGTCGCGTCTGTTACCGCTACGGGTTCCAGCACCTCGCCGTCGTCGTTAGTCAGGTAGACGTGCGTGTACGGCAACTCCAGAATCTCACTTCCGGCCTCGGCTGCGACCGTTACGACATCCTCGGTCGACGACGCTTGTACTAGTTCGCTGGTCAATTCGCTGAGATTACTCAGCGTCTGTTCACGATGCACACGCTCAAGTGCTGCTTCCGCATTCTGACACAGGATCTCCACGAGGTCGCGCGTTGTGTCGTCGAACGGCTGGACAGTCCGGGATCCGATGTGGAGTTGCCCGTGACGACCGAGTGGCGCGATCAGGATCGTTCCAAGTGGTGTATCGGGGTGGGCCGGGTTCTCGACCGAACTGTAATCCTCGATCTCTGTCAGCTTGCCTTCGTGGAATATGTTGATCTCAGTGGTGCCAGCCGGAATCTTCCCGATCGCGTTGCCAACGTCGCGGGAACCATTCAGTTCGGTCGCGGCGTCAGTAGCAGCTAGCGGGCGGAGGACCTCCGCATCTGCGTCGAACGACCACATCGCCGTCAGTGGCTGTTCGAGAACCTCTTGAGCGATTTTGACTGTGATATTCGCGACCTCTGTCTCGGTAGTGGCGGTCATCAGATTCTGGCCCGCCTCATTCAAGCTCTCGAGACGTTCCTCGTACTGCTTCTGTTCGGTGATATCTGTGTACCACGCGTACGCACCACGAACCCCGTTGGCCCCGTCTATCGGGATGACTCGGAGCTTGAATTGTCGAATGCCAGCGTTCGTCTGCCGACGAACCTCTGTCTCGACCGGTGCCCCTTCGACTACGTCATCGCGGATCGAGCGATGCTCTACTTGCTCCGAATCAGGAACGATGACGTCTCGAATGCTGGAGCCGATAACCGCCTCCTCTTCAAACCCGAATACCGCCTCGAAGGCGGCGTTGACGTCGACAATTTCGGGTGTTTGGGCGTCGAACGTCACCCTGACGATTGGATCAGGCGTGTTCTCAAACAGAGCATCGCGATGTACGCGCTCTCGTTTGACGGCTCTTTGAGAGTGATATCGCTCAACGACCCTCTCAATGCAGTTTGCCAGCACTTCCAATTGATTCTCCTCCCGATTTTTTTGGAAATAGTCTGTGACGCCGGCCGAGATCGCGTCGCTAGCGATGTCCTCGTCCCCATCGTCTGTGAGCAGTATGAACGGCAACTCTGAATCGAACTCTCTGACTCGTTCTAATACTCTCAACCCGTTCGATTCCTCCAGATCGTAGTCGCAGAGGACACAATCCACGGGTGTGTCGTGAATATTTTTGAGCGCCACCTCAAAATCGAATTTAATCGTTACGTCGAACGAGTCGTTTACCCGCTCCAGGCGCTCTGACCATTCTAGAGTATTGCACCCATCGTTTTTGATATAGAGTACCCGAATGTTTGCTTCGAGTTCGAGGATGGGGTCCCGTCGATTACTGTCGATCTCAGGCTCCATTGATACCTATATTCGATCAGATAGCGTCCTGATTACTAAAACCAAATGGACAGTGATTATACCAGTTCCACGGACACACAGGCCAATTTCTCGGAGCATGACTTGGGCCGGCTCACCGGCTTATGATTAGCTCTGTGGATGAAAACGTAGGATAGTAATCGATATATAAATGCTATGGTGAGATGGAACGTGGCTGAACGCCCCCAGCGTTATTAACCCTATTCTCTACGGCTGGCAAAAGTATGGCTGATGGCTCATCCCCGAACACGCCACATAGGGACCTGACGTGGTACAAGGCACTGTCTCCGGATGAACTCCCGGAGGGCCGAGTCAAGGCTGTCAGCTGTGGCGACACGACCGTCGCTGTCTCGCATTACGACGGCGAATACGCTGCTCTCGACAACAACTGCCCGCATCAGGGCGGCCCGCTCGGCGAGGGCTCTATCGAAACCGGATGGCTCCGGTGTCCGTGGCACGGGTGGGACTTCGACCCGCTGACCGGCGAGACGCCCGGGCCACACGACGACTGCGTCCAGACGTTTCCCGTCGAAGAACGGGACGACGGCATCTACGTCGGTTTTCCCGAGGAAGAACCCCACGAGCGGACGGCCTCCGACGTGATTGCCGAGACGCTGGTAAACTGGGGCGTCCGGCACGTCTGGGGCATCGTCGGCCACTCGAATCTCGGCCTCGCCGACGCGCTCCGCCGTGAGGCCAACCAGGGGAACCTTGCGTACTACGGTGTCCGTCACGAGGGCGCTGGCGCATTCGCCGCGTCGGCCTACGGAAAACTCACCGGTCGGCCGGCAGCCTGTTTCTCCATCGCCGGCCCTGGCGCGACGAACATGCTCACAGGGCTGTGGGATGCCAACGTCGACGGTGCGCCGACCATCGCACTCACGGGTCAGGTCGAGTCGCAGGTCCTCGGGACGGGCAACTTTCAGGAGGTCGACCTCGAAGCCGCCTACGGCGATGTCGCCGAATTCGAGGCGACTGTCCTGCCGGACAGCCAGCACGCTGAACTCGCGACCCGCGCCGCCAAGACCGCGATCCTTGAACGAGGGGTCTCACACCTGATCTTCCCGGACGAGATACAGACCCAGTCTGCGGAGGGAGTTGAGCCCGGTGATCCCGAGGGGCGTATCACCGAGCGCGACATCAGCCCGCCAGAGGACGCGATCAGGGATGCTGTAGACCTGCTCGAATCCGCCGAACGGCCTGTCATCATCGCCGGCCACGGGGCTCGCTTCGAGATGGAGGGGATCGTCGACCTCGCCGAACGATTCGACTGTCCGGTCCTCACGACGTTCAAGGGCAAAGGGCAGATCCCCGACTCGCATCCGCTTGCTGGAGGCGTCCTCGGTCGGAGTGGGACGCCGATCGCGAGCCACTTCATGAACGAGGCGGACTTACTGGCCGTCTTCGGTGCGAGCTTCTCGAATCACACGGGGATTGCCGAGTACAAGCCGACGATTCACGTCGACTACGACGCGATGACCCTCGGGAAGTTCCACAGTATCGACGTACCCGTCTGGGGCGAGATCGGCGTCACCGTCAACGAACTGCATGATCGCATCGGTGACGTCGAGGCGGAGAGTCAGCGTGAAGAACTCGCAGACCGGTGGGAGATCTGGCGAGAGGAGAAGGCGACGCGATGCGCTCAGACGCCCGAGCGTGGCGTCAACTACGCGACCGCCTTCGACGCGATGACGCGACTCGTCCCCGACGACGCGATCATCCCCGTCGACGTCGGGAACAACACCTACGCGTTCGGACGGTACTTCGAACCGGAACACCAGTCGGTACTCATGTCCGGCTATCTCGGCTCGATCGGCTTTGCGTTCCCGGCTGCGCTGGGCGCGTGGGCGGCCACACAGGAACCCGAGTCCCCGTTCGCCGGTCGCAAGGTGGTCTCGGTCTCCAGCGACGGCGGCTTCGGCCAGTACATGAGCGAGTTCACCACCGCCGTCAAGTACGACATGGACATCACGCACGTCCTGTTGAACGACGACGAACTTGGGAAGATTAGCAAGGAGCAACGGACCGGCGGCTGGGACGTCTGGCAGACCGACCTCGTGAACCCGAACTTCGCTGAGTTCGCCGAGAACTGTGGCGGTCACGGTGTCTTTGTCGACGATCCCGATGTACTTGATGACGCTCTCGAAAACGCAATCGCGTACGACGGCCCCGCCCTCGTCGAAGTCCTCACCGACTCGGACCCGGTGTGAACACCTCCGACACGATACTCCAGTTATGACACGCACGACACCCACTACATCGATTTCCGGTCAGCAGTCATCGAGTCGTATCGAGCGTCGAACTAACCGGACGTGGGGGTGCGCGACGTGAGTCGCTCCGACGAACAGGTGGCCGAACAGGTCGCCGTCTGGAGCGACCTCCCCGATCGTGAACCCACACACGCTCGCGTCGAGGACGTCGATCTCGTGGTCGTCCGGTACGACGACGAGGTGTCGGTCCTGTACGGTCGCTGCCTGCATCGCGGGGTGCTCCTCGGCGACGGGCACGTCGAGGGGCACAATCTCATCTGCGGCGTACATGGCTGGGATTATCGGTACGACACAGGGATCAGCGAGTACGACAACTCGGAGGTCCTCGAGACGTTCACCGCGTGGGTCGACGAGGACGACGACGCCGTCTTCGTCGACGCGGCAGAGGTGGCGGCCTGGGCGGAGGACAACCCGCAGCCGTACGACCCTCCTGAGACTGAAGACAGCGATGACGGGGCAATGCAGGGAGCCACCGACGACATCGAGGGTGGTTCGGTCGACCCCGAATTCTACGGCGAGCCCGACGACGAGAAAGAGCCCCACACACACTACATCCAGAGCCTCGCCCAGAAGGGACTCGAGGGAATCGGTGAACACGGTGACGTCTCGGCGATGGGTGTTCCGCGCTCGGAGCTCCCGTCCTGGGACGACCTGCAGATCCTGACTGCCCAGCTCGCACGGACCCCGCTCGACGACGAGGCCCCAGTCGACACGGAGCTCGTGATCGGACCGAAGGCGGAGAACCCGCTCCAGCTGGACATCCCGATATTCGTGAGCGACATGAGTTTCGGTGCACTCAGCGAGGAGGCGAAGATCGCGATATCGAAAGGGGCAGACCAGGCCGGCACGGGCATCTGTTCCGGTGAAGGTGGGATGCTCCCCGAAGAACAAGAGGTCAACTCTAGGTACTTTTACGAGTACGCGACGGGGAAGTTCGGCTGGGACATCGACCTTGTCGAACGGGTCCAGGCGTTCCATTTCAAAGCCGGCCAGGGCGCGAAGACCGGAACCGGTGGCCACCTCCCGGGCGAAAAGGTAAAGGGCCGGATCGCCGAGGTTCGTGATCTCGAACCGGGAACGGACGCTGTGAGTCCCGCGCACTTCGAGGAGTTGCGGACGCCCGAGGACTTCGCCGAGATGGCCGACCGGGTACGCGACGTCGGCGGCGGCATCCCGATCGGGTTCAAACTCTCCGCTCAGCACGTCCAGGAGGATATCGACTTCGCGCTGGAGGCCGGCGCGGACTATCTCATCCTCGACGGCCGGGGCGGTGGCACCGGTGCGGCACCGGACGTGTTCAAGAACAACATTTCCGTTCCGACGATGGCGGCACTCGCTCGGGCCCGCAGGCACCTGGATTCGCGTGACCGGTCGGATGTGACGCTCATCGCGACGGGCGGCCTTCGGACGGGGTCGGATTTCATCAAGGCGATGGCGCTCGGTGCCGACGGGGTCGCAGTCGCGAACTCCGCGATGCAAGCAATCGGCTGTCTCGGGATGCGGGCCTGTGACTCGAACAACTGTCCGGTCGGGATCGCCACCCAACGAGAGGATCTCAGAAACCGGCTCGTGATCGATTCGGCCGCCGACGGCCTGCAGAACTTCTTCGAGGCGACGGTCGAACTGATGAAGGTGATGGCCCGTGCCTGCGGGCACGAGAGACTGTCCGGGTTCGAGCGTCGTGATCTGACGACGTGGAAGAAAGATGTCGCCGACCTGACCGGCGTCGAATATGCGGGCGTGCGCCAGCCCAGGAGGTAATATATAAAACTACCGCAGCCGTGCCAGCTCTTGTGCGACCCCCGATAATCATTATTTTTTGCCTACTATGTTTCAACCATGAGCGACAGTACGACTCGCCGGGGTCCGAATCCAGAACAAACCGACGTCATCGAGGGGTCATACGCCATCCACTCGAATAAAAGGGGAATCAGCGTGTGGCAGTATTGTGTCGATATCTCTGCCCCGGACGGCGAATGGCGTTTCGTGGAGACGTTCGACCACGGCGAGGATCCGAAACTGACGCTCGAACACGCGACCCTCGCCACTCCGTCCGAAGGCGGATACTGGATATACAGCAGGTCATACGACTGTAAATTGGACTGTGAGTGAGGGACTGACATGACGGAGCTAATCAGCGTCGCTGCGGTGGCAGAGAACGGCGTGATCGGTCGAAACGGTGAGCTACCGTGGCCGAGCATCCCGGCCGACAAACGACAGTACCGAAACCGGATCGCAGCCTGGCCCGTAATCCTCGGTCGTCGAACGTTCGACTCGATGCGGGAGGACCTTCCCGGAACAGCACAGGTCGTGCTGAGCCGGTCAGTGTCCGAATACGATGTCGAATCAGCACACCACGCAGGGGGACTTGACGACGCGGTCGAAGTCGTCGAATCGTTCGGAGCCGACCGTGCCTACGTCATCGGTGGGGCAGGCATCTACGACCTGTTCCAGTCCGTCGTCGACCGGATGGTGCTCAGCCGGATACCGGGTGAATACGACGGTGACACCTACTTCCCGGAATGGGATGCGAATGAGTGGACCGTCGTCGATCGCACCCCCTACGACGACTTCACCCTCGAAGAGTGGGTGAGAGAATCGAGCTAACTAGTGTCTCTGACCAACTATGGATACGTCTGATCTGCCCGCACCTGTCGCCGAGTACCTCTCCGCCAATCGTTCAGAGCTGTTCGAGTTCACGGAGACGCTCGTCGGCTACGAGACACAGAATCCACCCGGGCGAACCGTCGACGTCGTCGAGTGGCTCGAAGACACGCTCGACGAACCGGCGTTGTCGGTCGAGCGCTTCGAAGTCGACCCGGAAAAGCCGAATCTCGTCGCCACACTTCCCGGCCGGGGCGACCGCACGCTGTGTTTCAACGGCCATCTCGACACCGTCCCGTTCGACGAGAGCGGTTGGGCGTACGATCCACTGGGTGAGCGAGACGACGAGCGCATCTACGGACGTGGAGCGACCGATATGAAGGGAGCCGTCGCTGCGATGGTGCAGGTCGCTCTCGCTTACGCTCGCACCGAACCCGAACCACCAGTAACGCTCCAGTTTGCGTTCGTCAGCGACGAGGAGACCGGCGGTGACGCCGGCCTCACGACGCTGCTAGAGACGTCCGAATTCGATCCCGACGCCTGTGTCGTTGGCGAAACCACCGCTCGGAACGGGCGACATTCCGTCTCGGTTGCCGATCGTGGGAACATCTGGCTGACGCTCGAAGCGTCAGGCATTGCTGCCCACGGCTCACGGCCGATGATCGGGGAGAACGCGGTTGACCGACTAACGGATGCAATCGAGCAGCTGCGAGACGACTTCGGACAGCAGAAACTGTCGGTCGATTCATCGATGGACGACATTATCGAGGAGTCCGTCGACTTCTACGAGCCGGAGGCCGGGGCCGTGGCTGCCTGCAGCCTGTACCGGTACCCGACGATCAATCTCGGCATCATCGAAGGCGGAACGGCGATCAACACGGTGCCGGCCTCGGCGTGTGCAAGAGTCGATATTCGATTGACCGCCGGTGTCGATACCAGAGAGGCACTCGGCGGGATACGGAACTGCTTGACCGGGATGGATGGGATCGAGATTGCGGACATCTCGTGGACCCGTGGGTCGTACGAACCGCTGGGGAGTCCCATCGTCGAAGCGAGCGCGCAGGCGGCCGAGCACGTCGTCGACGACCGGGTCTACCGACGGAGCGCGACCGGCGGCGGCGACGCCAAGGTGCTTCGACATGAGGGGATTCCAACGGTCGAGTTCGGCTTCGGTACCCAGACAGCGCACGGAACTGACGAGTACACGACGACCGAGGCCCTGACCCGAAACGCCATCAGCTACGGAACACTCCCGGTCCTCTACGAGCGACTCACGGGCGTCGATGGATGATTGCAGCCATTGGGGGGCCAACAGTCGTGCTGATGACGCTCGTTATTCTGATCGCCGGAACGACGAATGGACTGGCTGGCTTCGGATTCGCCCTCGTCGGGACGATGGCGCTCGCAACGGTGATCGACCCGGCGACAGCCGTCGTGTTCATGATCGTCCCGATTCTCGCAGTGAATCTCTCGCTGGTCAGTGATCTCTCCCGTGAAGAGCTTCGAACCTGTAGTCGACGGTTTGGACCACTCATCGGTGCAGCGCTGGTCGGTACGGTTGTCGGGATGGCCGTCCTCAGTAGTGTTCCGACCGCCCCACTGCGTGTCGGTCTCGGAGTATTGACGCTCGGATTCGTCGCGACCGCTCAGCGACGGCTCCCCCTCCCGGAGTGGTCGTCGGGGTGGATCGGTACGTTCGCACGAACGCGAGTTGGAATGGTCGGTGTCGGCGGCATCTCGGGGCTGTTGTTCGGCGGGACGAACGTCGGGGTACAACTCATCGCGCATCTTCGGAGCTTCGACCTCTCACACGGACTATTCGTCGGCGTCGTCGCGCTCGTATTCTTGGGAATCAATGGGATTCGCGTTGGTGTCGCGAGTCTGTTCGGGCTGTATCCGAGCCGAACTGTCCTGTTCGCGTCCGTCGTCGCTGCCGTCCCGGCCGCCATCGGAGTCACAGTTGGGAAGCGCCTTCGGGTCACGGCCAGCGAGCGGTCTCGCAGACTCGTCGTCTTCGGTCTCCTCACGGCTGTGGGGTTTCGTCTGGTCGCCGGTGGACTGGGACTGATCTAGAGGTCGGTGCCAAGACGCTAGTTGTCTCCACTTCGAGTGAATCGGTCCACTGTCCAGCGGTCACTCGGCCGCCGAAGCCCACTCTAACAGTGGTTCCAGACGGGTTCTCACCTCGTCCCCATCATCGGTCAGCGAGTACTCGACACGGGGCGGAATCTCGTTATACTGGGTTCGAGAGATTAGTCCGGCCTCCTCGAATTCGTCGAGCCGTTTCGAGATGGTCGAGGTACTCGCTGTCGGAAGGTGTTCCTCGATTTCTGCAAACCGTAGCGAGTCGTGGGCGCCAATGATGCTGACGAGTTGCATCGCGTATTTCCGGCTCAGCGTGTCGATAACTCCCGTGAGCGGACAGTAGCACGTTCCATCGATATCGCAGGCAGGCGCGTCTGAGGTGGTATCTGCCATAGCTTTGGAACCTCCAACTTACTCCATAGCTTTGGACTCTACAGTATAATTACTTCGCGTTCTGAATACTCGTTAAGATGGACGCGGACTACTCGTACGATCTCGTGATTCTCGGCGGCGGTGCAGCCGCGTTCGCCGCTATCACCGAAGCGAGCGACCGGGGGCTCTCGACAGCGATAGTAAACACGGGTCTGCCGATTGGGGGTACCTGTGTGAACGTCGGCTGTGTCCCCAGCAAGTATCTCCTCGCGCTGAGCGAGCAGGCAGCCACACCACAGGAGAACCCGTTCGATGCGGTCCAGTACAGCGACGGCAAACCGACCGTCGACTGGGCGGCTGCGCTCGACAGGACCGACGAAATCGTCGAGCGGTTCCGACAGCAAAACTACGTCGACGTCGCCGAACACTTCGAGACCGACATCTACGAGGGGTACGGTGAGTTGGTCGACAGCGAGGGACGCAGTCCCTCGGGCAACCGGAACGCGCCGCGTTCCGGTGACGAGACGACCATCGAGGTCGTAGACGGCCCTGACGAGGGTGCGCGCATCACCGGGGAGAAGGCGCTGATTGCGACCGGGAGTTCACCCTGGGCACCGCCCATCGAGGGCCTCGACGAGATCGACTACTACACCAGCGAGACCATCCTCGAGGAGCGGGATCTTCCAGAGAGCATCGTGGTCATCGGCGGTGGCTACATCGCGCTCGAGTGGGGACAGATCCTCCACCGTGTCGGCGTCGACGTGACCCTTCTGCAGCGCTCCGAGCGCGTGCTTTCGGGCATGGAGGGGCAACTCGGACGTGAGATGCAACGTGCGTTCGAGGAGGACGGCATCGAGGTGATCACCGGTAACGACTTCCAGCGCGTCCGCGCCCCGGCGACGGACGGCGGAGTCGAAGCGACACAGTCGGGCGTCGCCGTCGACACAATCGTCCACGGCACCGAGCAGACGGTCACCGGCGACGCACTGTTCGTCGCGACCGGCGTCCAGCCCAACAGCGAGGGTATCGGCCTCGAAACAGTGGGAGTCGAAACGAACGACGACGGGACGATCCACGTCGATGATCACTTCCAGACGACGAACCCTGACGTGTACGCCGCCGGCGACGTGATCGGCGAACCAGAACTGGAGACTGTTGCCGCCAAGGAAGGCCACCATGCCGTCAAAAACGCCTTCGGCAGCGAAGGCGTCAGTATCGACTACGATACGGTCCCCGCAGTCGTCTTCACCAGCCCCGAAGTCGCCGCAGTCGGGACGACCGAATCGGAGTACATGGCCGAGCACGGCACCTGTTCGTGCCGGACCGTCCAGATGGAGGACGTACCGCGGGCGAAAGCCGTCAAGAACACGGATGGCCTCGTCCAGGTCGTCAAACACCACGAGACTGCCGAAATCGTCGGCGTTCACATGGTCGGCCCGCGCGCCGCCGACCTGATCGTAGAAGCGACGTTAGCGGTGAAATTCGGCCTCACCATCGACGACATCATCGACACCGTCCACCCCTTCCCGACGTTCTCCGAGGCGTTCAAACACGCCTGCCAGGCGTTCCGCAGGGACACGTCGACGATGAGTTGCTGCGTCGAGTAACCCCTCAATGGCAGGATTGACAGATGGTCGCAATGAGGCGGTAGCGACTTCCAGTCGAGCTAGACTGGCTGGAAGGATAGGATGGACGCGTTGCCGAACAATAGTGGGAGACATCACCACTCATTTTGTGCACGCGCTTCGCCAGTCCGCCGCCCGCTTATTTTTCGTCCCACAGTACGTCTCGTGATGACTGATTCCGATCCACTCTTCGACGAGTCGTCGCTTGGCGAACTGCAACTCGACTCGCGTATCGGACTGGCACCGATGACGAGAACGTCGGCCAACGCCGACGGGACGGCGACGGCCGAGATGGCACGCTACTATGCGAAGTTCGCCGAGGGTGGCTTCTCCCTGCTCATTACCGAAGGGACGTATCCCGAGATGAGCGGGCAGGGGTACGACAATCAACCTGGCCTCGCAACCGACAGCCAGGCTGCCGCGTGGGAGAGGGTTACCCAAGCGGTTCACGCCGCCGGATCGCCTATCGTCGCCCAGTTGATGCACGCCGGGCCACTCACGCAGGCTGAACACGGTGAGCCGGTCGCTCCCTCGGCTGTTACCCCGACGGGCGAGCAGTTGCCGATCTACGGCGGCGAGGGTGCATTCGCAACGCCCCGAAAGCTATCGAGCGACGATCTCGACGACATCCGTGCGTCCTTCGTCGCGGCGGCCGAACGCGCCGTCCAAGCCGGCTTCGACGGCGTCGAGATTCACGGCGCGAACGGCTATCTGCTCGACACGTTCCTCTCGCAGCATCTCAACGACCGCACCGATGCGTACGGTGGCTCACCTGCGGCCCGCGCCCGGTTCCCGAAGGAGGTTCTCGACGCCGTCATCGAGGCGACACCGGACGACTTCGTCGTCGGTATCCGCCTCTCGCAGACGAAGGTCAACGACGAGGAACACCGCTGGACTGTCGACGAGGCGGAGACCTATCTGTCGACGCTCGATGCCGGCGACTACGTCCACGTGACCGACCCGGACATCACGACGCCGGCGTTCTCGGGGACGGACCGGACGCTCGCCGAACTGGCCGTCGAACACGCGGACACACGGATACTCGCGAACGGTGGACTCGGTGACCCTGTGGACGCCCGGAATGTTCTCGCATCCGGTGCAGACCTCGTGACCGTGGCCAAGAGCGCGCTGGCCAACCCCGACTGGCCCGCCCGCGTCGCTGCCGACGAGGAGTTGGCAGCGTTCGACTTCGAAGCCATGCTACTGCCGGAGGCGACACTCAATAGCAGCGAGATTCCGGACCCGGTCCCCGGCGACGATTGAATTTTCTCGGTCGTTTTCTCTTCCTTAGCAAACGGCCGTGGTGAGAGCGAGGTGTCCTTGACCCTCCGGGAATGTCGTCCCAGATGGTTCTGACAGCCTCCGAGGCGTTCAAGCGAGCCTGTCGGCCGCTCCGGCGGGACACATCCACGATGAGTTGCCACGTCAGGTGAAGCGGCCTGATACGACCGTTTTCGGGACAGTCTCCACGACGACTTCAGTCACGATTGGCGGGATAGTAGACGCCGATATTATACCTTTCGCGCACGGGAGGGTCGCTGTAGCGAGCGAACTGGATTAAACAGCCTCCCTGTCCTGCAGTCCCCTGTCATGGGTGTTCGAATCGACTGTCGGTCAGTGTCGGTCACGTTTGATTTCCAGATGTCGCAGTCCACTCCCGGAGGGACTCCATGATCGACCTGGTCAACGTCGGACTCTACATCTTCGGTGTCGCGCTGTTGGCCGTCACGTATCTCCCGTTTTCACCGGCGACGGTTGACCTAGTGCTGTACTCGCGCGAAAAACAGATTGCTCTCTTCGAGCGCCGGTGGCTACTCAGAGGCGTCGGCATCCTCTCTCTGCTCGTCCTGTTCGTGCGTGCGCTCGTCGACGGGCAGCTCCGCTGGATCGGGCTTCTCGGAGTGACGACACTCGTTTCGGCCGTCGCGTTCTGGATCGGCTACGTCCCCTCGGTCATGTCGCCTCCGAAAGAACGAACCGTGCTCTCGGCGGCGGAGGGAGACGAACTGCTCGGTCCGGACGAGATGGTGCTCGGTCTCTACCAAGATGGCGAGGCGAGGGCGTATCCGCGGAAACACATCGCGCGGCCCCACTATCTTCCCGATGTCGTCCAGGGAGATTCGCTCGTCGTCACGTACTGTGTGCTCTGTAACAGCGGTGTCGCGTTTCACGCAGAATTCGACGGCGAGCCGATGGATATCCTGCCCATCACGGCTCCCGACAACAACATTCTATTGCTGGACCGGAACACCGGAAATTACATTCAGCAACTCGAGGCGCGCGTCGTCGCGGGGCCCGACGAGGGGACAACACTGGAGTCGATCCCCGTCCAGATTTCCGAGTGGGGAGAGTGGAAACGTCTTCATCCGGAGACGACGCTGGTTTCCGCTCCGCCGCAGTCCCTCAGGGATAGAATCGTCGCCGTCATGCTCGATATGATGGTCGCCATCCCGAAACTCGAAGCGAGGGAAACGCCATTCCACGGTCTCACAACTGCCGTCGACGACCGACTCCCGGCGATGTCGTACGTCCTCGGGATCGAACGCGACGGGGAGCGGGTCGCGATTCCTCGGGCAGTCCTCGACGAGTGCTCCGTCATCAACGAAACGGTCGGCGGGACGGCTATCGCCGTGCTGTACGATCCCGAACGGGAAATTGGCAACGTCTTTTACCGACAGGTTGGGGAACACGTTCTCACGTTTCGTCCCGCGCCCGACGGTCCGGGCGAGGCCGTCGCTCGGGACGACGAAACCGGGACGTACTGGACGCTCTCGGGGGAGGCCGTCGCTGGGGAGCTCGCGGGGCGGACGCTCGACCGACATCCCCACTGGGACGACCTCTTCTGGTTCAGTTGGGCGGCGTTCAGACCGGATACCCGCGTGTTCACGTCGGAGGCGACATCGAGCGCGTGATACGGTTACGAAGATTCGTATGAGACGGCCAAATCCGAGCGTGTAGCTCCAATGCACAGCCGATACGGGGTTAATAGTGTTCCCGTCGTCGCTGATACTAATGGTTGGTCAGACTACCGTCCCGTCGTCGCCGGAACTATCGTCGTTACGAGCACTCCCACCGAGCGCGAAACTGGTCGCCAAGACTCTGGAGTACGAGGGCCGTCTCACACAGGCGGAACTCGTCGAATCGACGCGACTTCCGGACCGAACAGTTCGGTACGCACTGCGGAAACTCGAAGACCAGGATGTGGTGACCTCCCGAATCTCGTTCGCCGACGCCCGACAGCGCGTCTACTCGCTCACGACCGCCGAGTCGTAGGGGTACGAGAAGGGGACCAGCCCAGTCCACCCCGCGCAATCAGTGATCATGTCCGCCGCGGGTGAACTGCCCGGAGAACGCCCGCTGGACGACTTCGGGGAGGGCCGGGTGGATATGAATACTCTCGCGGATGTCCTGTACGGTTCCGGTGCCGGCCGTCATCGCGACGACGACTTCCTGCACGAGCGTGGAGGCGTCGGGGCCGACGATGTGGCAACCGAGTATTTCCCCGTCGAGGTCGATGAGCACCTTCACGAAGCCTTCGGCTTTCATCGCGTCGCCGCGGGCGGTCTCCTCGTATCGGTAGGTGTTGGTCGCGTAGTCCCGTCCCTCGGCTCGCAGGTCGCTCTCGCTGGCGCCGACGCCAGCCACTTCCGGCGAGGCGAACACGGCGAAGGGCATCGCGCTGTAATCGACCGCTTCGAGGTCGCTCCCGAAGATGTTTCGTGCGACGGTCCGTGCTTCGTGGTTGGCGTTGTGTTTCAGCAGGTACTCGCCGACGATGTCGCCCAGTGCCCAGACGCCGTCGGCGGCCGTCCGCAGGTACTCGTCGGTTTCGACGAACCCCTGCTCGTCGGTTTCGACCCCCGTGGCATCGAGGTTCAGCGTGTCGGCGTTCGACACGCGCCCGGCGGCGATCAGCAACTCGTCGCCTGTCACGGTGACGCTTGTGTCGTCGTCGACGATGCCCCCATCGTCTCCGTATTCGTACGGCCGTGCCTCGACGGACACGGTACCGTCACTCTCCGAGACTGCGGTCGCGGTGTGCCCGGTGTGGACGGTGAATCGGTCGGCGTACCGTTCGGTGAAGGATTCGGCGACTTCGTCGTCGGCCTCCGGAAGCAGGTTCGGTCGACGGCCGATGATCGTCACGTCGCTGCCGAACGTCCCGAAGAAGTGGCCGAGTTCGGCCGCGATGTAGCCACCCCCGACGATCACGAGATGGTCCGGGGGCGTTTCGAGTTGGAGCGCCTCCGTGCTCGTCACATAATCGACCTCGTCGATACCGTCGATAGACGGAATCGCCGGCCGTGATCCCGCCGCGATGAGGATCGTCTCGGCCCGGAGTCGGGCCCCGTCGTCTTCGCCGTCGACGACTTCGACCGTGTGGTCGTCGACGAACCGCCCTTCTCCCTCGAACAGGCTGTGTTGGGACGACGAGCGGAGGCCCTGCCTGATGGACTCCGCGTCCGCCTCTACCTCCTCGTTCACTTCCCGGACGATGTCGGCGAACTCGACGTCGGCGACGCGAGCGTCGATGTGAAACTCTCCGGCGCGCTCGACCGTTTCGAGGACGTCCGCGTGATAGAGCAGTAACTTCGACGGGATACAGCCGCGATTGAGACAGGTGCCGCCCAGTGGCCCCTTCTCGACCACGGCGACGGACTGCCCTTGATTCGCCGCGACGTTGGCGACGTCGAGCCCCGACCCGGAGCCGATCACCAGAAAGTCGAACTCTTCCATACGCCCGTTCACACGTCTTCGAGTATGAACGTCCGGTTGCATTCCGACATTTCCTCGTGGTAACCTACTCACCAATTGGTTAGCGAATTGATTATTGTTGTGGGGTGCGTGGACCGGAACGGAGACAACTATGGCAACTGAAACCACAACGGCCTCGTCAGTATCGTCCGTGACGTCGGATCAATGGATCGCCGGGGCGGCCGGCGGGTTCGTCGGGAGCATCTTCTTCGGGCTGATGATGATGTTCGTCATGCCGGCCCCGCTGCTGGAGGTGGTAATCCCGGCCATGTACGGTATCGACGGCCCGGCGTTGCTCGCAGGCTGGGCGATCCACCAGTTCCACGGTGTCGTCCTCGGTCTCGTGTACGTCGCGCTCGTCCAGTTCGGACCGCTACGCGAACCTGCCCGTGAGTTCACCGGAGCGATCGGTCTCGGCGTCGCCTACGGCATCTTGACGACGCTCGTCCTCGCGGCGCTCGTGATGCCGCTGTGGCTCGCGGCCGTCGGCTTCCCCGCTGCGCCACCGTTCCCGAACGTCGCGTTCCCGGCGACGGTCGTCTCGACGATCGGCCACATCGTCTACGCGATTCCCCTCGCCATCGCGTACGCGATGTCGACGTAGGTCGTTTTTCCCTCCACCGTCGCCTGTGCAACGCCGTCCCAACGTCGCTTCAGGTATTAGATACCACGCTGCGTCCGAGTATGTGCAATGCCAACAGCAACCGTACGCGGACACGAGATCCACTACCGAACGGACGGCGACGAGGGACCACCGATCGTGATGGTCCACGGCGTGCCCACCAACAGTTCCCAGTGGGAACCGATTCAGGACCTCCTCTCGCCGTATTTCCAGACGTACGCCATCGACCTCATCGGTATGGGAAAGAGCGACAAACCACTGGACGACTGGGAGTACTCCTGGGAGAACGACTCCCACATCATCGCGGAGCTGATGGACGAGTGGGGCCACGACTCGATGATCGTCGCCGGCGACGACTGGGGCGGTGGTATCGCCCTCGACTTCGCCGCTCGCTACCCCGACAAGACGGACATCTGTGTCGCCGTCGACCCGGTCGCCTACGACAACTGGCCGGTCGCGGAGATCGAATCCATCGGCCGGCTGGCCTTCATCGACGACGAGGAGGAGTTCCGAAAGGCCGTCGCGGATTTCCCGATGAAACTCGTCCAGACCCTCCGGACGATGGTGCACGAACCGAGCAACTTCCGGGGTGGAGCCATCAAAGAGGGCGTCTCGACAGCGCGAACGACACACGACCTCCGGAAACTCCGCGAACCGTACGAGACAGTCGACTACGCCGACGGGGGCTCACAGCTCAACGGCGACGCCGGCTACGGCTCGCCGAAACTCGACGCCATTCGCGCCCTCGCACTTCGTGGGGCGTCGCTCGATCCCGACTGGATGCTCGACATTCCCTACGAGGATATCACCGCCCCGACGATGCTCCTCTGGGGGTTGCAGGACATCATGATGGACTCCGCGATCCGGTTCCGGTTCCGATACGACATCACGAACGCCCCTGTTCGCATCCAGCCGCTGCAGGAGGCGGGCCACCTCGCGCTGGTGGATCAACCCCATCTCGGCGCCGATGCCATCATCGATTTCGTCACCGAACACCAGGGCACCGACGTCCTCGCCGACCGGTACATGGGATTCCCCGAAATCCTGTGATCGGTCGTGTACCGTCGTTGCACGCCGCCGCGTGGCTTTTTATACCGGAGCATCCATCGACGGTATGGATTTCCGAGCACGAATTCCTCTTCGGGGGATGCAGAGCGCATGAGTGCGAACGAGAACTGGGTGCGACGGGAGCGTTCGTTCCGCGGTATTTCGGAACGTCTCGCGATCACCTATCTCGAAAACCTGGGCGCAGAACGGGTCGACGACGACCGCGTCGCTGCCGACGACTGGACGGCGACGCTCTCCTCACAGACCGTCGGGATCGGCCCGTCCGTTTCGCTGACGCAGGTCGACCTGATCTTCGAGGGTGACCCCAACGCCCTCGATTCGCTTATCGAACGCTTCGCCCAGAAAGCGATGCGTGCCGGCGGATAAGCGCCGCAGTAAAACGTATCTCTAATTTATACTCGACACTTGAGTGTCGGTCGATCCGATCACGTATCGAATCAGTTCGTCGTACGATGGACGACGATCCGTAATCGTCGATAGCCCGCAATCGACTGACTGTCCTCGAATGGTCCGTCTCTACGTTCACGCGCGGTGTTAGAGACGACAGTTATCAGAAAGTAATAACTTCGTACCCGTCGGCGACGAGCGACCGAATGCTCGGGTGCCCGTCGTGGTCGTCGAGCGTGACCAGTCCGGCGTCGTTCACGATGTCGTCGACGCCGAACGCGCCGGCGCAGTAGTCACAGACGGAGGTATCGTCCCGAACCGTCCGATAGAGTTCGTGGTAGTCGCTGTCCTCGTCTTCGAGTTCGGGAATCCACTGCGTCCCGGCTCCGTCGAAGATGAGTTCGACGTCGTCGCCGTCCGTCTCGGCGAACTCCTTGGCCGTTTCGAGCCCGTTCGCGAGACGGCCTTGGTCGGCGTGTGAGTCGGTGCCTGCGAGAACGATAACTGCTGCTTTCACCATTCCGGCTCCTGGTACGCCGCCGCCTCATATAGGGGACGCGTGGCTGTGCAATCCGCACACCTGGTCCCACTCGATTTAAAAGGCCCCTGTCGAAGGCCAGAGTCGATACTGGGACTTCGAGGCCAGTCGGGTAGAGACCGCGGTCGGGGATGGGTTTCGGGATTCGACCGACGTGCGGCCGGAAGGACTAGAGTTCGACGTCGCTGACGCTCTCGACGTCGAACCGGGTTAGGTCGGGCTCACCGTCGAGCAGTTCGGGAAGCGCCGCCTCGAACTCGCCGAAATGATCCGTTTCGACGTGTGCGCCGAACGCCGCTTCGCTCTCGTACCGTTCGACGAACCGGAACAGGTTCGGGTCGTCGATATCCGTGTTGACCCGATAGTCGATGATTCCATCCTCCGCCCGGGACTTTTCGGCGAGCTCTCGCATCAGTTCGACCGCTCGGTCGCGGTGGTTCGGATCGATCGGAAACGTCGCATGGACGACGAGCATTGCACTCCTACCCGAACGGCAAGGGTGTATATAGACCCGGCAGGCGTGCGGCACCGTTGCACGAGATCGATCGGTTCGCATCCTCGCCGGGGTTCCGCGGTGTGGCGACCGCCGCGGGGATCGACGACGGACTCACACACCTAATCGTACGTGTGGAACTCGGTGGCCTGTTCGAGGAGTTCGTCCGGCATCCCGGGCACTTCGTCGCTTCGAACGGGCCCCTGTTCCTCGACGAGGTCGGGATCTCGCGGGAAATCCCGCAACGTCCAGTGGATCGAAATCCCCGCTTTCGCGCCGTCTCCTAGCGCGATCGGCACCTGGTTGTGCCCGGGTGTGAGATCGCCGATCGCGTAGACGCCGTCGACACTCGTCCGCCCGTGGTCGTCTACCTCCACGGTCCCGTCGTCGTTCAGTTCACAGCCGAGGTCGGTCGCGAGCCCGCTGTTGTAGTCGGCGCCGTACAGCGCGAAGCCACCCTTGTACTCGCGGACGGCTCCCCCTTCGAATTCCAGCGCCTTCAGCCATCCGTCGCTCCCGTTCTGGACACCGGTCACGTCCTCGTGGATCACGTCGATCGGATGTGTGTCGAGCATCTCGTCGGTGTCGTCGCTCCACGCTGGCGCGTCCCCCCGAGTCAGCAGGTCAACTTCGTCGGTGAAGTTGAGCAGGATTGCAGCGACGTGGGCCGCGCTCTCGCCGTACCCCATCACGTACACGGACTCGTCCGCGAACATGTGTGCGTCACAGTGGAGGCAGTAGTGGAGCCCGCGACCGGTTCGAGGGAGCGGCGGGTCCGGTCGCACGTCGTTCATTCCCGTCGCCAGCGCGACCGCGTCGGCCACGTAGTCCACGTCGGTGCCGCACAGGCGGAACCGATCGTCGTCAGTCCGGCCGGCCGATCCGATTCGATCCGAGAGTACCGTACAGCCGTACTCCTCCAGTTGCTCCTTCCCGATCTGCAGGAGCTCCATCCCGCTCGTCTCTTCGGTCGTTCCGACGAGGTTGTGAACGTCTTTCATCATCGCTGCCCGGCCCCCGCCACGGTCGACGAGTGCTGTTTCGTGCCCAAGTCGCACGCTGTACAGTGCCGTCGACAGCCCCGCTGGTCCGCCACCGACGACGACGACTTCGTACGCTTGCTGGTCTACAGCCATACGACGACCGTCGGTGGGGGATCTAAACGTACTATCCCGAGTGTGTGCCGGCGTTAAACGCCCGCGCTTCGGTTTAATACACGTCTGTCGTACCGTACACCGTCTCATGGCCTCGATCACCGCTGGCTTGGTCGGTGGGTTGCTCGCGACGATCGTCATGACCGCCGTAATGATGATGGTAGGCGATGGCGGCTCACCGCCGACGGCTGCTCTCGTCGAGAAATTCGCTGGTGGCGAACCGAACGACCACGCCACGCCGGGAATGATCCTTCACAGGGTCTACGCCGTCGTCCTCGTCGGGTTCCTGGGGACCGGCATCCTCGCGTGAATCACTGGATAGCATTGTAACCGATCACACCACAAATAGACGAAACCAATGTCACGACTACCACTACTCGAACTGGACGAGATTCCGGAGGAGTACCACTACCTGTTCACGGACGATTACCTCGGTGACCGACACATCTTCCGGGCGTGGGCGCACAACCCCGAAATTCTCCAGGCGACGCTCGAGTATCTGAACACGCTGTACGAACAGCTCGGTCAGCGTCGCAAGGAACTGGTCATCCTCACCGTGGCGCGAGCACGCGGCGCCCGATACGAGTGGCACCAGCACGTCGACATCGCCCGCGACAAGGGCGTTACCATCGAGGAGATGCGAGCGATCGGGGGCAACGACCTCTCGCCGTTCGACGACGCGGAGTTCGTCCTGCTCCAGTACGCCCGCGCAGTCGAATCGGGGACCGTGACCGACCCTATCCACGACGCGCTGGAACGACACTACTCGTCGGCGGAGATCGTCGCGATCGGCCTCCTCGTCGACTTCTACGTCGGCCTGTGCAACTACATCGCGTCCGTCGATCTGCCCTTCGAAGGCGGCGAGTTCGTCGGCTGGCATCCCGATCCTGACACCGTGGCGGAGTTATTCGATGACGCGTGACTGCTCGATGAACTCCCGGTGACATACATGATGGATGATCGCGCCGTCGGTGCTGGGCACCTCGTCGCTGTACTCGGAGGGGGGGTTCCGCTCGTCGCGCTTGGAACACTCGATGTCGGGACGGCTGGCTCGGTACTCACGAGTCTCCCGGTTCCCGCCGGGTTTCCCGTCGATCAGTTCCTCGCGCACTGGTGGGTGTTCCCGGCATCGATCCTCTTTTCGATGATCGCGCTCTCCTCGGGCGTCTCGGGTGCCCTCTTTTTCAGCCCCTTCTTCATTCTCGTCGTCGGCCTGTCGCCGGCGCAGGCCATCGGTGCCGGGCTCATGACCGAGGTGTTCGGCATGGGGAACGGCCTCCTGAACTACGTCCGGCAGCGCGTCGTCGACTACGCGACGGCGAAGTGGCTTCTCCTCGGTGCCGTCCCGTCCGTCGTCGTTGGCGCACTCGCCGCGCACTACGTTCCGACGACGCTCCTGACGCTCGCATTCGGCGTCGGCCTCCTCGGACTCGGGGCCTTCCTCGGCCTCCACGACCCGCCGGAAGAGTGCGTTCCCGGCGAGGAAGAAAACGAGTTCCTCGAACGAAAGAACGCGGGCCGGGGTACGACGGTCGTCGAGGCGGCCGATGGCGCGACCTTCACTTACGATACCTGCTGGCGACTGCCCGGAGTCATGCTGGCCACCGTCGGCGGGTTCGTCACGGGCCTCATCAGCGCCGGGCTTCCCGAGATCACGACGACACAACTCATCGTCCGGTGTCGACTTCCCCCTCGCGTGGCGATCGCGACGAGCGTGTTCGTCCTCGCTATCGCTGCGCTGGCCGGGGCTATCGTTCACGCACTCGCGGCGACGCCGGTCTGGTACGTCGTCGCGTGGTCGATCCCCGGCGTCCTCATCGGCGGGACGGTTGGAACCCGGATCGGAAAGTACCTTCCCAGCGACCTCATGGAGCGGGCACTCGGGGTGGTGTTCGTCGGCGTCGGTCTGATCGTCCTCGCGAGCGAACTGCTCGCGTGAGCTTCGATATGGTGTTCGAGTGCTCTCGGGCTCTGTCTCTCGCACGCCGGCTCGTGTAATCGATTCACACACCCACGGTATCGTTAATGAAACTCCCACCGCAGGTCGTGCCGTGATGAGCCGTCTGGAACTGTACGACAGGCAGGACTGTCCGTATTCGAAGAAGGTGCGGGACAAACTCGAGGAACTGGGCGTCGACTACGACGAGACGGTGGTGCCGGACAAGCACACCGACCGCGAAGAGGTTCACGAACGCACCGGACAACGGGGCGTTCCGGTGCTGTTCGATCCGTCGCTCGACGACGGCTGGCTCGCCGACAGCGACGCCATCGTGACCCACCTCGAACGCACCTACGGCTGAGATGAGTTCCACGACTCGTTCCGAACGCGACCGCTCGGGCCTGTCGACGCTCGTCCCCGACGATCCGGAGCAACGGCAGGCGTTCGTCACCGAGGTACTGTCCGGGGAACTACAGCGCGAGGGTCGTGTATCCGAAGCTCTCCTCGACTCCGCCGTGACCCAGTATCTCACGTCGGTTCTCGCCGACGGGACCGACCGAACGCGACGGGAGTTCGCCCAGTACTGTGTCGAACACGACGTCCGATCCGAGACGCTCTCGAAGCTACTGGTGGCGATACAGTCTCAGCTGATCGAACGCGGGGAACGACTCCAGTCGGTCGACGCGGTCGAGCTTCGGCGACTAACGAGCCGCGACATCGCTGCGATCAGTGCGGCGTGTGCCGAGGCGAGCAGAGCCGGGTCGGATCGCGGAGGGGCCGAAGTGATCGACGAGGTTCACTCGCAGGTGGCGGACGTAACCGATCGCTCCGCGGAGATTGCGTCTCTCACGGAACAGCAGGCGTCGAACGTGAACGACCTGAGTGGAGAGGTCGGAGACATCAGCGCGGCCGTCGAGGAGATCGCCGCCTCCGTGGACGAAATCGACACCCAGAGCGACGACGCGGCCGCCCTCGCCGAGGAGGGCTGTGTCAGAGCGAGCGAACTCAGCGAACGGATCGAAGAGATTCATACGCGAGCGACGGGCGTTCGCGAGGCCGTGGGGACGCTCGCCGATCACACCGAGGACATCGGCGAGTTCGTGGATACGATCGACGACATCGCGGATCAGACGAACCTGCTGGCGCTCAACGCCTCGATCGAAGCGGCACGCGTCGACGAGGGTGAGGGATTCGCTGTCGTTGCGGACGAGGTGAAATCACTCGCCGAGGAGAGTCAGGATGAAGCTGCACGCATTCGAGCGTTGGTCGAGACGATCGACGGCGCCGTCGATGGGGTCGTCGACGACATCGAGAGCGTCCACGAACAGACCGAAGCCGGGCGTGAGGAGGCGGCTCGAGCCGTCGAGACGTTCGAAGCGATTGACGAGGTCAACGGCCAACTATCGGAGAGTATGGCGGACGTGGCGACGGCGACGGATCAACAGGCCCGAAGCACCGAGGAACTCGCCATGATGGCCGACGAGGCCAATCGGAAGACGGAGATGATACTCGACGAAGTCGAGGGGATCGACGACAGCAATCGCGAGCTACTGGACCTGCTCGAATCGTCGGTGGACGAGTGAAAGCGTCGAACGGGGCCGTAGTGCATCGATTCCAGCGATATCTGGCTATCGTCACGAACGAGCAACGTTCGTTGTCCGTCCGTTGCACAGCCGAGGTGTGGTTATACGGCTTCGTGGAGTGGGTTCGGATGAACACATGTCCACCGACGAATTCGACCTCCGTGAACCGGAGTTGACCGCTGCCGACCTGCTCGTCCTCGACGACGAGCATTTCGCCCCCGAGACGGTCGCCATCGTCACTGGCGCGGCCTCGGGAATCGGTCGTGCAACGGCTGTCGCGCTCGCGGCGAACGGTCTCACGGTCGTCGGGGCCGACATCGACGAGGACGGCCTCGACGGTACCGTCGAACTCGCCGACGACGTGGATGCCCCCGGAACCGTCCATCCCGTCCCGACCGATCTCACGGACGAGGACGCGGTCGAGGCGATGGTCGACGCTGCAGCCGAAGCTGGCGACCTCCGGTACGTCGCCAACGTGGCCGGGATGCAACACATCGCCTCCATCCCCGACTTCCCGATGGAGAAGTACGACCTCCTGCTCGATATCATGCTCCGCGCGCCGTTCCTCACTGCGAAGCTCGCGATGCCGCACATCCGGGCGACCGAGGATGGCGTCGGCGCAATCGGCAACATGTCCTCCGTCCACGGTCACTACGCGACGCAAGACAAACCCGCGTATATCACGGCGAAACACGGGCTTACTGGTCTGACACGCGCTATCGCCGCGGAGGGTGAGGGGACCTTGCGGGGCTTCTCGGTCAGCGTCGGCTACGTGCTGACGCCGCTGATGGTGAACCAGATCGAAGACACGGCCGCCGAGCGGGGTATCTCCGAGCAGGAAGTCGTCGAGGACGTGATGCTCGGACAGGCACGGACGAAGGAGATGATGACGCCCGCCGAAGTGGCGAACCTCTTCGTCTTCGGCTTCTCCAGCCACGGCAAACACCTCAACGGCGGCGACATGCTCCACGACGGCGGCTACACCACGACCTATGAGTGACGACGAACCGACGAACGTCGCCATCGCCTGTCAGGGCGGTGGAAGTCACACGGCCTTCACCGCCGGCGTGCTGAAGGAACTGCTCCGCGAGTGGGACGACGAGTACGAACTGGTCGGGATCAGCGGCACCTCCGGTGGCGCGTTCAACGCGCTCGCGACGTGGTACGGGCTCGTCACCGCCGACGCCGAGCGGTCGATCGAACTCCTCGACGCGCTCTGGGAGGATCTCGCGGCGAACTCCCCGTCGGACCGGGTCACGAACGAGTGGGTGGTCGGCCTCTCGCGGATCGAGAGCAGCGGCCTGCCCTTCCCGCAGATCAGCCCGTACCAGAATCCCGGCTCGAATCTCGGGAAACGACGCATCGAGCGCGTCCTTCGAACACACATCGATTTCGACGAGATTCCTGCGCTCTGTCGGCGTGACGTTCCGGAACTCGTCGTCGGGACGGTCAACGTCAACGCAGGCACGTTCGAGACGTTCACCAACGAGGACGTGACGCCGGAGGCCGTCCTCGCCTCCGCGGCCGTGCCGAACCTGTTCGAGGCCGTCAAAATACACGGCCACTACCACTGGGATGGACTGTTCTCGCAGAACCCCCCCATCGACGACCTGATGACCGTCGAGGCGTCCCGCAAACCGGACGAGTTGTGGGTGATCCAGATCAACCCGCAGGTGCGCGAGGGCGAACCGTCCTCGCTCGAGGAGATCGCCGACCGCCGCAACGAACTCTCGGGCAACATCTCGCTGAACCAGGAGCTTCGGGTGATCGAGCGAGTGAACGACTGGATCGATCAGGGATACCTGCCCGAGAGCGAGTTCAAACGGACGGAGATTCATCGGATCGAGATGGGCGAGGCGTACCACTGTTCGACCAAAGTCGACCGACGTCCGTCGTTCATCCGGGAACTGATGGAACAGGGTGAACGGCGGGGGGCCGAGTTCAGGGAGGAGCGGTGATCGACGATGGACCGGTCCGGTCCCGTCCGCGTCGTGGTCTGGATGCGAGACGCGCCGCCGCTGGACGGTCCTCGTTCGAGGGTGCTCGACCGGCTCCGTGAACTGGAAGCCGACGGCGCCGTCGACGACGTGTCGGTTCGCGTCTGGGGACGGTACGTCGATCCGCCTTCCGACGCTCCCGCAAGCGAGGAGGGGCCGATCCAGGCTCGAATCGCCGAGTTCGAGGCGTGGGCCGACCGCGAAGGCCACTCCCTCGAACCGGCCTTCGGGCGGTGTGAACGGTCGACGATGGTCTCGGCGGAGCGACGGGAGGTGATTCGCCTCCCGCTCCAGTGTCTGGCGGTTTACGCCGGCGACCGACTCGTCGGCGTGTTCCCGTGTTCGACTGGCAGTGGCACCGAGACCGTGGCTGACTGCATTCGGCGCCTCGGAACAGAGGCTATCGTCGACGACGAGTAGACGCCCGAATCAGTTCGCTGCGTCTCTGAACGCCGCTTCGACGACCTTGCTCAGCGTCGGGTGGGCGTGGATAGTCTCGCCGACGTCCTCGACGGTGAGGCCGTGTCGCATCGCGACGACGGCCTCGTGCAGCAAGGTCGACGCCTCGTAGCCGATGGCATGCGCGCCGAGGATAGTCCCGTCGGTCGCCGCGAGCACTTTCACGAAGCCGTCGTCGAGTTTCTTCGCGCGACCCATCGCAGAGTCGGCGTAGTCCGCCCGGCCGACGACGTACTCCCGACCGTCGAGTTCCGCCTCGGTCTTCCCGACGCCGGCGATCTGTGGCTCGGTGAAGATGGTGTGTGGCATCGCCGAGAGGTCGGGCGCCCGTCGGTCGCCGTGGACGACGTTCGCCACAGTGTGCCGCGTCTCGTGGTCTCCAGAGTGTTTGAACAGCGCGTTTCCAGCCACGTCGCCCTGTGCCCAGACGTTGTCCGCGCTCGTCTCGAGGTACTCGTTCGTCTCGACGAATCCGCGGTCGTCGACCTCGATTCCGGCGGCGTCGAGGTTCAGCGAGTCAGTGTTCGGGCGGCGGCCAAGTGCGACCAGCACCTCGCTCCCGTCGACGGTCAGTTCGTCACCGGCCTCGGTTTCGGCGTGGACGGCGTAGCCGTCGCCCGACTCCTCGACGGCCGTGACGCGGTGCCCGGTGTACACGTCGTGGCGGGCGGCGGCGAGTTCCGTGAACAGGTCCGCCACGTCGCCGTCCTCCCGGTGGACCAGCCGGTCGTTCATCTCGACGATGGTCACGTCGGTGCCCATCGTCTCGAACACGTACCCTAATTCGACGGCGATGTAGCCACCACCCATGATGACGAGACTGTCCGGGAGTTCGCGCCGGTAGAGCGCGTCTTGGCTCGTGAGGTACTCGATGTCGTCGAGGCCGTCGATGGGTGGGACGACTGGGCGACTTCCCGTCGCGACGACGACCTTGTCGGCGGTGACGGATTCGCCGCCGAGTGCCACCGTCCGTTCGTCGACGAACTCGGTGTACTCGTCGAACAGCGTCAGGTTGGGTCGCTCGCGGTACCGCGCCTCCATGTCGGCAGCGATGCCGCCCAGCAGGTCGTCCATCTCGTCGACGACGGCCGCGTGATCCACGCCGTCGAGCGTGGCGTCGACGTGGAAGCGCTCGGCATCGCGGACGTGGTTGACGGCGTTCGCGGCCTGAATCAACATCTTCGAGGGGTTGCACCCGCGGTTGAGACAGGTCCCGCCGAGCGGTCCCGGTTCGACGAGCGCCGTGTCGAGTCCCGCGTCTGCCGCCGCCGAGGCGACGTTGTTTCCGGTTCCCCCGCCGATGACGAGCACGTCGAAATCACTCATGTGACTCGGGATACGCCGGGCGGAATCAAATAAGGGGTAGCGACTCCGCAACGGCGTTGCACGACCACCGAAGGTGGCGTGTCTCGTTCAGTCGTCGGGGAACGATTCCCAGAACACGTCCGGGAGTTCGCGGTCCGGATTCTCGGCCATGTAGTCCTGTTTCGTCACGTTGGCTTCCTCGATGAGTGCGGCCGCCTCCCCGGCCCAGATGTAGAAGCCGATCAGCGTCTCGCGGCGCATCCGCTCTAGGTCGACCGAGTGATAGACGTTGACCACGCCGCCCTCCTCACGGTTCAGTTCGGATCGGCGAAGCAGACCGATGTCGACGAGTTTGTTCAGGTACCGCGTCACCGTGCTCCGGTCGTAGCCCAGCGATTCGGCGACTTCGTTCGCCGAGAGTGGACCCTCACCGATGACACAGAGACAGATGTCGAGGCCGGCTTTGGGGAGGCCGAACGCGTCGAGGAGGACCTGTCTGACGTCGGGTGGTTTGACGGTGATATCGCAGTCGGTCACGCGTTGCATCGACTCCCCGTGACAGGACATCGGTGGGTCGTCGCGGCCGAGCGCGAGAACCACGTTGTCACAGTCGGGACACTCGAAGACGTCGTACCTGCTGGATGACGGATCGTACTGAACCGCCTCGGTCGCCTCGTTCGTGTCGTGTTCAGACATCGGTGGCCACTCCCAGCATTCGTACCCAGAGACGACGGCGGAATCCATAACTCTGCCCCGTGCGCTCACCCACGATCGGTCACCTCCGCGTCGACGACGATCATCTCGTCGAGATCGAGCGCGAGGAGTTCTTCACCGGTTACGGTTATTCTGACCCGCCCGTTGGCGTCGATGTCAGCTAGCGCGCACGATTCCAGTCCGTCGAGCTGTTCGCGGACCGTTCGCTCGTCGACGGCGAGCGCGTCCGCGAGCGATTCGACCGACGTTCGCTTCCCGGTGCTGGCGTCGCTCTGTCTCTCGAGTTCCTCCAACACGTCCCTACGGGTTACTGACATTCTTCGTTCTGCTCGTTCGGCGCTCGACGACGTCGCGCGACTCTCGGCTCGTGTATCGTCCTCATCGGAGGAGAACGATAATTTCGTCGTTGGCGAGGGTATCGTTCGGCACCACTGCTCTCGACACCGCACAGGTGTGGTCTCTCACGTGGAGGCGCTGTCCGTGGTCGACGCCGTCCGGTTGACTCGCGTCCGAACGCTGTGGATCGAGGGGGTGTGTCACGGATGGCCTCCGAACGATATCGTCGCTGTCGTTACATACGGCTTCGGCGACCGTGCAATAGGACTACAACTGCTCCAGGGAAAACGTAGCGGCCATCGACAGTTGTAGGAATTATCGGAAGCCATCGTAGATTCTCGCCGGACCATCCCGGCCAGAATCTATGGACAGTTACGCTACTCCCTAGTAGCGCCCCGACAGCCAGCCTCGCGGGTTCGAGAACGGCCGCCAGACGAGCAATCCGACGGACGTCGTGAAGACGAACGTCGAGAGGCCGTACGGCTGGTTCGTCGCGACCGTCGCGAGTACCGATCCACCGCCGAAGAGCGCCGTCACGGCCGTCCCGAGAATCGGCCACGTGCAACTCACACACGAGGCGAAGCCGAGTGCGCCGGAGAGGGCCGACCCGTTCACGTCGAGAAGGGTCACGAAGACGAGATAGGAGAGCGCGAGATAGCCCACGAGTTTGTACGGGAACAGCGAGAAACGGACCAGATCACCGCCGTAGAGGAGCGCCGGGCTCCATCCTGGAGGCATCGACGTGAGGGCGAGACGGACTGCGCCGGTCCCGTGAGAGTGGCCGTGAAACGCGTGCCCTGGCCCGACCAGCCCGCCGGCGACGATCAGTACGACGAAATACAGCCCTGTGAGTGCACCGACGGCGAGTTGCCGTCGTCGCGGCACGTCGGGTCGCTTTACCGAACTGACGGCCCAGAGAGCGAGATTGATCCAGACGAATGGATACACCAGAATCAACGGGTTCGTTATCGTCGTCGGCGAAGCGACCCAGTACACCATCACCAGTGTCACCTCGACGTTCAGTACGAGTCCAGCGTACAGCATCGATTCTCGGGACCCGTATCGCTGCACTCGGTCGACGATGGCCGTCCACGTGCCCGTCTCGGCGGACAATCGATCGGTGTTCATCTCGGAATCTCTCACTCGTCAACCGTACGTCCGTTCGAGGTACGCGACGATGTCGTCACTTTCCGCCATTCCAGTCACGCCGTTCTCCGGATCGACGAGAACTGGAACGCCCTTCTGTCCGCTGACTTCTTTCACTTCCGACCGGAAGAATCGGATGGGAAAGACGTCTCGTGTCTCCTGACATCCTCCCACGACTGAAGTCGTGGGGTTCCACGGTCACAGACCGTGCCCACGACGGAGAGGTTCCCCACTCGCGTCGTTCGGTGGGGTTGTGGGCCGTGCCAGTCCGGCCCCCGACTCGGATAGCGGGCTTCATCTACCGCCGCGCTGGCGTGCATATCCTTACCCGAGACTCGGTAGCACAACCGACGATACGAACCGTGGTAGTTGTTTCGGCTGTTGTCGGATTCATCCCACGGCTGAAGCCGTGGGCTTTCTCCTTGAACCGCTGTAATCGAGCCCCAACTCGTCCAGTTTCCCCTCGACGGTCGCACAGTAGGGACAGCCCGCGAGTCGATACAGTCGTCTCGTTCCCATCGGTTGGCGTGTCCTTCACTCAGCTTCGTCATAAGTGCGAGCCGAGGATCGGGTAACGCCGTTACCGGTCGGTAAGTGTCGCCCCGGCGGTTCTGGCCGTCCTATCCGCGACCGTCGGCGAGCTTCGTCGCCTCGGGGAGTTTCCGGAGCCGCTGCATCGACAGCGTGCCGAGAATCGGGCCGAGAGCCAGCGGCGCGAACGCCCAGCGCCAGCCGACCAGATCCACGATCATCGGGATCATCTGGATCGACACGGTCGTCAGGAGGAACCCGATGGCCGTCTGGAGCGTCAGCGCCGTCCCGACGTAGGACCCTTCGGCGAGTTCGGAGACGGCCGCCGAAAACTGGGCCGAATCGGCGACGATGACGAATCCCCACACGAGGACGAAGGGGACGAGAACGAGCAACGACGACCCGAAGACGAATCCCGCGGCGATACAGGCGACGCCGCTGATGGCCATGCTCGCGCTCGTCGTCCCCGTTCGACCGAACCGATCGGCCGCCGAGCCGGCGACGACGGCGCCGACACCACCGATGGCGATAGTCCCGAAGGCCAAGAGGGAGGCGAGACTCGACGAGTCACTAATCCCGCCGTTCGCCGCGATGCTCGCGATCAGGTAGGCAGGGATCCACGTCCAGACGGCGTAGAGCTCCCACATGTGGCCGAAGTAGCCGCCGTTGGCTAGCATCGTTCCCCGGTCCCGGAGGATGCGACCGATCGCGCTCGGATCGAACGGTGCCGCCGGTGCCTGATGCGGTCCCGGTTCGACGAGGAGGACCAACAGCCCACCGAGTACAGACAGGCCCGCGGCCCCGTACAGCACGACTCGAGGTTGTCCGACGCCGCCGACGGCACGGAGCAGGTGCGGAAGCGCCGAGCCGACGGTCAGCGCGCCGACCAGCATGCCGATTGCGAATCCGCGGCCCTCCTCGAACCAGCCGGCGAGAATCTTCATCCCGGTGGGGTAAACCCCGGCCAGGGCGACGCCGGTCAAAAATCGGAGACCTATGGCCGGCACGGCCGACGTGACGAATCCAGCGATTGCGGCCGTGAACACTGCGCCGGCGACGGCCGACGCCGCAAATAGGTAGCGGGGTCGGATCACGTCCGCGAGCGTGAGGGCCGAGGAGAGGAGCGCACCGGCGACGAAGCCCAACTGCACTGCGATAGTCACCCACGCCGTCTCGCCGTCGGTGAGCCCCCACTCAGCCGCCAACTCCGGCGCCGCAGCGGTCGCGCTGAACCAGAGAGACATGGCGAGGAGTTCGGCCAGCGCGATCACTAACAGCACTCGGTGTTTTCGGGCTACCATTGTAGGTATCGATAGGTAACTACCTGAGCTACCAAAAGCGTCAGCTAACCCGTGGGTAACCCCTAGTCGGCGATCGCAACGGCACACAGCAATGGTGGTTGAGAGTCCAAGAACCGATATGACCACTGACGCGTTCGTGACGGCGTCGGGGACGCACGTTCCGGCCGTGACGGCGGAGACGATGCGCGATGTCGACCGGGTTGCCGTCGAGGACGTGGGACTACAGTTACTCCAGATGATGGAGAACGCGGGCCGAACGCTGGCCCATCGAGTCGCTGCGACAGGTGAGGAGCCGGCCGTGGTCGTGGCCGGAAACGGCGGCAACGGCGGTGGCGGGTTGGCGTGTGCTCGCCATCTCCACAACCACGACGTTCGAGTGGCTGTCGTCCTCGACCGCGACCCCGACGCGTTGTCCGGGGCCGCGGCACAGCAGTATCGGATTCTCGACGCCACGGATATTCCGGTCAAGATCGGAGTCGAGGAACTGGCGGCGTTCGATCGGATCGGCGTCGTCGTCGACGCGCTCGTCGGGTACGGCCTCGACGGCCCACTCCGCGATCCGGCACGGGGGCTCGTTGAGGAAACGGACCGACGCGGATCGAGCGTCGTCTCCCTCGACGTGCCCTCCGGTATCGACGCCACGACCGGCGAGACACTCGGGGCAGCCGTCCACCCGGAGACGACGGTCACGCTCGCGTTACCGAAAACGGGACTACGAACCGGTGCGGGACAGCTCGTTCTCGCCGACATCGGCATTCCGCGGGTCGTGTACGACCGCCTCGACATCGCGTACGACGACCCGTTCGGCCGAGAGTGGTGGATCGAACTAGCGACTGGAGACTGATTGTTCGCTGAGTTACAGGTTCGAAAAGGTCAAGACCGACCCCTGATCAGTCGTCGGAGTGGACGGTCTGCAATCCTTCGAGTGCGTCCTTGACCGCCGACAAGTCCGGCTGCACGGTGGGATCGTCGGTGCTCCACGCGTACCGAATCGTCCCGTCGGTGTCGACGACGAAGACCGAACGCTTCGCGATCCGTTTGTGGCCGTTGAACTCCTCGTAGAACACGTCGTAGGATTCGGCGACGCTCCCGTCGCTATCCGAGAGGAGGGCGAAGGCCAGTTCCTCCGTCTCCGCGAACGCTCGATGGCTGAACGAGCGATCCGTGGAGATGCCGAACACCGTCACTCGGTCGTCGAGGTCGAACCACAGTAGATCGTGGAGCGAGCACATGTGTTCGGTGCACTCCGGGTGGAAATCGAAGAGATAGAAGTTGAGTATCACCGGCCCTCGCTGGAGTGCGTCGGCGAGCGAGTACTGCGACACCTCGCTCGCGTCTCGGTCCATCGCGGTTCCGGGCAACGTGAACTCCGGTGCGGTGGTGCCTTCGGGGAGCATCGTGATCAGGCCCCCTCAGGCGGCTGGTCGCTCCGGCCGGGCACGCCGCGGCCTTGGTAGAAGTCGCCGGCCCAGTTCCCGATCCAGATGTCCTGATTCGCGGTGTACAGCGCCCACGCCGTCGTGAACGTGTCGTCGACGACCGTCCACTCGTCGTCGCCGGCGTCGTACTCGACGGCGTCGTTGTACACGGCGGCCTGTCCGTACTCGCCGCCGGCAGTCGGCGGGAGGGGAAGCGTGAATTCGGCACCCTCGTCGCGGCTGTTCGGACGTTCGGCCCGTTGCAGTCGCCCGCGGTTGAACGTCTGGTTGAAGTAGCGGGCGTACACCGCCTGTACGTCGAGATCGAGGAGCGCGTCGGCGGCGTTGAGGCCGCCGGTCACGTCGCCCGCGTCACGCGACGTGATTCGGTAGGTGGAGGCGTCGGGACTGGTGGCGAAGGTGCCCGCGTCCTCGTCCCAGAGTTCGTCGAGCAGGTAGCCGAGAACGCTCTCCGCGGTGTCGCGGTGATCGACGCCGTCGATCTGGGAAGCCCAGAGGAGCCCCTGTCCGACCGCGCCCTGCGTCGCCGCTCCGTTGGCCGCGCCGTCGGCCACGTATCCGTTGCCCTCGAAGTGGGCGTCGACTTCAGCCGCCAGATCGTCGGCGTAGCTCGCGGCGGCAGCACGCAGGTCGTCGCCTCCTGCGTGGGTTCCGTACCAGCCGACGGCCCCGAGCATCTGGCCGAGGTCCCGGGTCGACCCCATGTCGACGACATCCGAGGGATCGAAGAGGTTCATCGTCGTCTGCGCCATCCCGTCGGTCAGTTGCTGGATCTTTCCGTTCGGAATCAGCGGTTCCGGGTTCACGTAGCCGAACCAGCCGTTCCCCGCGAGGCTCGTGAGATCCGACAGGAACCAAAGCATCGCCGAGTGGTGGTTGGGCCGGGTCGTGTCGTCGACGACCGTGCCGTCACTCGGTCGGAACTCGGAGACGAGTTCGAGCGAGTCGCCTTTCGTGAGCGCTCCGTTGCCGTCCGGGCCGCCGGCGATGAGTGTCGCGTTCGTCCCGATCTGGGCGAGGGTGGCGAGCATCTGCGCGCGGAACTTCGCCGCAATTCCCGGTGGAAGCGTCTCGAAGTGTTTCTGGAAGTTCTTCGCCCACGTCACACCCTTGAGGTGCGTCCACGCGACGGAGGAAGGACTCACGACCTTCGAGGACTTCGACATGCCCCACGTCAGCGTCGCGGCGTCGGGTCGCCCATCGCCGGAATCGAAGACGGGCTGTTGGGTGAAGTGGGGGTCGCCCTCCGTGAACGCGGCCATGTTCAGGTTGGGATTCTTGATCGGCGGCTTGTCGACGTCCGCATGCTGGAGCATCCCCGGCACTCGCTGGTCGAACGCCTGCTGTTGCTCCTCGTTGTGGGGGAACAGAACCCCGTTCCCACTCATGGCGATGTTGGTACTCATGTTGTACAGGGAGTACCAGTAGGAGTCCCAGGTGGCGTCCTGCCACGCGTACGCGTTCGCCCCCCCACCCTCGCTGGTGACGATGCCCGCCACGTCGAGGAGTCGGGTGAGCGACTGGGCGGCGGCGCTCAGTTCGATGTCGTCGACGGCCGTCGTTCCCGGCCCACCCTGTGGCTGACCGACGACGACGAGACCGACCATCCCGAGTCCCTCGTGCGGGCGACAGAAGTAGTTGTAGACGCCCGGTGTGTCGAAGGTGTGTTCGAAAGATTCTCCTGCGGAAAGAATCCCGGAATCGAAGGAAGTCGCCCCCTCTGGAATCCGGAGTGACCGGTCGAAGTCGGGGTGATACGCCGTGATCGAGTGCGATCCCTCGGCGATGTTCCACGTCACGGTCGCGCCCTGTTCGACCCAGACGACGGCCGGCGTGTTCACGTGCTGGCCGGCGCCCTGGTCGGACGAAAGCATCGTCGCCTCCACCGTCGCCGACGACTGGAGGTCGTCGGGTCCCCCGAGTTGATCCGCACCAAGGGGGTTGGTCCCGGACGCTTCCGTCGCCGTGGCCGTCGCCGTTGCGGTCGACGTGGGAGTCGTCGTCGCCGTCGAGGTGGCCTCGGAGCCTTGCTGACTGTTACAACCCGCTAGTGCGCCGATCGCTGCGACCCCACCGAGACGAAGGAGCGTACGCCTGTCAATGTCATCGATTGCCATATCTACCCGAAACTTAGTTTCTACCCGTAATGAATCTCAGACAACCGCGGGCTCAACAAGTAACGCACGTGTAACCCGGTGAGTCGCCGATCACCGTGGGTGGCCGACTCGTAGTAAGAATGCGGCAGGAACCAACCGACCGTGTCGAGCACGACTCGACCATGCCCGCCTGCGTAATTCCGGAGACTCCTACGCGACCGACGACTCGTCTTCGTCGGGTTCCGTGAGATGTTCGAGACCCCAGTCACGCATCGAAAATATCACCGGTTCGAGCGACTGCCCGTGTTCGGTGAGCGAGTACTGCACCCGCACGGGTTTTTCGCTGATGATCTCGCGGTCGACGATCTGCTTCTCCTCGAGGTCGTCGAGACTACTCGAGAGGACTTTGCTCGAAATCCCGTCGACATACGTTTTGAGTTCGTTGAACCCGCTCGGTCCCTGTTCGAGGAGTCGGTGAATGATCACGGGGTGCCACTTCTTGCCGATGAGTGACGCTGTCGTCGTGACCGGGCACCAGTCCTCGCCGGCACACCACACTTCGAGCTGGGTGGCAGCGTCCGCTTCAGTATCGTCGCTCATGTCCGTCCCATACGGATGGGGACGCTATAATAGTTACCTGTAGAAATCAAGTAACTTGATGTGATTCAGTATCGAGACGAACGAAACGGGAACGCAAGAACCATTGCTACCAGATCCTCTCCAGAAAAAATGAGTTCGGCATCCGACTACAGCGACGGGGGGAACGTGAGCACGTTGCGGATACCACCGCTCTGCGCACCGGTAACTCCGCGAACCTGCCCTTCACCCCACTCGTCGTGGAACAGGTCACAGTTGAACGCGACCGGCATGTCCAGTGGCAGGATTGGGTGTTCGGATTCGTACTGGATCACGATGGGGTCCTCGTTGTCTCCCATCTTGATGTTGTAGTGTCCGTAGGCTAGCGTGCCGCCGGCTCCGATATCGAAGCCGTCGCTACCGCCGTAACTCCCGCCCAGCGTCGTCTCTTCGGTGATCGAGACGATCCAGCCACCGTCTCTGACTTTCCCGGCCAGCATCTCGTCGCGATTGGTCGCCCCGTCGTCGTGGTTGTTCGGCATCGCTCGCCCCGACACCACGTACGCGTTGTAACCCACGTCGGGATCCTGGTAGAACGGATTCAGCACGGCCGAGCCATCGGTACTCTCCTCCGGTTCGAACAGCCCTGTGTCTCCCTCGAACGTCAGTCCGAAGCGCTCCTCGTAGAACGCCTCTGCTGCTCGCCGATCCGCGTCGATGGCTTCCTCGTCTCGCCCCATGATCTCGCGCTGGAAGCGCTCCGCGTTCTCGACGACGCTCCAGTCGCCCTCGACGAGTGGTTCGGCGAGATAGACCAGTACGTGGTCGAATCCGCCGAGATTCGGTGGAGTCAGCGTCTTCGCACCGCCGTAGTTCCCGATCCGTCCGGGATTGTTACTGTCGCCGCCGCCGGCAGCATCGGCCCGATCGGCGCTCACGGTTCCGCTCGTGCCGAGTCCGAGCGCACCCGCGATACCGACCGTTCCGATGGCCTTGAGTGTGTTGCGTCGATCCATTAGTTGCTCCGCGTGGCCCGACTCTGCACGTATTGGGCCACAATACCACGTCACACACCACTATTATATTTCAGCTGTATCACATTTGTAAGGTAGTAACCGATTCGTCACTCGATCACCATTTGGTTGATACGTTATCCCGACCTCACCGCATCTACTCTCTCACGACGTGTTCGACGCCCCACTCGTGGATACGAGTGACGATGGGGGCGAAGTCACGACCGCGGTCCGTCACCGCGTACTCGACGCGCACCGGCTTTTTGCTCACGATGTGGCGTTCGACGAGTTCGTGTTCCGTCTCGAGTCGATCGAGGCTGTCCGACAGGACCTTCGACGATATGTGATCGATCTCTCCTTTCAGTTCGCCGAATCCCATCGCTCCCTCCGTCAGTAGCTGGTGGAGGATGATCAAGTGCCACTTGCGTCCAAGGAGGTTTGACATGGAAATGAGCGTTTCCTGTGACTGGCTCGGTGTGACGACCGACGTCGATTTCGTATCACTCGATTCTGAGTGTGTACTCATGAGTATCTGTGAGAACCTGTTATCGGTGATCTGGGTTCTGCGGGTGAATCTGCCGACTTATACACGAACTGTCGTACACGGTTGTACAACTCGACCGGGAACTCCTTACTCTTCTGTGAGTGTGAAGAGGGACTTCCAATACGAGTAACCTATTTATGGAAGTTGCAAGGCTAAAACCCCCGTCCTACAGGGCGGGGATACAGCCGACACTTCCTCCACCAACCACCGTCGATGGCACTGCTGGATATTCCACGGCCCGGTCGTTGATTTTAATATACAATCTCCCATAACTGGTTATGGATAGGCTGATGCTGGAGACAACCCGTACCTATCGAGCGAAAATCGTCAATCACCAACAGGTGCAAGATAACCTCGACCAGTGCGGGTTCTCCGCGTCGAAACTGTGGAACGTCGCCCGATACTACACGCATGGCCAATGGGACGAAGATGGGGAGATCCCCGACGACGGCGAACTCAAATCCGAACTCAAGGACCACGAACGATACAGTGACCTCCATTCGCAGTCAAGTCAGCGAGTTCTTGAAGAGCTTGCTGAGTCGTTCACCAGCTGGTACAAAGCACGCCAACGCGGAGACGAGGACGCCAACCCACCGGGCTATCGCAAACACGGCGATGAACACCCGCGTTCCACCGTGACGTGGAAGCAGAAAGGCATCAAGCACGATTCCAAGCACAATCAACTTCGTCTGAGCAAGGGCTTCAACCTGAAGAACCACCGCTCAGATTTCATCCTCTGTGAGTACGAGACGCGACCGGACGTGACTGTGGAGAACATCCAGCAGGTTCGAGCCGTCTGGAACGGCGACCGTTGGGAACTCCACGTTGTCTGCAAGAAGGAGATCCCCGTCGCAGACGCACCGGGCGACAATACGGCGGGCATCGACCTCGGCATCAAGAACTATCTCGCCATCGCCTACGACGATGGAGATGCTGAATTGTATCCGGGGAACGTGCTGAAGCAAGACAAGCACTACTTCACCCGAGACGAGTACGACACAGAAGGCGAAAACGGCCCCTCACGCCGTGCGGTTCGTGCCCGACAGAAATTGTCCCGGCGGAAAGACCACTTCCTCCACGCGCTCGCCAAACACGTCGTAGAGCGGTGCATCGACCGCGAGGTAGGTCGCATCGCCATCGGTGACCTGAGCGAGATTCGAGAGGATGAGAACGGAGACGCTCGGAACTGGGGTCAGGGTGGGAACAAGAAACTCCACGGGTGGGAGTTCGACCGGTTCACGACGCTCTTGGAGTACAAGGCGGAGGAACACGGTATCCTCGTTGACCGGAAGAGCGAGCGAGACACGAGCAAGACGTGTTCATGCTGTGGGCGAAAGCGTGACGCGAATCGTGTGGAACGTGGCTTGTACGTCTGTGAATCGTGTGGTGCGACGATGAACGCGGACGTGAACGGTGCAGTGAATATTCGTAGAAAGATAACTCAGAATCCTCCAACCGAGGATATGAGTAACGGTCGTTTGGCACGACCAGTAGCCTACCTGTTCAACCAAACCTCGGGGTCGTTCTCCCCGAGGGAACAGGCAGGTTGCGAACCGTAATATCCCAACGCTCGGGAATCCTCGCCCTTCAGGGCAGGGAGGATGTCAAGTTGGTAGCGTGCGTCGGGAGAATCGGGGGAAGGCACGACGGACGGCCCGGCGTTAGGGGGTACCTCTGCGGTCGGACGTTTCGAGTCGTGGCCGTCGCCCGCGACTCATACTACCGACTGTAACTGTTTCAAGATATTCGCCACCTCGGGGTGGCGAATATTTTGATCGACTTACAGTCGGCAGTATCAGCCCGAACGTTCGACCTGATTAGCGCAGGAAGTCGGCCAGTTCGTCGCGGTAGGCGTCCGGCCGATCTTCCATCACCCAGTGGTTTGCGTCGTCCAGCCCGATCAGTTCGGCCGTCTCGATATCCGCTTGCAAGCGCTCGGCCCACTCGATGGACTGGAACTGATCGTCCGCCCCCCACAGGAGGAGCGTCCGGGCTTCGATCGTTTCCGGATCGACCTCAGTCGTGTGATTCGTGTTCGTCGAGATCGCGTTTCGAACGAGAGAGGTTGCACCCGCTTCGGAGTTCCACGGCGTGGTCATCCCGTCGAGGAACGCGTCGCTGTGCTCCGACCCGTGGAGCGTGTCTCGAAAGAGGTCGTCGAGCATCGCCTGCAACTCCTCCACACCGGTTTCTCGTGCCGTCTCGGGAAGTCCCAAGTCGGTGATCAACTGGATCGGCCAGGAGTCGTACGCGATGGAGTTCGAGAGCACGAGCTCGTCGACAGCATCCGGATGATGGGCCGCGTATCGAAGGAACACGCCGCCACCGAGGTCGTGACCGACCAGCGAGGGGGTTTCGACATCAAGCGCCGACAGCAGTTCCGTTATCATCTCCTCCTGTGCGCGGATCGATCTATCGAACCCGTCGAACATCGACGAGTTGCCGTATCCGATCATGTCCGGCACGATGACGCGGCGTTCCGCCGCGATCGGCCCGATCACGTCCCGCCACAGGTAGGAGTTCGTCGGAATCCCGTGGAGAAAGACGACGGGATCGCCCGATCCCTCGTCGTAGTAGGCGACGTCGAGTTCGTGTCCGTCGACCGTGACGGTCGCCGTCTCCTGCGCTGCAGTCCACCCCGCGTAGCTTGGCATCCTGAATCACCCGTCGATACATTCGGGTTCTGCCGACAAACGCTTCTTGCCTATAGGGATAGGTATCCGGACGCCGTTCGTTCTGTCGCGACCGGTCTCGACGTTCCGATCATCCGTCGTCGACCGCGGCGTGGAAGAGCGCGGTAAACACCTTGGATTGAGCCGCCCGGAGGTGCTGGCTAAACGTCGGCTGAGCGACCCCCAACGCGCCGGCACACCCTTCGGCCGTACTTTCGCGCGGCCACGCGAAGTAGCCGCTAAGATACGCCGTTCGAAGTACTTCGTACTGTTTCTCGGTAAGTCGGTCTGCGAGGATGGTGTGGACGCCCGATTTTGTTCGAACGGGTGTTGATAGATCACGTTCCCGCCGGGCGAGGAATTCGGACTCCGAGTGCTGTGTCCGAAACGTCTCGACGACGGTTCGAACGGCAACGTGAGCTGGAACAGTTGCGACGACACGGCCGACGCCGCCCGCGGCCGAAACGTCACGAGTGATCGCTCCGGTATCGGCGAGCATCGCGGTGACACACGGCCCAGAGACGACGAACTGGAAGAGATTGCCGTCGGGACCGTTCCTGACGAGACGAGCCTCTGCGATTGCGGATTCGCTCGCAGCCATGTCGAGGACGTCCTCCGGAGGCGTTTCACGGATGCTGAAGTATTGAAGCAGATCCCCATCCGCGCGATGGATCAACTCCTCGAGTCGGATGAGACAGTCGGTATCGGCAGAGAGACGAACGAAAAAAAAACAGTTTCTGTCCCGCACCTCCAATTCGATCTCCGTTATTGGAGTCTCGACGGGTTCCTGAACGGCCATAGCCGGCCTTCAATGACCGCGTTGATAGGCATTCGTCTGTCGTGTGTCTGTTTCGAACACTCGTTCGCCGCCCATACGGAACCGACGGGGACGGATGAAACCGTCGTGGCTCCCCTTGTGCACTGCACCACCGAACGACGTAGCCAAAACGGGATCGGTACACGTAGGCCGTCACTTTGGTGACAGTGTTCTCCTCGTCGGACGGGGACTTTTCTACCGCCGATCCTGATGGGATTGGCTCGAAACTCGTGTCCGCGGATGAGAACTATAGGGTGAAACTGCTGCTCTCAGAACGCCGATTTCCCTCGTGTCAGGGCCAGCAAGGGACTTCGTTCACCGCGTGAACGAGCGCCTGCAGCGCCCATCGCCGATTTCTCGTTCGTAATCGTACGACAGCGGCGGGGTGGTGGTCGATGTCATCGTCTCTGAGTACAATGTCGTTGCTTTCGTTCAGCCACTGAACGATTCCGACAGACGGCGGGTTCGTCCTCTGGTTCGCTGCCTCTACGGCGTGGCGCATGGCTGCTAATCATTGGGTCGTTGATGTCTCTCGGCTGCAATCAACTGGGCCCCAGCAACTTCGACAGTTGGGAGTGGTTACGAGGCTCCGTACTGTCGCCGAGTGAGGGTTCCGACGAAGCCTGTCCGAGAAACCTCCGATAATACCCGAAAACGAAGTGTCCAGATCGTGGTTCAATCGTGGGATCTACTGGCAGTTGTTAATTACGGGCGTTCCATATCGAGAAACTACTAGTAGACACACGTCTGCAAAGCGCTGGCTACAATGCGCTTAATTGAATTTTCCGATCTCTGATATGAGTTTGAAGCGCTGCTGAATAGAGCGCGCGAATCGCTTAGTATAGACGAAAGACCGCTCCGTATAAGCGAATGGCTTAGTGGGTAGATACAAAGATTCGCTTATGCGACCTCCCCCCGACACGTGTTCTGTGTGCGGAGCTTCAGAGTCGTACAAAGCCCGATACACAACCGGGGGTGGGTGGCGCATTTCACACGATGTGTGCGAACAGTGTGGGCGACGATTCACCCCCGAACGTGGTTCGGAAAAAGACCGAATTGCTGCGCTCAGTACGCGAAATCGCTGCCGCATATAAAACGCGTATCTCGTGTGGATTCTCTCTTACCCTGAAGTATGAGTAGTGGACACGAACAATCAAGCCGGTTCGCTGAAAAAGTGACCAATAAGATGCCTCTCACCGGCGACTCAACGATTCTCGTCCCCGTGGACGTGTCGATCACGGAACCACCCGACCAGGTAATCCTTGATCTGTTGAAGCCAGTCAATCTCGTCGTCCTTGGGTACTATCCCGTCCCGAAACAGACGGCCCCGGCACATCTCAAGGAGGATCACGAAGCAGAGGCAGCAGAGCGGTTAGAGAGTATCGTCTCCAGATTCGCCCGCGGAGACCACGAGGTCAAGGACGTTCTCGTATTTACGAAGGATCGGCAGGATACGATCGACCGAATCGCAGAGCAACACGACTGTGACGCTGTCTTCGTTCCCGGTGAGACTGACACGATTGATCGGATTCTCGTGCCGTTGCGCGGCGATGTGAATCTCGAACGAATCGTCTCTCTCGTTGGTGAGTTAGTCCGAGCCAGTGATGCTACAGTTACGTTGTTTCACTCCGTCCCCGAAGGGACCGATCCGAGTCAGGGCGAATTCATTCTCCGTGGAGCGGCCGACCGACTAACTGAGGGGGGGGTCGACCGCGACCGGATTGACTGGCAGCTCTCGGAGGGCGGCTCTCCGAAGCGCAATATCATCGATCTCGCTGTGGACTACGACTTCGTTGTGCTCGGGGAAGCAGAGCCGTCGCTCAGAGATCGGATTCTCGGGGCTGTACTCACACCAATTCTCGAAGAAATCGAGAAGCCCGCCATCATCGTGAGAGATATCGAGTGAGGAGTTCGAGTTGATCTATACGAAGACACCAGTAGTGACTGCACAGACACTCCCCAGATACCCGACAAGGCCAGTTACACTACCAGCGAGGACCGAACAAGACGACCGTAGCTGGCTGAAGGCTGCCCACCACCAGGTCTTGCTCTTCGACAGTAGAGTTATCGCTGGGCGACAAACTCCCGGAGATCGTCACTCAGCGACGCGTGACGCCCTGTCTGTACGCTACTTGGAGGGTTCAATTCGACACTCTTGGATGGTGAATCGATGAGCAAGGGACAACTTGAGCGCAACATCGGCTTTCTCGAGGCGATGACGCTCGGTGGGGGGACGATGATCGGGGCCGGGATCTTCATCCTGCCCGGGATCGCAGCCGAGGGCGCCGGTCCAGCGAGTTCGGTCTCGTTCTTCATCGCAGGGTTCGTCGCTCTGCTCGCAGCGCTCTCTTTATCCGAGCTGGCGACCGGGATGCCAATTGCCGGCGGGAGCTACCACTACGTCAACCGGGCACTCGGTGGCTTCTTCGGGAGCATCGTCGGGTGGGGGATGTGGACCGGCCTGATGTTCGCGAGCGCCTTCTACATGATCGGATTCGGGCAGTATCTCGTCGAGCCGATTCCGTTTCTCGATGGACGGGTGTTCGTCGTTCTCCTCGGTCTCATCGGCCTGTCACTAATCGTCGGCGTCAACTACTACGGCACCGAGGAATCCAGCCAACTGCAGAACGTGATGATCGGCGCCGAAACCGTCGTCGTCCTCGCCTACGTCGCCCTCGGGCTGTTCTTCATCGACCCGAATAACCTCGAGCCCTTCGCGCCGACGGGCCCGAGCGGCATCATCGCGACGACCGGCGTCGTCTTCGTCTCCTTTCTCGGGTTCGAGATCATCGCCACGGTCGCAGGTGAGGTCAAGGATCCGAGTCGGAACATTCCGCTGACGATGATTCTCTCCGTCGTTCTTGTGACGATCCTCTACGCCCTGGTGATGATCGTCACGACGGGCGTGCTGCCGTACCAGGCGATTGGCGACTCGCTGGTCCCGGTCTCGGATGTCGCGGTCGTCTTCGCCGGAGCCGTCGGTGTGGTGGCAATCGTGGCGGCCGCCGCCATCGCCGCAATTTCGAGTTCGAACTCGTCAGTTCTTGCCGCGGCACGGGTGAACTTCGCCATGGGTCGGGACGACCTGATGAGTGAGTGGCTGAACGTCACTCACGACCGGTTCGGCACGCCACACCGGGCGATCATCGCCACCGGCGCCGTCACCGCAGTGTTGATCGCCGCCGGCTTGCAGGTCGAGACCATCGTCGCCCTCCTGGCTGAGGTTGCGAGCTTCAGCTTCCTCGTCTCCTACTCGCTGGTCCACGTCGCGCTCGTCGTCTTCCGTCGGGCCGACCCGGAGGACTACGACCCGTCGTTCAAAATTCCGGACGTCCTGTACCCAGCAGTCCCGGTACTTGGCGTGGTCCTGACGGTCGTCGTCATCTCACAGATGGCGCCCATTATCATCCTCTTGGGGCTGGGGATCGTCGGACTCGGTGTCGGCTGGTACTTCGTGTACGTTAGAGACCACGCCATCGACCGGGGACTCATCGACGAGGCCATCACGCCGACGACGGATGCCTACCGGGTCCTCGTCCCGGTTGCGAACCCCGACACCCAACAGGATCTGATCCGGCTCGCAGCGGCCACTGCGCACGCGCACACCGACGAAGGGACACCCGAACTCGTCGCCGTCAACGTCCTCCAGGTCGCGGATCCCGACCCACAACAAAACGTTGCAGCCGAGCGGCTCGAGCATCAACGCGACCTTCTCGACGGAGCCCGCGACATCGCGGCCGAGATGGACGTGCAGTTGCGGACGGTCGCAATGACGGGCGAACGCGTCGACGAGACGATTCTGGAGGCGATCGGCGACGAGGAGCCCGATCAAGTGCTGCTCGGGTGGGGCGGGACACTGACTCGGCAGGGGCACGTCTTCGGCCCGAACCTCGATGCCGTCGTCGAGGACGCCCCGTGTGAAGTCACTCTCGTAACGCTCCACGACGACACGATCGGCAATCCGGTTGCACTCGCAGGTCCGGGGCCACATTCACCGGTCGCTGCCCGGCGAGCCGCCGAGTTCGCGAGCATCGATGGAACCGTCCCCACATTGCTGAACGTCCAGCAACCGATGGGGGACGATAACACTACAGCCTCCGAAAGAGGGAATGGGGTCATCGACGATGTTGCTGAGCGGGCAGGACTCGACCCGGAGGACTACGAGCGAGAGGTCGTCGTCGACGATGATATCGAAGCGGCCATCCTCGCGACGGCCGATCAGTTCGATACGATCTGTGTCGGGCTCTCCGAACGGAGTGCCGCATCCCGGGTCATGTTTGGCACGATCGCAGAACGAATCAGTCAGGAGGCGACGAGCAACGTCGGCATCGTCCGGGGATGGAACGAATCCTGAGACAGGATATATCCTCTGTATCGGTCACGCCATTCATGGCAGATAGTCAGTATACATCCGATTCATTGCCGTGGTGACCTACTAGCAGTTCTCAGCTGTGGAGTCCACACGGTGAGAGAGGGACATTCCCGAAAACGGCGTTCCACATCGAGAATCTACTAGTAGACACACGTCTGTAGAGCGCAGGAAACCGTGGTTGTACCGATGACGTCCACCGGGTGATCGCTGGAGTTCGCACCATCCTTTCTACGAGCGCGTGGGGCGCTGTCGTACGATCGTGACATCTTTCCAGCAGTGATTTTCAGTGTGTTCGGAACCCTCGATTTCGACCGTTTCAGGCCCAGCAAGGGGCTTCGTTCAGCGACCGACCGAGCGCCTGCAGCGCCGGGGATGCGGATGAGCCGTGACTCGAAAACGCGCTCGTCGACCGCACAGTGCTCGTCCCAGTGACGGCTTCGGCGCGTATAGTCCGTTGACACCATCTCCGACTGCCAGCCGATGCGGCAGAGTTTCAGTCGGAAGCACTCCTCTACCTGGATGGTTTCCACCACCACCGTTTCGTCGCTGAAGTCGGGTTCCGAAAGGAACGACGCGACCCGGGGGCGGTCCACTTCAGAATCGACCGAGAGGCGGCCGGCCCGGGCCTCACTGTCGATGACTTCGGAGTCGATGTGGCGCGCGTCGGGACGCGGCGTCGGCCGGCCGTCGTCCTCGCCGTCCTTGTTGGCGAGCCAGACCGGCTGGCGGTCGGTATCGACTCGGACGCGTAGCACCTCGGGATCCATCTCCGTCCCCGAGGATGGGCCATCGACGGCTGGTTGCTCTGCCGCCGGCGATTCACTCGACGTCCCGCTTGAACTGCTGGCGTATCCACTACATCCTGCCAAGGATGCAGCCACACCGACAGCCAGCGCGAGCGACTCTCGTCTGTTCATGAAGGTGCTAAGACGAACGGACTTAAGCCAGTGATCATAGATACAAGATCCGTTTGTGCTAGTGACCCGCGGTGGTCGCTGTCTACTTATTCCGGTGTCCAGCAGGGGCTTCTAACAGTAGTTGAGTAGATTTCAGCAGGTGTGCTGTATACAGGGCGCGTATCTCGGCCGGTTCGCTGGTTGGATCAAAGTACCCTACTCGATCAGTATGGAGTCCGTTGTCGATATTATTGACGTGTGTCCCGTCGTCTTCATTCACGAATACTATACGAACTCGGGTCAGCAGACCCGACAAAGATAGTCAGCGCAGTAATCTCCTCGTCGATATTAAAAAAGTCGTGTTCGAGTCCCCGTTCGACGAAAACCACATCCCCACTCTCGACAGTATACGTCTCCTCCCCGACTCGAATCATGCCCGATCCAGAGATAATGTAGTAAACCTCATCTTCCGTGTGGGGGTTCTTCGGCGACGACGTTGGGTATTTTCCTATCTCAAGGGTTATTGACTCTTTGCTAAACACTTCTGCGAACTGTGCATCTTCCTCTTCGAGCGCCGCTATCAACTCTTCCGTGGAAACGTGAGTCATAGCTGTTGTTATCCTCTCGAAAGCTTCAAACTTCGCTTGTTTGGTCCGGAAGCGGCGGACGTGAAACCCCATTCGTACATTCAGCCACCGACACACTGGTAGATACCACTGTCTCGTCGCGCCCGGTACGAGTCTCGACGAATACCACGCACACCGAGTAGTTATCTCGTTTGGGAATATCTGAAACGAGTAGAATCGTCGTGCTGAACTCAGGCTCTACATCTTGTACGCTGGTTCTGACACGGAATGGATAGGTCAATAGCAATTGTGAGAGATGGAGGGCAGAAGCTTGACAGCGACGGCTTGAGCAAGAAATCAAAGTATTCATCGGATATGGAGATGATATGTTCTCCCGATGAACCACGTTTCGACGACCGACTTGGTCGACCAACTCGAACAGGAAGACACGAACTACTTGGAAGTACTGACCAAGGACGCGCTGAGCGTCGAACTTGCACGGTACCCCAATCCTGAGCCAAAAACGGCGCACAAAACTGACGAACTCTACTTCATCATCTCCGGGTCGGGGATGGCCCACGTCGAAAATGAGCGGTATGCTGTCGACGAGGGTGACGTAGTTTATGTGGAACGAGGAGCCGAACACGACTTTTTTGACATCGAGGACGAAATCACGGCCCTTGTCGTCTTTGCGAGTGCTGAAGACTCCGTTCTCGGCCAAGGTCTCTGAATATCCAATCTGATCCCGCGAACAACTGCCGAACTCAGGCTCTACATCTTGCACGCCTTTTTGACATCTCTCGGAGAGGTCCCTCTATCTCGTGCAAGATGGAGGGCGCGAGTCGGTCACGCACCTTTCTCAACGCCGGTGATGTCGAACCGGGCCCCGCCCTCCTCGCTCTCAGTGATTGCAACCTCCCACCCGTGCGCGACGGCAATCTGCTCGACGATCCGCAGGCCGAATCCGGTCCCGTCCTCGTTCGTCGAGTATCCTGCATCGAATACGTCCTCGCGGTCGGCTTCGGGGATGCCGGGGCCCGAGTCCGCGACGTAGAAGCCGTCGTCTACCGCGCCGACGGACACTATCACGTCTTCGCCGCCGTGTTCGACTGCGTTCCGGTAGAGGTTCTCGAACAGTTGCTGGAGCCGGCTCAAGTCGGCTGCGATGACCCCTGACTCGTCAGCGTCGAGTGTCGCTTGTCGCGTCTCCACAGTTTGCCAACTCCTCTCTGCCACCTTTGCAATCTCCACAGGTTCAGTCTCGTCCACCCTGTCGCCCTCTCGTGCCAGCGCCAACAGGTCGTCGATGAGTGCCTGACTCCGGTCGATGGCATCGGTTGCCCGGGCCAGATGGTCACTCTCGCAGGTCTCCGCGGCCAGTTCGAGATGCCCCTCGGCTACGCCAAGTGGACTCCGCAAGTCGTGGCTGACGATGCTTGCGAACTCGTCGAGCCGCTCGTTCTGGCGTTTGAGTTCCCGTCTGTTCTCAGTCTGGTCAGTAATGTTCTGTGACACGGCCATCGCATAGGTGATCTCTTCTTGACCCATCTCCACAGGAACTATTTGAACCCGGTAGTGTTCGCCCTGGTACTCCTGTTCGAACGTGTGGCTCTCTCCAGCCAGAACGTTCTCGATGGTGCCGACGAGTTCCTCGGCGATTTCGGGTGGATACCGGTCCCGTGGTGTGGTCTCCTCAATCTCTTCGAGAGACAAACCAACCTCAGATAATTCACTTCCACCTGCACGGACGACTCGAAGGTCGGTATCGTACAGGAAAATAGCGCCGGCGGGATAACTCTCGATCAGTGTCTGGTACTGGCTGTTGACCGCTTCTAGCTTCCGCTCTCGTGCTTTCTGGTCGGTGATGTCCCGGAGTGTCCCGACTGATCCATCGAATTGGTCTCCCTCGTACGGAAGGACGCCCATATGATCTTCACAGACAATCGGGTCGCCCTCGCGGGTGTGGATCGTCACTTCGAACATAACGGTTTCCGGGCCGGCACTCGACAGTAACCGTCCTAGTTCCTGCTCGGCCCGCTGGACGGCTTCCTCGTCTTTGAGTAGCGACGGCGTGTTCCCGAGAATTGTCTCCCGGTCGTAGCCAACCAACTCCACGAACTCGTCGTTGACGTACCTGAACTGCCCCTCCTCGTCGAGCACGTACACCGCATCGCTGAGTGCCTCGATGATCGTCTCGTACTCTTCTAATTCAGTCTTACGTTGCTCGCGGTCGGTAACATCCTGAAACTTCGAAAAGACTGACTGGACGTCACCATCTGCGTCGGTGACGACACGGTTGTACCACTCGCAGGTGATTACCTCGCCGTCCTTTCGGACATTTCGATTGAGTTCGTACTCTCCGCCATCGGCATCGAGGAGTGACTCTACGGTGTCGCGCATGTGGTCGCGGTCTTCGTCGGCGATGACCACTTTCCACGGCTCCTGGCGTAGTTCCGCTTCACTGTACCCGAGGAGTGATTCGGCTTGCTCATTCAATCGTTCGAACCGGAGTTCGTCGTCCCATTGGACTGCCCCGAGCGGGGATTCCTCGAAAAACAGCGAGAGTTGTTGTTGTCGCTGCCGCGCCGTCTGTTCACGCACGATGCGGTCAAGTGCCGCAGCGAGAGTCCCCGCCAGCAGTTCCCCGAGTGTGCGGTCCTCTTGATCGAACGCCTCTCGGTTCTCGGAGCCGGCGATCAGGATTCCATGGTCCGCAAGTGGCAGATACAAATGGCCCCCGAGATTCGTTTCGGAGTCGTAGACATCCGGGTCCTGTTGGACGTCTGCGATCACTGCTGGCTCGCCGTTCCGGTAGACTCGTCCCGCGATACTATCCGCCACTGGCAGGGGTGATGCCTCTCCGATGAGCGACGCCACTTCATCAGTCTGTGCCATGGGTACTAACCGCGTGTCGTCGGCCTCGGAGATGTGGATGGCGTTCATCTGGAGGTCAAGGACGTCACTGGCGGCCTCAACCCCGATGTTGGCGACCTCCTGCTTGGTTTCTGCCGTCAGCAGTGCCTGTGTGGCTCGGTTCAATTCGGTCAATCGCCGTTCCCGTGTTTTTTCCCCGGTGATATCCCGGATGTAGCCACGTAGTACGCTGCCGGTTTCACTCTCGGAGACACGCTCACCTCGGGCGATGATCCACCGCTGTTCTCCATCCGGCGTGGTGAGTCGCACCTCCATCTCGTATGGCTCGCCTGTTTCGAGACAGTTGTTGAACCGGTCGGCGAGCAGGTCTTGGTCATCAGGATGAACAGCGTCAAGCGCCTCCTCAAGCGTGAGACTTGCCTCCGAATCGAGCCCGTAGAGCCGGCGTGTTCCATCCGTTATCATAAGCTGTTCACTCTCAGAATCGTACTCCCACGCGCCAGCGTCGGCCAACTCCTCCATGTTCGACAAGAGGTCATGGGTCCGTTCTAGTTCCTGCTGGCGTTCTTTACGATCGGTAATGTCACGACTGGTGACGACGTATCCTTCGACGGCCGGATCGGTGAGTTGGTCACTTCCATTTGACTCCATCCAGTGCAAGGTACCGTCAGCGTGGCGAGCACGGTACTGGATGCCTTTTGGCGTTCTATCAGAATCATTCACCCACGCCTCGAATTCGTTGCTAACACGCTCGTGGTCCTCTGGATGGATGTATTCCCATACCTGCTCGCCAATCGTCTCCGCGGGGTCGTGTCCCAAGATCCGTTCCAGCGATGGGCTCTGGTACTGATAGACCCCCTCGGCATCAACAACCGAAATAATGTCGTTGGATTCCTCGACGAGCGCCTGGAACCGGCGTTCGCGCCGTTTGCGCTCGGTGAGGTCCCGTCCGATTCCGACCAGTCCAGTCGTACTCCCATCGGCGTCGGTCAGACGCGCCCCGGTGAACTCGTAGGGGCGACGCTCACCGTCGGCAGTGAGCAGGTCGGCCTCGACAGTGACTGTTTCACCCGAAACGGCCAACTGGATCGCGTCGGCAATTGTTTCGCGGTCGTCCTCGGGGAACAGTTCGATCGCCCGCATATCGGCCAGCTCCGAGTCAGCGTACCCCGTCGTTTGCGGGACCTGGTTGTTCCACCGTCGGAGGGTGCCGTCTGTGTCGATCACGTAGAACAAGTCATCTAATGTATCGAGTGCCTGTTCGATGAACTGTTGTTTCTCTCTGAGCTCCCGTCGACGTTTTTTGCGTTCAGTAACGTCGTGGACTGCACCCCGAAGAGTGGTGACGTCGTCGTTCTCGGTTGCTGGCGTGATTGTCACGTCCACGAGGCGTTCGTCGCAGTCCAGCGTCTGGAGACGCCAGGTGCCATACGTTTCTTCGCCGGTCTCGGCTGCCCGGGTAACGGTCTGTCGGACGTCCGCCTGGTCGTCCGGGTGGTAGAGTTCGATCGCTTCCTCCAGCGTAATCTGAGCGTCGTCGGACAATCCGACGAGTCGGTGAGTGCCGTCAGTCAGCAGGAGGTCACCGCTGTCCACGTCGATTTCAAACCCACCCGTCTCACCAGCAAACTCCGTTAATCGCATCAGCTGTTCCTGTCTGTCGGCCCGTTGGCTCTCGCGTCGTGCGTGGACGGCGTTGCGGATCCGGTTGGCCAGCAGTTCGTACTGTTCGGACCCTGACCCCTTTTGCAGATAGCCGGTGACGTCCGCAGAGATAGCATCGCTGGCGACGGCCTCACTGCCTTTGCCGGTAAACAGAATGAACGGCAAATCAGGGTGCTCTTCCCGGACAGCCTGCAGGAATTCGATCCCATCCATCCCGGGCATGTTGTAATCTGAGACGACACAATCAGGCGGGCGGTCGTTGATTCTCTCCAGTCCCTCGTCGGCGCTGGTCGCTGTCTCGACAGCGAACCGGTTGTCCTCGCGTTCGAGAAACGTCCCTGTCAGATCCGTGATTGAGGGGTCGTCATCGACGTGGAGAATCCGAATCTCTTGGTGAGAACTGAGTTGCATGATTCACAAACGTGTGACCATCATTAAAAACGTGTTGTGGCATTATAAGAACTGAAATTGGTCTTGTCGTACGGGAGATTAAGTCATGATCAAGTATTTGAAAAACGCTCATGCGAAGCACTTTGTTGGTGAGTTAGAGAACGGTTCGGACGATTTCTTTGAGAGCTTCTCGACCAGGTTTGCGGAAGATTCGTCGGCGAAGCTGGAAGGCTCTGAGATACGGCGTCAGCTTGTCTTTTGAGACGCCTCGGTGCGGCGAGAGCCACCGTCGCGCCAGCGACGCGTGGCTCTCGCAGGTGTTCACGTGTGCGTCGTCATCAACGTATTCGCCGTCGCTGTGAATCACTGCTTCTCGCTGGAAGTTCTCGTCATCTTCGAGTGGATCGTACGCTCGAAATCCGTCAGTATAGACGGTCAGCGACTCCTCCTCGTGGTCGCCGAGGAGGAGTCGTACGGTCGATTCGTCAGCGGATTTCGCTGGCACGACGTATTGCTGATCGCTCCCACGATCAACGAGTATGAACACCGGTGGCTTGTCCTCGGCATAGCTTCCACGACCACGTTTCGAAAGACCACGCGAGTGCGACTCTTGGTCGCGCTCGCGGCCTTTCAGGCCTGCAGTCACGTACACTTCGTCGATTTCGACTGGGCCAACGAGGTTGATGGCTGGCGCGTCGAGCGTTCTGGCGAACTGCTCGACGCGCCGCCGGAGCGACCGGTAGGAGACATCGAGTTCAGCGTCTAGCTGGCGAATACTCGTGTTGAACCGAAGCAACGTGTAGAACGCGAACAAGAGCTTGTCGAGGCCGATCTTCGCGTGCGCGAAGGTCGTGCCGGTCCTGGTGTTGAACGTACGGTCACAATCCTTACAGAAGTACCGTTGATACTCTCGGTAGCTGCCGTGTTTGATCACCGACTCAGACCGGCAGCGCGGGCAGTAGAGGCCATCACGCCAGCGAACCTGCTGGAGCAGGTTCGCGGCACTCGCCTCTGAGTTCAGCAATTCAACTGGGAACATTGCATCGGGTGACGCGTTCGCGTCACCCTTGCCCGCTACGCATCGACAGTGCCAGATCTACGCGACCAACAACCTGCTTCCCAAGAGCGTTGAAATAAAACGCTCTGGTGCTGACTTTGCGCTCTGTAGTCAGCACGTGAGTTCTGTCAGTTGCTGAGAGTTTCGATAGAGCCGGAATTTTCAAGACGGCCAGTCCGTCATAACAGAGCAGAGAACTGTATCATCGACTCCAACTACAGCAGTAGCTCTCATATGTCGTCCATGTGATTTATTCCGGGTATCTAACACCGAAATCACTGCTGTAGACTGGTGACAGTTTTGCCATCGGTTTCGTCGATCTCGACGAGTCCATCGTCGGACAAATCAGATAGCAATTCGCGAAGCCAATCACGCCCATGGTCACCGTCAGGCGTGTAGTCTACGCGGATGAGTGGCCCCAATTCATCTAGCTCAAGTTCGTCGTGTTCGCCCAGAGCACGAACGATTCGCCCGCGGAACTGTCGACGGCTTCCTTCGAAGGACGGCTGGGTGGGAACATCTGGCGCGGTAAAGTCACCGGTTTGATACGCGTGACACCATTCCCGCCACGGACAACCCTCCCGATCACACCGGGGCGTCTTCTGGCAGGCGACGCCACCCAACTCCATGATGGCGTTGTTCCACACCCGGGATCGGCCTTCCGGCATCAACGCGTTCGCTATCTCCTCGTACTCAGGGTCGTCCGAATTATCGATTTCCGCAAATGCGCGGTACAGAACGCGCTTGACGTTCGTGTCGACGACTGCGTCGCCGGCGTCGAACGCGAAACTCGCGACGGCGTTGGCGGTGTAGGGACCGACCCCCATCAGTTCCTGCAGGTCGCCGGGTGTCTCGGGCCACTCGCCGTCGAAGTCGTCGACGACCTGTCCAGCGGCCTCGTGGAGGTAGCGTGCCCGGTTGTTGTAGCCGAGACGTTGATCGGACCAGAACCCGACCACGTCGCTCCGGTCCGCGGCCGCGAGGGCGTCGACGGTCGGCCACCGGTCGAGGAAGGCCTCCCAGGCGTCGACGACGCGGTCGAGTTGGGTCTGCTGGCTCATCACCTCGGAGACCAGAATCTCGTAGGGGTCGGTCGTCCGACGCCAGGGGAACTCGCGGTGATCAGACTCGTACCACTCGACGAGCGCCGAGCGGACGACCTCCAGGTCGTGGTCCGGCAGCGCGACGTCCTCGCTCATCGTCGGACTGTGGCGTCGGGTCCCGTTAGGCGTGCCGGTTCCGGGAGCCGAAAACCGTATCGGCGGCCGGGTCGTGCCCGACGTATGAGCCTCGACGAACTCACAGCGGACGTCGAAGACGCCTACGGCGCGGTCGGTGACGAACTCACGGTCGCTCTCGACCGCGAGACGCGCAACGAACTCGCCATGCTCTCGGCGGCCTTCGAGTCGAAGAGCCACGACGAACTCGTCCGACGAGCGGTCCACGCGCTCTACCGTTCGGCGGTCGACACCGGCGATCTGGATTTCCACCTGCGGCAGAGCTACGACGTGACATACGACGAGTATCTGTACGGTGGACTGGACGACGCGTACGCACAGGCGGGCGAGAGAGCGACCACCGGCGTCGACGGGAACGACGAGCGGCGATACCAGCAGTAAGGAGACGCGGCCGACGCCGACCCGGCACTCCGGATCAGCCCATCTCCCGGATCCGGCGTGTGGCGGCCCACGGGCCGCCGGATAAACATGTACGAACCCGAGTACGTCTATTAGAGTACCGGTCAGCGGATACGTACGTCGTCGCCGCACGGACGCAGGGGTACGGCGACCGTGGGCGCCCGAACTGTGGTGTATTTTTCCCGAATTCGGGCCCAAAGAAGCCTTACACGCGTGATATCGATTCGTAGACACGGTCGAACCACGAGATCGAGTGGCGATGCGAACGACCGTTCGAACGGTAGGGATCGAACCAGAGATACGACCGACGTTTCGGCCCTGAACCCGGATTTGGCGGAGATTCCGGCATACATTCGGCGTTCCACCACTCCGATCACGATCGTTCACGTTCCTCGGTAGTGATCAGTCGCAGTGATGATGTATCTGTGTACAAGGCACTATTCGTCGTTGATAGTTTTGGAGACGAGGGCAACGCTCCACCACGACTGTTCCGCGTTCCGGTCGGCGACGACGAGACCCCGGAGGCCTTCGGTCCACCGTCGACAGCCGAGACGTGTCCGGATGCCTCCACCACGGGGCGACAGAAGAGAGGCCGTCGAAGCCACCGGCGGCCCAGTGACGGTGGAGCGTCCGTCGCCGCGCTAGATCTCCGTGATCCGGCGGTACTCGTCGTCGAGTGCCCGTGCGTCTTCCGGCAGTAGGGCAACGACCAGGTAGGAGACGTACTCCTCGAAATACGAGACGAGATGAGCGATGCGCTCGGAGTCGATGGCCTCGAGCGAATCGAGTAACACGAACGGGACGACCTCGTGGACGTCGTGAACGAGGTAGCCCGCGAGGGCGAACACGAGGCCTGTCACTTCGCGTTCGCTCTCGCTGAGGTGGTCGACGGTGTCCTCGTAGGTGGTGCCGTCGTCCGTCGACCGGACGACGTGGAGGTCGAACGAGCCACGCTGTACCTTGCGGCGGCCGTCACGAACGGTCCTTTCGGTCCGCTCGATCCAGATGCGCTCGAGGTTCTCGTACTGGAGGACATCGAGGAGGGTTTCCATGTGCTCGTTGAACCGTTCGATGGACTCCGTCTCCAGCGTCTCGATGCGGGTTCGAAGTTCGGTGAGTCGTCGCTTGATCTCCTCGCGTTCGGATTCGAGTTCGTCCTTCTCGGCGATACGGTCTTCGAGGTCCTCGCGTTCCTCCTCGACGGACGCCAGTTCGTCCTCGAGGCGGTCGCGTTCGAACTCCAGTTCGTTGATCGACTTGTGGAGCGACAGTACCTCGCTTTGCTCCCGATCCTCCAGTGTCTCGGCGCGGTCCTCCAGGGCATCGATCGTCTCCATCGTCTCCTCGCGCTGTCGTTCGAGCGACTCGATGGTGGACTCCTGATTGTCGATTTCGGAGTCGAGGCGCTGGAGTCGCCGCTCGAGTTGCGATCGCTCCTGACGTTCGTTCTCGATGTCTCGTTTCTCGGATTTGCGTTCCTCGATTTCGTCCGCGACCTCGGAGCGCTCGGTCCCCTTCTCCCGCCGAAGCTCGCGGAGTCGGTCGATCGTCCCCTGGATAGCGTCGGCCTCGACCTCGCTACCGCAAGTCCAACAGACCGCGGTGTCGGCGAGCAGCTGTTCCGAGGGTGAGTCGGCCGTGCCCGGGGTGAGGGCGTCCTTGAGCTCCCGGTTCGTCCCGTCGAGCATCTCCTCGTTGAACTCGATGATACGCTGGAGTTGGCTGACGGTGGCGTCGAGTGACTGCTTGCGGTCACGGAGCTGTTCGAGTTCGGCCTCGAGTTCGTCCAGATCACCCGGGACGTCGTCGGGAAGGGAGTCGAGTTCACGCTCGACGTCCGTCCGTTCGTCCTCGAGACCCTCGAGGCTCTCGCGTGCCGTGTCGAGTTTGAAGTCGATATCGTTGAGCTCCGAGCGCGCCGCCCGGAGATCGGCCATCACGTCCTCGAGATCCGACTCCCCGTCCGGAGAGTCCGAGACGTCCGTGTCGGCGGCGTCGAGTTTGGCACGCTTGGCTTCGAGTTCCGCCTCCGTGTCCTCGATTCGGGTCCGAAGCTTCGTTCGGCGCTCTTCGAGCGCTGGAAGCTCCCGGCGTAGCTCCTCGATCCGGTCGATCTCCTCGTCGACGCGTCGTTTCTCCGATTCGACTCGCTCGATCTCGGATTTGACCGCTTCGGTGTCGATCGGTCGCATGATCACCTCCCGCAGGTCGTCGGCCCGGGCGACCGCGCGGCGGGCCTCGTTGTCCTCCAGCAGAAAGGCAAAGAGATCCGCGAGCGTCGGATCGTCCAGGAGCGGATCGCCCTGAAACTGTACCCCACGGGGCGTCCGCGAGAGCGTCCGGGTGAACGCTTCGTCGTCCCGATCGAGTTCGACGGAACCTTCCTCGGCGTCCCCCTTGAGCGAGACGTCCTCGCTGCCGACGACGGCCATAAGCGCCTGCAGGAACGAGGTTCGATTGGTCGCGTTCCTTCCGGTCAGAACGTTTACGCCGGGGGCGAGCTCCACCGCCGTGTGATCGATTCCGCCGATGTTGTCGACGGTGACCCGGAGGACAGTGTCGGGGACCTGCACGTTCGAGGAAGCCATACGAACGCGATGGGAGAGACAAGACTTAATATTTCTCACTCACCTCCCGGTGGCATCGGGCGACGCCGGTGGGTCGTACGACGGTCGCGGCGTCCATAGTCCAGTCGGCGGGTATCGGCGGACGGCCGGACGGTTCCCGCCGAACACCGCTCCTACCTCAATCACAGTCACAACCACCGCGCTCGATGAACGCCACGGCGTCGTATTCGGATCCACACTCCGCACAGCGAATCCGCATCTCGACGAAGGTTTCGTACTCCTGGGCCGTGATCTCGTCCTTTTTCGCCAGTTGTGCGACGGTACGGTCCGTGACGGCCGTCGTCCGACTGCGCAGTCGCTGGAGCGTCTCTACGCTCCGTTTCGTCGGATCCTGTGGTTCACGGTCGTACTCCGCGTTCCGGTACTTCTTCAGATACGTGTGGACCGCCTGATGGGTGACGAAATCCGACGTCAGGGCCTCGACGTCGACGCCGTCCCGTTCCAGTTCCCGCTCTTTCCGTATCCGTTCGCCCGCGCTCACGTCCCCCTGCAGCGTCTCGTAGAGGTGAGCGACGTCGCGATCGGTCGACGTTCTCCCCGCAGCGACGAGTGCGGCCTGGAGGACACGCCGATTCAACAGATCGGCGAGGTCACGAAGGCTCAGTCGCTCGTCGTCGTCAGCGAGCCACCGACGTTCGAGTTCCGCACCCAACTCGCCAAGGTCGTACTTCTGTATGACCCGACCGACCTTGCTCCGCGTCTCGTCTCGGTCCCGATCGTCGCGTGACTCGGCCATTGGGGCGGCACAACGGCCCGCATGATGAAAAAGCCACGAGGTCACCGATCGGAGCGTATGGTCGGACGGCGAAACGCACGAATCGAGGGGTCGCGAGACGGTGTTACAGAGGTATGAGTGTAATTTCTCGCCCGGGTAGTAGGACGTGGTGACGGCGGGCCCGAGGTCGATCGTCAGCCGCCGAAGTGAATTATTTATTGAATATCTAGTTATCCGAGAGTGATCCGAAGCCAGCGACACCCCAGGATCGACGCTACGGCGATTCGACCGCGGATAAGTAGTCGAAAACGAGCCACGAAATCGGTCGAAACCTGTTTTCTACCGCTCAGAGACCGTCCATTCGGAGTCGAGGACTTCGGAATCGGCGCCGCGCCCCCACGACGTCGGTCCAAAGAAACGAATATTGGTAGAGGCCGTCTCTGAGCCACGGATCCGTGGATGTCGAAACATCGTTTCGGTAGCCACGTTTCTGCCTGCTACGACCGAATATCTGATTTCGGTGTTTTGAGTATTATATCTATTGCCGATATTTTCGATACGTTCGACGCGGGGCGACGTCGCCGGGAGCCTGGATCGGGCGTCACGGATGATCTGCCGGACGATGACCCCGCAGTTTTTGTGCGACGACCACCCCCATAGGGTATGGAGACTGCTGACGTCGAACGACTCATCGAGGAGGGAATCGAGGACGCGGACGCGACGGTCACCAAACCGCGTGTCCCCGACGAGGACCACGAGGACGCCCACTTCGCCGCCGTGGTCGTCTCGCCCGCCTTCGAGGGATTACCCCTAGTCCAGCAACACCAACTGGTCTACGACGCGCTCGAGGGGCACATGACGACCGATATCCACGCCGTGGAGATGAAGACGTACACCCCCGAGGCGTACGAGGAACACGGCCCGGACGCGTAACGGTAGCTTTTACGAGGGGGCTCCCGTTCGCTCGCGCATGAGCGAGGATTCCAGCGAGGACGGATTCCGCGTCGAACGGGACAGTCTCGGCGAGATTCGCGTCCCCGAGGACGCGTACTGGGGCGCACAGACACAGCGTGCCGTCGAGAACTTCCCCATCAGCGACTGTCGGTTCGGCCGCCGGTTCGTCCGCGCGCTCGGCGTGGTCAAGAAGTCGGCCGCGCGGGCCAACCGCGACCTCGACCTCGTCGAGGCGGACGTCGCCGACGCCATCGTCGCCGCGGCCGACGAGGTGATCGCCGGCGGCCACGACGATCAGTTCCCGGTCGACGTCTTCCAGACCGGCTCCGGTACCTCCTCGAACATGAACGCGAACGAAGTGATCGCCAATCGTGCGGCGGAACTGATGGGCAGCGAGGTCGGCGATCGGATCGTCCATCCCAACGACCACGTCAACTTCGGCCAGTCCTCGAACGACGTCATTCCCACCGCGATGCACGTCGCCGCACTGGAGGCAGTCGAGAAAGATCTGATACCCGCACTGGAGACGCTGGCGGCCGAACTCGACGCCAAGGCCGACGAGTTCGACGGCGTCGTCAAGACCGGGCGGACCCACCTGCAGGACGCCACGCCCGTCCGCCTCGGACAGGAGTTCGGCGGCTACCGTACGCAGGTCGAGAAGGGGATCGAGCGCTGTGAGTCGGTCGCTCCGCGCCTCGCCGAACTCGCACTCGGCGGGACGGCTACGGGGACCGGCCTGAACACCCACCCAGAGTTCCCCGAACGGGCGGCCGCGTACATCGCCGAGGAGACGGGCATCGACTTCCGCGAGGCCGACGACCACTTCGAGGCCCAAGCCGCCCACGACGCGATGGGCGAGGCCCACGGCGCCCTCCGGACGGTCGCGGGGTCGCTGAACAAGATCGCGAACGACCTCCGACTACTGGCCTCGGGCCCCCGTAACGGCCTCGGCGAGATCGAACAGCCCGAGAACCAGCCGGGATCGTCGATCATGCCGGGAAAGATCAACCCGGTCGTCGCGGAGGCGGTCAACCAGGTCCACACGCAGGTCGTGGGCAACGATGCCGCCGTCTCCGCCGGTGCCGCGGGCGGCCAGATCGACCTCAACCTCTACAAACCCGTGATCGCGTACAACTTCCTGCAGTCGACCTCGCTCCTCGCGAACGCCGCCGAGACGTTCGCCGAGAAGTTCGTGGCGAAACTGGCGGCCAACGAGAAACACTGTGCCGACGCGGTCGAGCGGTCGATGGCGCTCGCGACGGCGCTCAACCCCGCCATCGGCTACGACAAGGCCTCCGACGTCGCCAAGACGGCGCTGAAAGAGGACAAGACCGTCCGCGAGGTGGCGATCGAAAAGGGCTATCTCACGGCGACGGAGGCCGACGAGGTGCTCGACCCCGCGCGGATGACCCACCGAGGGATTCTGAGCGCCGACGACTGAGGCCGGACCACGAGTCCATCACGGTCACGTCCCGAGCACCCGACAAACCGAACTCGACGGAACGTCCCCCGGAGACGCCACAGTCGGTCCGAACCCGTCGTGTATGGAACCGAAACGACACGTTCATAGTGGATGCTGTCGATGCTCGGACTATGCCGCAGATGCACGTCTCCTCCCGCCGAGATCTCCTCGTCTGCCGAAAGTGCGACGCCGAGTTTCCGGAGGGTCGCGCCACGAAGGACGGCTGGACCTACGAATGTCCGGAGTGTGGCGAGGCGACCGGTCTCGGCGAGGGGCTGCGACGGGTCTGATCACCCTCGCCGTCGACGCAAAGCGCCGAGTGCCGCGACGAGCGTCAGAGCGACGGCACTCGCACCCGCACCGAACCCGGACCCCGAACCCTCCGTCACCGTGCGGGTCGTTCCGGTTTCGCGTTCGTTCTCGGTTCCAGTTTCGCTCCCGGCCGTCGCCGTCGACTCCGTCTCGGTCGCGACGACGTCGTCAGACCCTGCGCCCGCGACGAACGGATGGCGGCCGTTGTCTACCTCCCTGCCGCTCGGGGTTCCGTCGCCGTCCGGGTCGAGGTCCGGATCGGCCACGTAGTACCGCGGGTTCTCGGGCAGCGGCGGCAGAGCGTCGGTGGTGACGTACCGATCCAGCCACGGGCCAAGCGACTCGTCGCCTGCCACCTCGATCACCGCTTCCCGGAAGGCCCGGTAGTCGGTGAAGGATTCCGTGCGCCCTGCGAACACGTCACGGAGCGTCCGTTCGCCGTCGGTGCGGCGCCTGATCTCCGCGTCCAGTGCGGCGAGGACGTGCGCACCCTTGTCGTAGTGGGCGGTGGTCCCTCGCCAGGTCTCCGGGTCGGTCAGGGTCGCCGACTGCCGTTCGGGGGCGTACTCGTTGGCCCGGAGTTCCGCCCGGAAGGACTCGTAGTCTCCGACGCCGTCGTTGAGGGCGAACAGGTGGCCGTAATACTCCGCACTTGCCTCGGTTAGCCACGTCGCGTCGCCGGTCCCCACCGTGCTCAGTCGCGTGTGGACGTACTCGTGGGCGAACACTGCGCCCGTGTCCGTCAGGCTGAGACCCGACTCTCCGACCCAGAACGCCGTGTCGACGGTGGCGGCGTCGACGTTCGCGGTGCCCTCGTCGCTGACGGGCAGGACGAACACCGTGATCCGGTCGTGCCGGACGCCGAAGTCGAAGTGCTCGTTGGCGGTGCGCAGGAAGTCGGTAGCCCGCGCGGTGTCGGCGTTCGCGGCCCCGAGGACGAACGTCGCCCGTTCGTCGGCGACGGTCACGTTCCGTCGGTCGTGGGGACCGAGGTACGCGAGGTGGCTGCTGGCGTACCCCGGTTCGTCCGCCGCGACGCCGAAGGACGTGGTTCGGACCGGCTGCTCGTCGGTCCGAACCTGGACACGGGTGCTGGGCTGTGAGACGAGCGCCCAGTCGCCGCGTTCGACGCCACGGACGCCGCTCCCCAGCTCGTCGCCGACGGCGAGACGAAGCGAGAACGTCGGTCGCTCCGTCTCGGTGTCCCACAACAACCGCGTCGCCGCCGTCCGCTCGAACCCGTCGGTGTTCTCGACGGTGACGCCCGGTACGGAGAGCAGGGGCACGCCGACGCGAAGCCCGCTCACCGATTCGGGCACCCGATACGCGAACGTCAGCGTCACGCTTCCCGGGTCGGAGTTGCGCGAGGCGACGATGCGCTCACGGAGGGTCGATCCGGTCCGCTGTGGGGCCGCCGTCGGAGCCGAGACGGCGGCCACCGGCGCCGACGCCGACGCGTCGTCGGTCCCGCCGCCGGCGTAGACGTCGGTCGTCGCCAGTGCCGGCGAAACCCCGGCAACGACGAGTACTGCGGCCACCAACAGGGCCCCCGTCATCCGGACCCGACGGTCTGGCATGAGTTGTCTAGGCAATCGCCGGGCAAGTATCTGTGGCCCGGATCACTGAGACCGGTTCGATCGGGGCGTTCGTCGAGACAGGATGCAGCGGCGCCCGTGTCAGTCGTCGAGACGCTCGGCGGCGTCCCGATCCAGCAGGGGTTCGGCGTTCGGCGTCGGCAGCGTCACGACGTCCTCGCTCGCGAGGTCGTACTCACGCTCGTCGACGCCGAATATCTCGCCCACGTCGCGGGTGATGCGGAGGGTCGTGCGATCGGTCCCGGTCTCGCCGCCGTCGGGTGTCGGTGCATCGGGCGTCGGCGAGTCGGTCGGCGTCGGTGCGTCCGCGTCCGGGTCCGCGTCGGCCGACGGCTCGCTCGACCGGGAGGGGCGGTCGGCGGTAGTCGTGGCGTCGGCGCTCGGGTCGGCTCCCCCCTCGTCACCCATCGCCTCCGCCAGGATGTCGTCGGGGGCGGGCGCCGGGGCCGGATCTGCCTCGGCGTCGGCCGGGGGCTGGGGTGATGGCTCCGGCGAGGGATCGGCCGCGGACGAGGCTTCGGGTGAGGGATCGGCGGCGGAGTCGTGGGCGGGGGCGGGGGCGCTCGCCCCGCCGGTCGCGTCGCCCTCGGCCTCGCCGGCGAGCGTATCGAGGACCGTCTCCCGGTTCCGCTCGATGCGGGCGACCAGATCCTCGAAGAGGTCGCGCTCCTCGGTCGTGAGTCCCTCGTCCTCGGTCGCCATGCCCGCGGCCGCGAAGGTCGCCCGCTTGACGATCTTGCCGATCCGACGCTCGTAGATGCTCTCGACGACTTCCTCGGCGGTCTCGATCTCGTCGGTCAGCCGGCTGACCTCCGGCGAGGAGAAGGGATCGTCGGCCGCCTCCGCGACCCGCTGGCGTTCGGCCTTGCGCTCGGCGACGTACTCGGCGACGTCGCGATAGAACGAGTCCCGGAGGTGCTGGAGGCTGTCTTTCTGTCGTTCGGTGCGCTGGACCGTGCGCAGTTCCTCCACGTTCATTCTTTGACCTTCCGGGCCCGGTCGCGCGTCATCAGGAACACGCCGACGCACTCCGGTACCGTTTGCACTCCTGCGTCCAAGGTAAACCTGTCGCCGTCAAGTTCGACCGTTCCCGGTTCGGTCACCTCGACCCGAACGTCGCGTCTGGTGAACCGCTCGGGGACGGCGTCGACCAGCGGATCGAACGCGTCGATGGCGTCCCGATCGATCCGGCGGACGACGAGGCCGCTCCCACCGTGCAGGCTCCCCGGGAGGCGGATCAGGCGGTGGGTGTCCGTCGTCACCGGTTCGTCGATGGGTGCCGTCTCCGCTTCGACCGTCTCGTGGGCGATCGCCTCGACGAGCGTGCGTGCGCCCGGTCCGCCGACCTCGACGTTACCCCGTGCCACCGCGCGCTCGTTGTCGACGAAGGCATCGAGCAGGGTGCTCGCTCGTCCCTCGCCGATGCCGTCGAACGCGGTGAGTCGATCCATCGCCTCGTCCTCGTCGAGGGTCCGCAACTCCTCGACGAACCCGCGGAGACGGCGGTGGGTCCGACGACCCCACCCGCCTTCGGTACGGAGTTCGCGTCGAGTCGTCCCGCCGACGGCGCGGGTACGTACCAGCCCCTCGACGTCGAGGTCGACCGCGCGGACGTAGTCGACCACCTCGCGCCGGGCAGCCGACTCGAGTCCGGCCAGGCCCTCGTCCCGGACGTGGACGTGATAGCCCCGGCCGCCCGAGAACACGACGGTCACGTCCTCGAACCCGAAGTCCTCCTCCAACAGGTCGAGGAGGGACAGCAGCGCGTCCTTACACGCCGCGAGCATCTCGGCGTAGGTCGCCGCCTCCGGGTCGACGCCCGGGAGGTGGTCGGCGTCGAGGTCGAAAACGAGGTCGGCGCCCTGCCAGCCCTTCTCGTCCATCGAGGTCGCATCCGGGTCGGCGTACCGCGCCGCCGAGAAGTAGACGTGGCGAGGCGTCTCGCGGTGGAGGAAATCGGCCACGTCCCCGAGATCGTAGATCGACCGGTGGCGGATCATCGTCGTCGAACCGCTCGTCCACGGGATATGTCCCCACTCCCGCGTCTCCGGGTCGGGGGGAAGCGTCGGGTCGGCATCCCGGTAGTAATCGCCGAAGCGGCCCGCGAGATACTCGCGCGTCCGTCGATCCATCGATACCGTCTGGGGGAGGGACGGTATAGTAGCTTGTGATCGCCGCGCCCGTCGCGTGGAAACCCTTTTTTTCGGCCGCGGAGAGGAACTGACATGACACTCGGGGCGATCGGACTGGCGGGGACGGCACCACCGATCGGGACGGTGGAGTGGGTCCGGTGGCTGTGGAGTGTCACCGCCGTCCGGGTGGTCGTCGCCGGCCTGATCGTCGTCGCCGGGGCCGTCATCTCGAAGTTCCTCGTGCGACTGCTCGGGCGCACGGTCGCCCGACGGTTCCAGCGACAGAGCGTCGCCCAGACCGTCCTCGGCCTACTTCGCGTCTCGACGGTCGTCGTCGCGACCCTCGTCGCGGGGAGCATCCTCGGCCTCGGCATCGGTGACATCGTCCTCTCGGTGACCGTCTTCTCCGCCGTCCTCGGTATCGTCCTCGCGCCCATCGTCGGCAGCATCATCAACGGCGTGTTCGTCCTCGCGGACAACCCCTACGAGATCGGGGACATGATCGAACTGGAGGACGGTCGGCGAGGGTTCGTCGACGACATCACGCTCAGATACACCAAGATCTTCACCCTCGAAAACACGTTTCTGGTCGTCCCGAACTCGTCGATGCGGGAGCGCGACGTCACCAACTACTCCGCCGAGGACGAGCGGACCCGGCTCTCGATCCCCCTGCTCGTCACCTACGAGGGCGACCTCGACGAGGCCCGGCGGCTCATGGAGCGATCCGCGCGCGGCGTCGAGGAGGTGATCGAGGGCGGTCCGGACATCCGCATCGGGAGCGCCCGCTACCCCGCGAAGCCGACCTGTCTGATCGACGCCTACGCCGACAGCGGGGTTCGGCTCGTCCTCCGGTTCTGGGTGCGGACGCCGTACAAGATCCCGCGAGTGGAGTCGACCGTCCGCGAACGCATCTGGGAGCACCTCGCCGGGGCGGACGTGGAGATCGCCTACCCCCACCAGCACCTCCTGTTCGACGAGAACAGCGGGCAGGCACGCGTCGCACTCGAAGACGGGGCCGAGATGGGGCTGGACGACGGCGAGGACGCGGACGGAGCGACGACGCGGACGGAGAGCGGCGTGACGGACGCCGGTCCGGAGTCTTCGGCCGGCAGGTCGCCGACGGAATGACGCCTACGCGCTGACGGTGATCACGTCGCAGTCGAGTTTCTCCCGCAGGAACGTGTCGATGTCCGGATCGTCGAGGAAGCGAGCGAAGGTGCGTCGCCATCGGCCGACCTGTTTCGAGCCGATGACGACCACGTCGGCGTTCTCGGCGGCCACCTCGTCGAGGATGGTCTCCTCGACGAGAAAGCCCCGCCGAACGACGTAGCGGACGCGGTCGACGTTGCCGAACTCCGCCTCCACGGCGCGTTTCAGGTCCGTCCGCGTCACTTCGCGTCCCTCCTGATAGAGGTCGACGTGTAACACGGTGAGATCGGCGTCGCGGTCCTCGGCGACCCTGATCGCCTCCGCGAGCGTCGCCCGGGAGTGTCCACTAAGCGGATAGCGGACCGGGACCACCACCAGCGTCATGGAAGATTCGAGTATCCCGGGCGGTTTCAATGTATTCTATTCTGACGGGGGAGGCGAGGACGAACCGTCACTTCCCCCGGATCGCGGCCGTGGCGCAGTTCACTCCTCGAGTTCGAACGCCACCTCGACTTCTGCTTGGTACTCCCGATCCTCGGCGCCCGCGATCTCCACGCCGAGGTCGTCAACCTCGATCCACTTGACGCGATCGAGCGTCTCGGTCGCGCGGTCGATCGCGTCGTCGACCGCGTCGTCGAAACTATCCGGACTCCGGCCGATCAGCGTGATTTTCTTGAATACGCCAGACATCGTTTGGGTTTTTTGTTCGTGCCGAGGCCTCAATCCCGACGGGTACTGCTACCAAGGGCCACGACAAAAAGCTAGTCACCGACTGCGTACGGGGCGACGGTCGGCGGCCGCTGGCGTGGTCGCGTGGACGGGGCGCCGAGGGACGGAACGACTCACGACGTCCGGACGCGCGTGGAGCGGTCGTGGATCCGGCTGAGGGTGCGGTCCGCCCAGTCGACCGCCTCGGGACGGTCGGAGCCGAACAGCGCGCGGACGTCGTCGGTCGCCTCGTCGTGCACCGACAGCCACACCCGGGACTGACCGTCGGTATCGAACAGGTACAGTCCCGAGTGAAGCGGCTCGGCGTACTCCCGGACGGTGACGGTATCCAGGTCGAGAACTCGCTCCAGGTCCGACCCGTGGAAGGAGCGCAGAAAGGCGATGGAGTCCGGACAGAGGGTGGCGTCGATGGTCAGCGACCCGTCGACCATGCGTTCGCGTACGTCGGCCGAGAAGGCGGGTCTGATGGCGCCCCGGACGAGCCGACAGCGGTCCGCGTCGAGGAAGGCATCGATCAGGCGTTCACCCGGCGTGTGGGCGCGGTCGTCGGCGGTCACCACCTCCGTTTCCCCGAAGAAACTCGGCGGCGGCCGGATACACTCGTCGAGTCCCTCCAGAGACGGCGCCAGCGATAGCAGTTCGTCGACGCTCGCCGTGGCATCGTGGTAGAGCGCCGCCACGAGGTCGCCCGCGACGGTCAAGCGGACGCGGCCGTCGGTCACGGCGACGAGGCCGAGGTCGACGAGGTCGGCGATGCCGCGGTCGACGGTCGACCGGGAGACGGGCAGTGTCGACGCTAGCACCCGCTTTTGCCGCGGTCCCTCGCGCAGTTCGGCGAGCAGGTCGGCGCGTCGGGCAACGGTGTCCCAGATCTCGGAGTGATCGTCGGACATGTATCGTCGTAGGCTGCCGCTCCACGGGGATAACGTTTCGTCTCGTGAAACGATGGCGGCTCGTCGCTCACGGTGTGATCGTAGTGTCCGTCGTCGCTCGGGGCGTGAGCGGCGTCCGTCGGGCCGGATACGGGTCGAAGGAGTGGCGGTGGCGAGGCAGGAGATAATACTATGGCGTGTGAAGATGGGGGTAGAACCATGCACCGAGGGGAACGGGGATCGAATGCCACCGGTGGCGTCACACAGGTCGGCTAACCGATGTCACAGCGACTCTTTCCCGCCGACAGCGACGAACTCTCCCGAGATGCACTGTTCTCGATACTGCGAAACGAGCGGCGCCGGGAGGTTATCAACTACCTCCGGGAGCACGAGGGGCCGGTCGATCTGCGCGAGTTGAGCGAGTATATCGCCGCGATCGAGAACGACTGCGAGCAGAGTGCGGTCACGTACAAACAGCGCAAGCGGGTACAGACCGCGCTCTACCAGATGCATTTGCCCAAACTCGCGGACCGAAACATCGTCTCCTACGACCGCCGCGCGGGGAAGATCGAACTCGCAGACGGGGCGATGGACTGTCTGCCGTATCTGGACGCCGTCGCCGGAAAACGTCACGTCCGGTGGTGGCGGTGGTATCTCGCCGCCGCCGCCGCCGCCACGGTGCCGATCGGCTTGGCCGCCCTCGGCGTCCGGCCGTTCGCCGCCGTGCCGGGACTCGGGTACGCCGTCGTCGTCTGTACGGCCTTCGTCGCCGTCTCGGTCGCACAGGCCGTCAGCGAGCGCGGCGACTAGGCGTCCGTGCGGCCGAACCGATCCGAGAGCACGCCAACCAGATCGGTCAGATGCGCCGTCCCCCACACGGCGACGATGACGCCGCCGAGCGTATCGAACAGGAGGTCGAGCATCGTATCGTCGAGGCCGTACTGGACGAGGATGCTCCGCGTGCCCGTCAGCGAGGCGACGACCGTCACGCCGAACTCGATAACCTCCCAGAAGACGCCGAACGCGAGGACGAAAAGCAGGATGAACACGAACATGAACCGGTCGGGCAGCGAGACCCCGTCGGAGTGGAGTTCGATGGCCCGCGCGGTGGCATAGCCCGTCGCGGCGACGATCGAGGACGACAGCGTATGCGTCAGGTGATCCCACCACCAGACGCTTCGATAGAGGTTGACCGCCGCGCCCGGCAGGCCGGCCGTCCCGAGCGCGTGGAGGAAGACCGCGGCGGTGATCCAGAGGGTCAGTGCGGGGTCCATCGAGATCTGGTAGTCCCGTTCGAGCACCGCCGGGAGGTGGGTCACCCCGAGACCGATGGCGGCGTTGAGGACGATGCCCGCGTTTCCCTCGTAGAGGCCGACGAAGACGAGGCCGATCAGCGACACCTGCATGACTCGCGAGAGCTGTCGTTGCCGGCGGGTGCTCAGGCCGAGTCGGTCGCGCAGACGCATCTCAGTCACCACCCGTTCGGTCGTCGATCGGATACCGGGGTGTGGTGTCGGCGAACCGCCGGAAGTAGTACTCGAAGATCACGCCGGCGACGACGCCGGCGAGCGTCGCGGCTACGAAGTCCCACATGAGTGCCTCCTCGATGACGTGTTCCGGACGGCCGTCCAGTAGGATCGACGTGCCGAGGAGCGTATCTGAGAGCCACCGGGCCTCGGCCCACAGACCCGCCGTGGCGACGGTGGCGACGACTACGAACAGCACGGCGAAGGAGACGGTCATGCGCACGGGGGTGAACACGTCGAGTTCGACCGCGAGGATGAGTGCGGCGGCCGCGACGGCGACGTACGTCGTGATCCGCCCCGTGAGCGTCACGCCACCGACCGTCCGTCCGACGATGAGGACGTGCCCCAGGGCGGGGACGGACGCGAGCACGAGCACCTCCCAGGGAACCATCGCGTCGACGCGGCGAAAGGCGACCGCCGGCGCGACGGCGAGGGCGATCAGCCCGAGGGTGAACCCGGCCCAGAGCGGTCGCCCGCCGAGGGTCGCGACGACGACGGCGACGGTCAGAACGCCGACGAACGTCCATCCGAGGGCGGCGTTCAGGCCGCGGCGGTCGAACAGCACACCGATCCCCTGACTGGAACTGGGATCGACGGATGACATAGGACACGGTCGGATGGCCGCGGGCAAAGCGCTTGGGGAACCTGCCGGCGGCGAGCGCCGCCGGAGCCGCGAGGGGGACGACCCAGTCGTTCGACTCCGAGGGACGGACCGTGCCGGAAACGGATGGCGTGGGGGAAACCAAAGCGTTAGTAGTTCCCGGCGTGAGGACTCCGCAATCGATGGTCCGAGACGCAACGCGGCGGGACCTCATCCGGGCGACCGGCGGCGTGGTGGCGGGTGCGACCGTCGGGCGAGCGGTACTCCCCGCGGCGGTCGACGTCGGGACCGCCCAGCGCTCGACCGAGGGCTGGCACCAGTTCGGTTACGACGACGCCAACACGGGTCACGCCCCGGACAACACCGGCCCGAGCGTCGACGTGGACGAACGGTGGACGCTCGAAACCGGGCGCGGGGTCCGGTCGTCACCGGTCGTGGACGGCGATACGGTGTATCTGAGCAGCAGGGACGGGAACGTCTACGCACTGGCGGCGGGAGACGGGACCACCCGGTGGGTGTTCGACACCGGGGGCGGCCCCCCGGTTGTGACGGACGACACCGTCTACGTGGGCTGTTGGGACGACTCGGCGTACGCACTGGACGCGGCCGACGGGAGCGAACGGTGGGCGGCCGACCTCGACGGGTACGTGTCGTCGTCGCCCGCGGTGGCGAACGGCACCGTCCACGTGGCGAGCGCGGCCGGTACGGTGACCGCGCTCGACGCGAGCGACGGAACCGAGCGGTGGCGGTACGACACCGGAACGGACAAACAGGGTACGCTGTCGCCGGCGATCGTGGACACGACGCTCTACGTCCCCGTCTACGGCGACCGACTCTACGCGCTCGACGCGAGCGACGGGACCGAACGGTGGGTCGACGGCCCCGAGGGGGGCGTTCACTCGTCACCGGCGGTGGCGGACGGCACCGTCTACGTCGGGAGCGCGACCGGCGTCCACGCGCTGAACGCGGCGGACGGAACCGAGCGGTGGCACGTCCCGATCGAGAACCGGAACGGGATCGCGTTCGAGGTGAACTCGTCGCCGGCGGTGGCGGACGGGACCGTCTACGTCGGCAGTGACTTCGATGCGGTGTACGCACTGGACGCGGCCGACGGCACGGTACGGTGGCGGTTCGCAGCCGGGGGGAACGTGACCGGCGCACCCGCCGTCGTGGACGACACCGTCTACGTCGGCAGTAGCGACGGGAGCGTCTACGCGCTGGCAGCGAGCGACGGCAGCCAGGGGTGGGCCCACGCGACGGACGGGAGCGTCGCCTCGTCGCCGGCGGTGGCGAACGGCAGCGTCTACGTCGGCAGCGACGACCAGCGACTGTACGCCCTGTCAGGCTCCGGCGGCCAGACGACCGCAAGCGGGGCGGCATCGCCGACGCGTACCACGTCGACGTCGACGGGGACGGAGACGCCGACGCCGACGCCGACGCCGACGTCTACCCCTTCGCCGTCCTCGACCGACCGTCCGGCCGGCGGCCCGGGGAGCGGGCAGGACGACGACGGCGTTGCCCGACTGGCGCTGGGCGCCGGGGCCGTCGGCCTCGGTGGACTCGGGGCGCTGTGGTGGCGGAGGCGGAGTGGGACCGACGGAGGTGGACCCACGACGAGTACACTCCCGGAGGATGCCGCCCCGCCGGCGGAGAACGGGGCAGCGACCGCGTCCGCCGCCGGCCACGACGAGGGGACGGATTCGACCGGCGGCGCCGAGGACCCACACGACGACGGTCGAAAGGGGGGCGGCGTCCGGCGCGTTCCCGAGACGATTCCGCGGGCGCCCGACGTCTCGGTCGACTACGACGCCCTGACCGACGAGGAACCCATCGGCGGCGGGGGCAACGCCGACGTGACGAGGGCGACTCTGCCCACGCCCGACGGCGACGTGACGTTAGCGATCAAGGTTCCCCGGATGCAGGGGACCTTGCATACGGACGCGGTCGATCGGCTCATGCAGGAGGCCGAGACCTGGGACAAACTCGACGACCACGACCACGTCGTGGGCGTCGTCGACTACGGCGCCGAACCCCTCCCCTGGATCGCAATGGAGTATATGGACGCCGGCCACCTCGGCGACCGGGCCGGCAACCTCGACTTCGAGCAGGCACTCTGGACGGCCATCTCGGTGACGAAGGGCGTGCGTCACGCCCACCGCCGCGGGGTCGCCCACCTCGATCTCAAGCCCGAAAACGTCCTGTTTCGCTCGGTCGACGACGCGTGGGACGTCCCGAAGGTCGCCGACTGGGGGCTCTCGAGACACCTGCTGGAACACTCCCGGAGCGTCGAGGGACTGTCGCCGCAGTACGCCGCCCCCGAGCAGTTCGACGAGGCGTACGGCCCGGCCGACGACATCACCGACGTCTACCAACTCGGCGCGCTCTGCTACCAACTGTTCACCGGGCGACCCCCGTTCGAGGGACGGCCCACGACGGTGATGCGGGCGGTGTTGGAGGACCGCCCGACGCCGCCGAGCGAGGTGGCCGACGTCCCGAAGCGACTGGACGGTATCCTGTCGACCGCCCTCGCCAAGCGAAAGGACGACCGCTACGACAACGTGGCGTACTTCCGGGACGACCTTCGGGACCTGTACGACGAACGGTGAGCGGGCGGTCGTCGGATCGAGAAGCGTCGACGCGACACGTCCGAACGAAACCTGTCCCGCGTGGAGGCGAAGATACAAGCCGTCCCCACGACCATCTCTACTCGATGCCGAACGAAGCGTCCGACGGAGTCCCGGCAGCGTCGAGGGAAGAACAGACGTGGCTCCACCTCGTCGACGACGTACTCGACACGGCGATCGATCGGGAAGAAGAACTGGAGTGTACGTTCGAGGACGTGACCGTCGACGTCCCCGTGCGGATGGACTCCGAGTCGGAGTTCGCCCGCTGGCACCTCGACGGGACCGTTCGCGTTCACGTCGACGGGATGCGTGGCCCGCTCGCGGATTGGCTTCGTTGGTGGTCGCGACAGCTCTCGTAACGAAGACCGTGACGAACGCCCGATTCCCCGAGGCGACGTTTCAGCTGTTCGAAACGGACGCCGGCGGGTTCCGGTGGCGACTCCGCGACGACGACGGGACGGTCCTCGCGACGAGTGGCGAGGCCGCCCCGACCCCACAGGCGGCGGCCCGCCGATTGCAGCGGGTCAAACACGTGGCCCCGACCGCCGGCGTCGACGCGGTCGACTCCGCGTGAGTCCGTCCGGTCCCTACCACCCCTCGAACTTGTCGCGCCGGTAGACGTCGATCTCGTGGACCGTCGAGTGGTTCTGGGCGGCGGCGAACCCGATTGCGTCCGCGATCTCCGCCGGCTCGCTCACCTCGCCCGGTTCGAACCGCTCGGTGAAGGCGTCACCCTCCTCGCTCCCGAACTCCGTGCGCACCTCGGTCGGGTTGACGACCGTGACGCCGACCCCGTCGGCGCCGACCTGGGCTTCGACGCTGTGGGCGAACCCCCGCACCCACCACTTCGTCGCGGCGTAGACCGGATTGGACGGCCGTGGGTACTGCCCCGCGAAACTCCCGACGAAGATCAGGTTGCCCGCCGACGCCGACAGATGCGGGAGCGCCGCCCGCGTGGCGAAGAACGTGCCGTCGACGTTCGTGTCCATCATTGTCCGGTACTCCTCGGTCGAGAGGTCGGCCACCTCGCCGCCGCGGCCGAGTCCCGCGTTGTTGACGAGGACGTCGAGGCCACCGAAGGCGTCGACGACCGTCTCGATCAACGACTCGACTGCCGATTCGTCGCGGACGTCCGTCGGAACGACGAGCGTCTCGACGCCGTACTCCGCTTCCAGCTCGGCGGCAATCGACTCAAGGTGGTCCTCGCTCCGTGCGGCGAGAGCGACCCGTGCCCCTCGACTCGCCAACTCGTGGGCGGTCGCCTCTCCGATGCCGGCACTCGCACCCGTCACGACGGTCGCGCTGTCTTCGAGACTCATAGTCGTCGAACACCTCGTTCCCGAGACCCTTTACTCTCCGCCCGGTCGACCGATATAGTGGAGTTTAAATATTGGCACCCCTTCGCTGTGAATGTGATCGACGCCCCGTGCGTCGACGGGCTCCGATAGTGTAGTCCGGCCAATCATATTGCCCTCTCACGGCAATGACCAGGGTTCGAATCCCTGTCGGAGCACTCCAATTCCTTTCTCGTCTTGCGGGTTTGGCCCGTGGCGGACCACAGGTGAATACGATGCCACAAGGCAAACACGTGATCGAATCCGTGTCACCCCGACGCCGTCTTGCGGTTCATGTTGTTGCCCCGGCTACTACATTCGACGTAAGATTCAGGGGTGAATCATGACCGATCTCGACGGTATCACGGTTGTCACGGAGCCAAGCGAGGAATCGCTGAATGAACGTCAGCTTTCTGACTATCGATCCCAGCGTGAGGACTGTCTCAAATGGTTACTCACGTTCGGGAAGAACCCGGACAAGGTCGAGGGTTATGCCTTCGAGACAGTTCGTATCGGATGGACATGTTCTATCGGCGGGTCTGGGAGCAAGAGAGACGATACGTCGCTGATCTAACTCACGAACACGCGGATGAGTGGATGCAGGAGTTGGCGTATCAAGAAGAGCAATGCCCACAAGGACAACTGCCAGAAGGCGAGACGGATGTTGCTGAAATGGAGACAGTACAAACACGGATTCGATGAATGAGGGATTCGTGCCGAAATCTCCGTTACTCTCTGCTCACATTGCATGTCTACCCGAGAGAGGTACCTTCAAAACTGCAGACTGTTTTTAACGGTGCGGAGAGATACCGTCGATGATGGAGTTTTTAGATTCGTTGCTGTGCATGTTCACCAGTCGGGTAACGAGCCGAAATGGGTCGTATACTTTGGAGATCCCAGAGCAGGAAATCGAGGTAGGATCGTTGGAGGAGGGGAAGAGATACAAAGTGACGTTGTTCGAAGCCGGTGAGGTTGGATCCGCAGAAGATGTAGGTAGCAACTCGTCGGAGTTCACCGGTCAACTGTCGGGAACACGGCAGCGACAGGATAACAGTACGGAGTTCGATCAGCCGCCTGTCGATGAAGGCGAGATCCGAGAAGTCGAAATCGAGGATATCGGTGAGAAAGGGGATGGTATCGCACGCATACCCCCTGGCTACGTCGTATTCGTCGAGAACACCAGTCCGGGGGACCGGGTTCGGATCAAAATTACGGAAGCACGAGACAACTTCGCGTTCGCAGACGTAGTCGGCCAAGTCTAACACTGGTGCCGAATATAGCGGCGATATCGATCATCCAGACCCGTTGTTTCATCTTTCCGAGGCTGAACTGATAGTTCAGCAGGCCTGCGAATGTAGCGTCAAGAGTCGTGGTACCTTGACCCTCGGAAGGGTTATCCCTCAGCCAACCCTTCGTTCGTATGTAATGGCAAACGGTACGGTTGATTTCTTCAACGACACTGGCGGCTACGGTTTCATTTCGACTGACGACGGCGACCTCGACGACGACGAGGACGTGTTCTTCCACATGGAGGACGTTGGCGGCGAGGACCTCACCGAAGGGACTGAGGTCGAGTTCGACATCGAGTCCTCACCCAAGGGGCCTCGCGCGGCGAACGTCGTCCGACAGTAACACCCAGACACGACTGTCGTTCGTAGCGACAGACAACGATCCCGATTTTTCGGACAGTTGCAGATCCCAGCCGACGGTATGCGTACACGCCGAACACGGTCCAGTCTGTCTCCTACTGAGGCCTTCAGCGGAGTCAAAGGAACCAACACACTGGGATCTGAGAGTGAGACATGGCCCTAACGCTCGGACCGAGGGCGACCCATCTGCTGGAGACGTGGGGTGTCGTCGCCGAAACTCATCCGACTGGCCCGGGATACGACCTCACCCGACCGACACGATCAGATCAGTACCGAGAGCGCTTAGTGGCCTTTACTCAGGACCCCTCCGATGCGAATTTCGACGCGCTCTGGAACGAGCAGATACTCGCTTCCGCGAACGAGTGGTTTCCGAGTACCGTCCGGAGCCTCTGGTCCGGCACCTTAGACGACCTCGCAACATTCCTCGACGAGATGCGAACTAGCGAGCAGTACGACGAGTCTTGGAAAAAGCGAGTGAGTTGGGGGACGGTAGTCCCCGAACTCTACTCAAGGTCGAATGAAGACGGTCCCACTGTGAGCCAACAGGCTCGGAATGGCCTCCGCAAGTTCGGCATCGAACCGGCGAGCGGGTTCGACGGATTGGTTGAGCAACTCACGTCGTTCGAAGATGTATACCTTGCTGTGTCCGGTCACGTGACGGCGTCGACCGCAGAGCCGATTCCGGTCTACGAGGAGATCGACCAGTTGTTCGCTCTCGTTACGACGGCCACGCAGGACCACATTACTGCCGAAGCGTCCGGTCCGCGAGGCGAACTCTACTCTGCACTACGTGGCTACCCTTCCACATCGACGACGGATCGTGGCCCTATCGAAATCGACTTCGACGCAGCGACCCCAGCTATCGACGGTCATATCGCTGCACGACGAAACGATGCCTACGCGGATTTGGAAACCGATCACTGGGCTGGCGGGCACTACGAGACGTGGAAGTGGGACTTTGCGACGTACATCGCAGAGGATATCGCGACGTCGTACCAACTCACGAATCTGTCACCCGACGATATCACCCCCTTCTTCGACGACTTCTGGACTAAATCGGACGAATACACTGACACGGATATGCTGTCGACACCTGTGCCACAGTACTTACTGGGACGGTGGGGTGTCGTTCAACTTGGAGATTTCCGCGAGACGTGCGAGGACGATCCGGAACGGGCGGCGACGGTGCTTTCGACGCTCTTTTCGGAGGATGAACATCTGGTCGACCGACTGGAGCAGTTCCACGAATTTGCAGCGAGCGAGGACGTCTCCGACGGGAACGTACTCCGAATCGTCTCGACCCTGCTGATGGGTGTCTCTCCCGATGACTACGTGAATTTCCAGTACGAGCGATTCGAGACGTTCTTCAGCGACTGCAGTAACATCGAGTCCCTAGAAACGGGGTTCGACGCTCGACAGTACTATCGAATCGTCCTCGCCTGTCGCGACCTTCGGGACGTGATGCAGGAGGAACTCCCAGACGCGTCGATGCTCGATGTTCACACGTTGATCCGACTCTATCAGGACTTTCGCGAGAACTCCCAGTAACGGTTCGCTCGTATCGCGAACGAACATCGAACTATAATGCCCGATATTCCATATCAAGACAAGTCGTGTTGACGGAATTCTTTTGTGACGATACAGTGTGATTATAGGTATGAGCCCGAGTGCCGAGCATTCGCAGGTGGTCTCTGCTCTTGAGGAGGCAGTCTGCTCTGACCCAGAGATTACATTCGCGGTCCTGTTCGGATCACAGATCTCGGGCGAGTCCACGCTGTCCTCCGATTTCGATCTTGCGATCAAGTTTGCGAATGAGCTTTCGGACCGAGATCGATTCGAGAAGCGATGTTTCCTTTCCGGTGACCTCCAACACGAGGGACGCCCATTCATCGACGTCTCCGATATTGAATCTCTTCCACTGGATGTTGCCCATGATGCCGTGAATGGTGAACTCCTCTGTGGCGATGAACAGGTATTTGAGCAGTTCAAGAGAGATATCGAGGCGGAATTTGACGAGCAGCGTGAGACGCTTCGTCGCCAGCAGCGTGCGGTGATCGATCGAATCGCGGAGGACGGATTACGTGGTTGACGAACGAGTCGTTTCGGTCAAACTCGAACAGATCGAGCAGTATCATGGCGAACTCAAAGCCAAGCAGGAGACACTCTCCCGTGGTGAGTTTCTCTCGAGTACGACCGAGCAACGCGCCGTCGAACGGATGTTCGAAAACGCAATTCAGGCGTGTGCGGATCTCGCTCAACACATCGCCACACGCGAGTTCGGGTTCGACGGAACGACATCCAAGGATGCGATTCGCGTACTCTCTCGTGAGAGAATCATCGATGAAGAGACGGCCAAGACACTCGTCGCCGCAATCGGTTTTCGGAACGTGCTTGCTCACGAGTACGGGCATGTTGACTACGAAGAGGTCTACGAAACCCTCCAAACAAGCCTCTCCGTGTACGATACGTATAGCCAGCAGGTCGCCCAGTGGGTGACAGAGACCAGCTGAGTCCGTCTATACGCTCTGGCTGGGAAATGGGAACTCGGCAAGGAGCCCAGGCGTTTTACTCTACTGACCTACTACTTCAGAAAGAGATTACGTCACTAGAGTGCCCTAACCAGAGATATGGTTGACACTGGGAGGGAGAATGACTGGAAACACCATAACGAACGTTCCGACCTGTACGACACACTCCAGTCATTACTAGTCACGGTCGAAGACATAACCTTCGAAGAGAAACGGATCGAAACGAGTCATCGGACATTCGAACGAACTATCGTTCAGCTTCATGGGGATGGTTACACGGGAGTCGGCGAAGATACCACTCCATCGGTTGAAGCACACAAGCGACTCCGTACCGAACGATTTCCGCTCCCAGCTGGCGAGCATACGGTCGGCACGTTTGCGATTGCTCTCGATACTGAATTACATCTCGCTGACCACACACCGCGAAGAGAGAATAGCAACCACCAGCAGTGGGCAATCGAAAGTGCAGCCCTCGATCTAGCGCTCAAACAGTCGGGCCAGACATTGGCTGCAGTCCTTGATCAGAGATACGAGCCAGTGACATTCGTCGCCAGTCCCTCGCTCGGTGAGCCACCGAGCGTACGTCCCATACGTCGGATCCGTGAAACAGTCCCGGACCTCGGATTCAAAATCGATGTACCCGGCGATCCAAGTGAGACGTTTCTCTCAGAACTGGCAGCAACGGATGCTGTTCGAGTACTCGATCTCAAAGGGCAGTACGGATCGGACGTCGGCGTACCTGCCGATCCGGAACTGTATCGGCGAGTATTCGAGATGTTTCCTAATGCAATCGTCGAGGATCCCGCAGTAACTGATGAGACAAGGAGAATACTCGAAGCACACGCTGGCCGCGTCGCCTGGGATGCACCGATTACGGACGTTGAAAGCGTGCGAGAACTACCTTTGGATCCGGAGATCATTAACGTCAAACCGTGTCGGTTCGGGAGGCTCGAATCTCTCTGTCAGTTCCTCGATTACGCCTTGGAAAATGACATCGACCTCTACGGAGGTGGAATGTTCGAACTCGGTGCCGGGCGCGCGCACAACCAAGCGTTGGCTTCTCTCTTCTACCCGGATGGTCCGAACGACCTTGCGCCGCCTACGTACCATCAGTTCGAGTCTGCCCAATCTGTCCCGTCGAGTCCGTTAGCTCCACCTGAGGATCCGTCTGGTATCGGGTGGTATTTGAGATAATTGTGTTCGATAGCCTCTGCTGAGTGCCGTTCTTAGAGCACAGCAGGCTGAGGCAAGGTTTATTCCAATATCTGACTCTCGTGGATCACTCGTTACGGTGGCGCAGTTATCGACTTCTCCTCCCAGAGGAGTAATTAGGTTTAGATGGCTCTGCTGAAATCTTCAATAACTGACTCGAAGGGATTGCTGAATACAGAGGGTGTACTCAGTAGACCGTCGGCTCTGGTTCGGTAGATAGGATCGAACTGGCCGTTCGGAACGACGCAGAAAGGTCGTACTCGACGGGACTACAGGCGTAGGGTGCGACCTGTCGTTACGTTGCCTGAGAGCCTTCGGCGGGCGCGTACATAACCGTGACCACGAACTTGCCGTCGAAATCGGTGAACTGGTGGTCTGTCCCGGGACGGAGATGGACAACGTCACCCGGCTCGACCTCCACCGACTCGTCGTCGGTCACGAGCGTCGCCTCGCCCATATCGATACGGTAAATCTCTTCCTCGGCGTGCGCGTGCATCGGATCCGCGTCGCCCGGCTCAAACCGCATCACTTGGAGGCTGAACGACACTGCACGCATCGCTTCGGTTTCCATCTCCCCGTCCTCGGCCAGTTGGTCCGCAATGTCAGTAACGTTGATTTTATCCACGATTTACATATGTGGGTGCCGGGTATATGTGCTTCGTTCCTTGCTCGAAAAAATCAGCTTCCGGACGCGCATCGTGGGAGATACGCGCCCTCTATGCAGCACGGCCCGTGAAATCTACCCCGAGGCTGTCAGGAACCTCGTGCTGAATGTAGAGGTTGCGTGTAGCAACTTCACCTCTTGTCTTTTCGGTCACTCCAAAAGAGTCTCCGTGGGAATGAACTCGTAGCAAGAGCGGTGAACTCAATCCGACCGGCTCGATTACGCTGAGAGGAGTTCGGGCGTGACGAAGCCGATTACGAGAAGACTCACCAGTACAGCGATCGCCGTAAGTCGCAGGGCACCAGCAGCCCGTCGGCGAGATTTCGGCAAGGACTCGGCAATGCCTGAGAGGGCCATCCCAGCGATCAGAAACAGGCTAGCATAGAACGGCGTCGCCCCTTCTACAATGACGTAGTACGCCTGTTGCCCGGCCAGCAGAAGTGCACCACAGAGGAAAACCAGCCCAACCCCTCTGGAGGGCTCGCCGAACACGATCTCATCGATCATGGAGGGCACCAAGCGTGTCGTCTCCCGCGATATTCAAATACTGCGGGGATTCGCGTACCCGCCGCTGAGACGAGTATGGTTTGATCGTGAAACGGTGCTGATGGCGCTGACCGACTCGCGCCCTGTATTCAGCACGCCCCGTGAATCCTATCAGCGATTGAGGGTTTCAACAGAACCGATTGCATGAATTGATCTCGAAGTTTCGGATTTTAACCCCGATATTACTGTAGCTGATCGCGAAAAGTTGTTGCAACAACCCGATGAGTTACTGGGCCTCGTGCGGCCTCGACGAGAAAAATAAGATATCGTATATGATACATCTGAAAGGGTAAAAATAGGTAGAGAGAACAGAAGTGGCTGTATCTGACTTTATTGATGAATTAGGTATGGGGATTTACACGCACCAGTTTAAATATTGAATTTATTAATCCAATGTAAGTTGCCCGTTGGGCATCGCTCCGGGAATTTATATAGAAAGCCCCGGAAAGTACCTGGTAGCCACGGTGTTTGAGCCAATATAGACGAGAAAAGCCCGGATTGACCGTGCTTGCAGGCAGTCTCCGTTCGTGAGCGAGGTGTGCCCTCTCACGGCAATGACCAGGGTTCGAATCCCTGTCGGAGCATTACAGCGAGCGTCACTCCGTGACGCGAGCGAACCGTACGTGACAGGAGTCGAATCGGGGAGCGGCCTCGCCGCGACCGTAGTTCGAATCCCTGTCGGGGCATTAGATTTACGGGCAAATTCAGTAACTTGCCCGACACTTCTCTCGTGGTCGGTGTCCCATCCGTATGAGACAGCAATCGATCGGTCAGAAGCCGTTCCAGAGTCGAACCGGTAGAGGGCGTCAGACCTCTCTGATAGTAACCCCACCGTCGACAACGAGATTGTGACCGTTGATGTACGAGGCCTCGTCGCTCGCCAGAAAGGCGACCACGGTCGCGACCTCTTCGGGATCACCGATGTATTTCAGCGGAACCTCCTCGGCTAACGTGACGAGCTCGCCCTCGTCTTCTTTCGTCATCGCCGTCTCGATGATCCCCGGATTGACCGAATTGACCCGGATTCCCTCCGGTCCCTTCTCGTAGGCTAGCGACCGCGATAGGTTCGTCACCCCGCCCTTCGCTGCGCAGTAGACCGACGACTCCGGGAGTCCATAGAGGCCCGAGGTCGAGGAGACGTTGACGATGGTTCCGCCCTCATCCTGTGCTTCCATCTGCTGGATGGCAGCCTGACAGCCGAAGAACGCACCTTTGAGATTCGTGTCCATCATCCAGTCGTAGTTTTCCTCGTCGACCTCCTCGATCGGTCGGGTCTCAAAAACGGCTGCGTTGTTCACCATAACGTCCAGCGAACCGTACGCTTCGACGGCGGCGTCGACCGCGTCCTCAAGATCACCGAGTCGCAGAACGTCCGTCTGCTTGAACATCGCTTCCCCGCCTTCCTCCTCAATGAGTTCGACCGTCGGTGCCCCACCCAACCGCGGTTCGCGGTGACGTGTCGCGACGACGACGTTGGCTCCCTCACGGGCGAACTGCCGGGCCGTGGCACGACCGATCCCCGACGACGCTCCGGTCACTACTGCCGTCTCGTTTTCAAGTCTCTGAGACATTACCTCTCACGATTCACATACGTCCTTATTAAGTTAATTGACAACACACGACATGTCAGTAGTAGATCCTCACCATGGGGCGGATTTGAGTTCATCAACGAGAGCAACGGCGCCAGTAGGCGTTAGAAGTAATTGCTCACTTTGGAAGCGAGGTTGGTCAAGAGCGGTATCGACCGTCGTGATCTTCCGGATCGACGAGCATCAGACACGGCTTGCTCAAGCGGTTCGTCAGTATCGAGTCGAATCAGCCAGCTGTAGATGGTTCTTCGCCGGATGTCGTGCCACTCGGCAAGTTCGGTCTGTGTCAGCTTCTCGACGGGTGCGTTTTCGAGCCTTGGCATTTCTCGCAGAACATCCATCAGCGTCCGGTAATCGTGGTCGAGGGATTCTTTGAAGCCTTGCACAGCGAGAATCGCCCGGTCGGCATACCCCCCCTTTCCGGGTCGGTATGCCGGAGCTGGCTCGCCAACGACGACTGTTTTGGCGAGCGAAACAACCATCGCCAGCGAAGCGGGAGGTCTTGGTTTGCACACCCAATCCGTCCCGCTTCACTTCCTATAGTAGCGTTTGGAACTGTTTGCACACCTGATCGCACGCAGTCCGACGATCAGGTGTGCGATGACTTACAAAGGCTCTATAGCCCGCTCCCGCCGAACGTCCGAAGCACTCACGACAGAGGGGACGGAGTGCGTTGGCTACGCAGTGTGACGATCTGAAAAAACGAACTGCCGACCATCGCTACAAACGACAGGCGGAAGTGGTCGCTAGTTGCGGACGAGGTTCGTCGCGCGGGGTCCCTTCGGGGATGATTCGATGTCGAACTCGACTTCCTGACCCTCTTCGAGGTCCGCACCACCAACGTCCTCCATGTGGAAGAACACGTCCTCGTCGTCGTCGAGGTCGCCGTCGTCAGTCGAAATGAAACCGTAGCCGCCAGTGTCGTTGAAGAAATCAACCGTTCCGTTTGACATTGCAAACAAACGTATGGCCCTTTCGGGTATAACAGTTCCGAGAGTCAGGGTACCACGACCCTTCGTTCGAGACGCACGTGGAGAGGTTATCGCCGAGTGGCGTGTCGCCGTCCCATCCTTCGTCCGCGGGCTCGATGGCACCGGGTGGGGATCGGCCGTCGAGGAGTGACGATTGGCATCATACGATACATAATATT